>JAFZQZ010000117.1 GCA_017620135.1 Bacillota bacterium
GCGGCTTCTCCGGCGGTGGCGGCGGAGTAGGTGGCGGTGGTGGCGGCGGAGGCGGTGGCGGCGGCCACAGCTTCTGATGTCCGTACCGAATCTTGCATGTGAAGAGGGGATGATTCCATGGGAAATGAGATCACGTTAGTGGAAGTTAAGACCAAGGCGCAGCGCAGGACTTTTGTCGATTATCCGATCAAACTGTACCGGGATGAACCGAATTTTGTTCCGGCTTTTTACGGAGATGATATGGCGGACTGGGATCCCAGGAAAAATCCTGCCTTCTCTTATTGTGAAGCAAGATCATGGCTGGCCTACCGGGATGGAAAGGTAGTCGGAAGGATCGGCGCGATCCTTTCTCACCGTGCCAATGAGAAATGGGGAACAAAGCGGATGCGCTTTTCTCAGGTGGACTTTATCGATGATCCGGCTGTTTCGGACGCGTTGTTTCAGAAAGTCGAGTCCTGGGCTAAAGAAAAAGGCATGGACGAACTGCAGGGGCCTCTGGGATTCTGTGACATGGACCGGGAAGGGATGCTGGTGGAAGGCTTTGACAGGCGTGGCCAGTTCATCACCTACTACAATCATCCGTATTATATCGAACATATGAAGCGGCTTGGCTTTGAGAAGGATGCCGACTGGGTCGAATATCTTCTGCCGATCCCGGCGGTGGACGATCCCAAAATGCTCAGGATCAAACGGATCTCTGATCACATCCTCGCCAAAGGGAAATACCACGAAGTCCAGGTAAAGAACCGGCTGGCCTATAAACCCTGGATCAGGCAGGCGTTCGAACTGGTGAACAAAGCCTATGGAGAACTGTACGGGACCGTAGATCTGGGCAAAGATCAGATCGAAAAGTATGCCGATAAGTTCATTCCGCTGATCGAACCGGAGTTCTGTTCACTGGTCGCCGATGAGAATGAAAAACTCGTGGCATTCGGCGTGATGGGGATGTCCATGGCACAGGCCATGCAAAAAAGCCGCGGAAGACTGTTTCCTACCGGCTGGATCCATGTGCTGAGATCGCTTCAGAAGAATGATACCGTCGATATGTTCCTGATCGCCGTCGATCCGGCGCTGCAGGGCGTGGGACTGAATTCGATCGTCATGACACATTTGTGGGAAGGAGCCGTCAAACGCGGTATCGTGAACGCCGAGACCGGTCCCATGCTGGAGATGAACGAGAAGATCCTGTCCCAGTGGAGAGCGCTGACGGTCATCCCGCATAAAAGGCGTCGCTGCTTTGTGAAGAAGATCGGATAAGGAGATCGATATCCTTCGGCTGCCATTTGTGAGGAAATTGTAAACTTTTGACTATATTTTCACGTTTGATGTTGCATCTTTCGTGGAAATCGGTTAGAATATACACAAGATAGAGGTTCAAAGGAAATACGAACATTATCTGATCATTTTATAAAGGAGGTACGGTTATGAACAAGACTCAGTTCATCAAACAGGTCGCAGAAGCTGCCGAGGTTTCCAATCGTGAAGCTGCAAAAGTGGTGAATGCCGCACTGGATCTGATCATCAAAGGAGTCAAGGAAGATGGCACAGTAACATTCCCGGGCTTCGGAACATTTGAAACGAAAACAGTACCTGCTCGCACGGGAGAATTCCGTGGAAAGAAGTACTCAACAAAAGCACATAAAGCCCCCGCATTCCACGCAGGAGCAAACTTCAAAGCGGAGGTCAAGTGATAAGACCATCTTTGAGGTACTTAAGCTGAGCATAGAAGGCCGGCCCTGAGTAAGGGCCGGCTTTTTCCGTCTATAAACCGCCTTGCATGCTGTGTAGGGCGGTTTTTCTATTCAAAATTACGGATCAGGTCTTCCAGCGTATCACGCCGTCGGATCAGCCGGACAGATCCGTCTTCCCGGATCAGTACCTCCGCGGGGCGCAGCCGGTTGTTATAATTCGAAGCCATGCTGTAGCAGTAAGCGCCGGCATCGTGCACGATGACCAGATCGCCTTCCTCCATGACCGGCATTTCCCGGTCTTTGGCCAGGATATCGCCGGACTCGCAGATGTTGCCAACGACGGTAAAAGGTTTTTGGGGTGCTTCCGGTCGGTGCGGCCATGTCTCGATCTCATGGTAGGCGTCGTAGAGTACCGGTCTGATCAGAACATTGAAACCGATATCCGTTCCGCAGTACAGGTGACCGGCGTTTTCCTTGACTGCATGGACTGTGCCGAGCAAAACAGCGGATTCGGCACTGATATAGCGTCCGGGTTCGACTTTGAACCGGACTTGTCTGCCGTAGGATCCGGCAAAAGCGTAGAACAGCTCGTCCAGTCTGCGGCCGAGTTCGTTTAGATCCAGCCGGTGCTGGGTTTTCACGTCATAGGGCATGCCAAAGCCCCCGCCGAGATCGATAAAGTCAAGATCCGGGAAGTCTTTTGCGACGTCCAGCAGAGCTCGGACACCTTCCAGATAGATCTCTCCGTCCAGAAAGAACGAGCCGATGTGCTGGTTGATGCCCACCAGGCGGATGCCGGTTCCCCGGATAATATTTCTGGCCTCGTCCAGCTGATCCAGGCTGACCGCGAACTTGGTCTTTTTGCCGCCGGTCACGACTTTGTCACTGTGACCGGCGCCAACACCGCTGTTGATGCGAAGCGAAGCCCTGGCCCCGGGGAAGGTCCGGCCGAAACGGCGGAGCTGAGAGAGGGAGTCGATGCTTACGACGATCCCGCGCTGAACGGCAAAAGCCATTTCTTCCGTACTGACGTTGTTGCTGATATAAAAGATCTCATCCAGCCCATAGCCGGCTTTTTCTTCTACATAGATCTCTCCGGGCGACATAGCGTCCGCCATCAGTCCTTCTTCATGTGCGATCCGGAGGAGTGAGAGATTGTTGTTTGCCTTCACACTATAGTTGACGGAAAAGGCGGGGTAGGAAACAAGGTTTTTGATCTCGCGGCAGCGTGCGCGGAAAACCCGCTCGTTATATACGTAAAGAGGTGATCCGTAGTCCGCGATCAGTTCTTTTGGATCCAGCCCCTCAAAAAACAGTTCATCTTTCATGGATTTTTTCTCCTGATTGAGGTATACTTCAGTTTAGCACAAGCTGTTTCATAATTCTATGGATGATATGGAGAAAAGCTTTATGAATCCGTTGGTTTTTCAGTCAGATTTTGGTTTGGAAGACGGCGCGGTCAGCGCTATGTACGGAGTTGCCTACAGTGTCGACCCGACGATCCGTATGTTCGACCTGACACATGAGATTGAACCATACAACATCTGGGACGCGAGTTACCGCCTCATCCAGGCCGTCACCTACTGGCCGGCCGGGACGGTGTTCGTTTCCGTGGTCGATCCGGGCGTCGGATCCGGACGCAGGTCCATTGCGGTTTTGACCAGCCAGGGACAGATCATCGTGACGCCGGATAACGGTACCCTGACGCATATCAAGCGGATGCTCGGCATCCGGGAGGCAAGAAGCATCGATGAGTCCAGAAACCGTCTGAAAGGTTCGGAGGAATCCTATACTTTCCACGGACGGGACGTCTACGCATATACCGGTGCGAGACTGGCTGCGGGCGTGATCACGTTCGAGGAAGTGGGGCCGCTGATCGATCCTTCCACTGTCGTGGAACTGGCAACTGTCGCGCCGACCGCACAGGATGATTTTGTGAGCGGAACGGTCGATGTGCTCGATATCCGGTTTGGAAGCCTGTGGACGAATATTTCCAAAGCACTTTTTGACCGGCTGGGGATCCAGGTGGGAGAGACCGTTGAGATAATGATCGAAAACGATACCCGGATCCTTTACCACAATCTGATGAAGTTTACGCATTCGTTCGCGGAAGTGAGAGTGGGCGAACCGCTTCTGTATGTGAATTCGCTCGGCTGCATGGCGGTCGCGATCAACCAGGGAAGCTTCGCGCGTGCCTATAATATCGGTACCGGAAACAGTTGGCGGATCACGATCCGCCCATCCAGATTCCAGCTGTGATCAGAGAGAAACAGACTGTGAGAGATCTCAACAGTCTGTTTTTTTATGGGTATTCGGTTTTTCGCGTAAGTTATGCTTTTAATTCGTTAATGAGAATATCGAGGGAACCTTTAGCGTCACCGAGTAGAAGACGAACGCCGTTCTCCCGGGTGTACAAAGGATTCTCGACACCGGCATAACCGGGATTCAGGTCGAAATTGCAGATGAACACTCGGGAAGCCTGGTCGACATTCAAGATGGGCATACCATAGATAGGTGTACCTTCTGCCTCACGGGCTGCCGGGTTGAGAACATCATTGGCACCGATGACTACGACGGCGTCAGCACTCTTGAAATCATCGTTGATCATATCCAGTTCGCAGAGCTCATCGTAATCGATATCCGCTTCAGCCAGGAGCACATTCATGTGACCAGGCATTCTGCCGGCAACGGGATGGATCGCAAAGCGAACCGAAGCACCCTGTCTGATGAGCACGTCCCGGAGTTCGCGGACTTTATGCTGTGCCTGCGACAGAGCCATACCATAGCCGGGAACGATAATGACATTTTCCGCACCCTTGAGCGTCATGGTTTCTTCCTGCTCGGGAACCGGTTCCTCAGCCACTGCTTCGGCAGTTTCAGGTTCGCGAACAGGTTCCGGGGCAGCTTCTTCGACTGGTTCTTCCACCGATATTTCCGGTGTCTTTTCCGTCTGTTTGGTAGTCTTGCCCAGAAGGACATCGATCAGACGGCGGTTCATTGCCCTGCACATGAACGTCGTGAGCAGAAGGCCACTGGAGCCGACGATCCCTCCAATGGCCACAAGCAGGATGTTATAAACGGCCATACCGGCCACCGCTCCTGCTACACCGGAGAGAGAATTAAGCAGAGAGATAGCTACCGGCATATCGGCGCCTCCCACACGGAGCGCAAACAAAACGCCAAAGAACAAGGCGGCCAGGGAAAGTACCAGAGCCAGATCAGGTTTGCCGATACCGGCCAGCACACAGGCAGCGATCATTAGAACGCCCAGCAGGATACTGACAGTTCCATAGCCCTTTATAATAACAGGCGCGGAAGAAATCTTTCTTGCCAGCTTTAGCGCGGCGATCGTACTTCCGGAAAAGGTGATGAGACCAATGATCAGGGCTAGGCAGGCGGTCACGTTCCCAAAGACGGAGCTGCCCGTCTTAAGCAATTCGATACCACCGACAAGAGCACTGGCCAGACCACCGATCCCGTTTAAAGCACCGACCATTTGAGGCATTTCAATCATTTGGATCTTTCTGGCCCAAAGGATTCCGCAGGAAGCGCCTACAGCCATAGCGACCCATAACCACACGCTAAGAAGTCCCTTAGCCTGAATCAGGGTAATAATGACAGCCGCAGCCATCGCCATGACACTCAACAGATTGCCCTGGACAGCGCTTTTTACTTTGCTCTGCATGGACAGTCCTACTAAAACGACAGCGGAAAGAATGGCAGAAAGAATATAATAGATGATAGGATTCATTCTGCCTTACCCACCTTTTCTTTTTTATTGAACATCCTAAGCATACGATGGGTGATAAAATAACCTCCGGAGATATTGACCATGGCTAAGGCGGCCGCAAGGAGTGCAACGATCAATACCAGAGTTTTGTCTGCACCAGCAGCCGCAAGCAGAGCAGCCAGGATGGTAATGCCGGAAAGAGCGTTCATACCGGACATCAGCGGTGTATGCAGGAGGCTGGGGACTTGTTTGATGATCAGATAGCCCACGATAGAGGCTGTCAGAAAAACGCCGATCAGAATCCATTCCATACGCAGGAACCCCTTATACATGTGGATCGTTTGAGCGAAAGCTCAGGCAAGTCCCATCGCTTCCAGTGCACCTTTGTGGACGATCTTTTCACCGTCGGTAACGCGAATGGAAGCATCAATGGGATCATTCAGGTCGAGGGTAAGTTTTCCGTCTTCTCGAACCAGGTGTTTGACCAGGTTGTAGACATTCTGCGCAAACATCCAGGTGGAAGAGGTAGGCAGGAACCCGGGTATGTTTTTGATGCCTTCGATAGTGACATTATACTTGACATCACAGATACCAGGTGTGGTAATCTCACAGTTTCCGCCCTGATCAATGGCGATATCGACAATAACGGAACCGGGCTGCATGGATTTGACCATCTCTTCCGTAATGATGACAGGAGCCAGACGGCCGGGGACCAGTGCACTCAGAAATACAATATCCATCTTAGGAAGGACAGCGGCGATAGCTTCACGTTCTTTCTGCAGAAATTCGTGTTTAAGGGCTTTGGCGTAACCACCTTCGGCAACCGCTTCTTCATCCGGGATGCCAAGTTCAACAATCTTCGCGCCGAGGCTCTTGATCTGTTCGTTGGCAACGGAACGGATATCAGCGCCGTATACGATAGCGCCGAGACGTTTCGCAGTCGCGATAGCCTGCAGACCGGCGACGCCTGCACCAACGACCAGTACATTTGCGGGGCGGATAGAACCGACAGCACAGAAAATGTTGGGAATAAACTTGCCAAGGCGTTCAGCGGCCATGACGATCCCGCGATAACCGGCACAGGTACTCATGGAAGTCAGTGCGTCCATGCTCTGTGCGCGGGAGATACGAGGAATACCGTCCAGAGTCAGGCCGATCACGCCTTTTTTCGCCATCATCTTAACCATTTCATGGTTTACCGGAGAAGCCGGATGAATAAAGGTGATAAGGTACTGTCCTTTGTGCATCATGTCGATCTCATGGACGCCTATCTGTTCGTTGAACAAAGGTTCCTTGACCTTTAGAATAAGCTCAGATCTTTCGTATAACTCTTTGACATCGCTGACCATAACAGCACCGGCGGCAGCATAGGCATCATCTGAAATAAACGCGCCATTTCCAGCGCCAGCTTCTACCAGCACCGTGTGTCCATCACGAACAAACTTTGCTACAGTCTCCGGGGTAGCAGCCACCCTGTTTTCATCGTGCATGATCTCTTTTGGAACACCGATAATCATGATATGTCTCCTTATGGAATTGTTTGGTTGTCCAGGGATCGATTGTCCCTGGCACCCCAATATTAACACTTATATACAAAAAAGTAAACCAAAAACACTTGTGTTTGGTGCATTTGGTCGAAAAGGATGTAGTATATCATAAAGCGACACAATAACGCCTTTTATGAAGAAACCGCTCTTTTGAGAAAGCAGAACCTAGCAGCAAAACAGTCTCCTCCAGTAGTGCGCAGAAAAAAACCTTGCATTTTCCGTGGATAGAAGCTATAATCAGTGTCAGTAAATCTTTCTGGGGTGTTCGATAACCTGTTTAATTGAACCTACACTCTTGATAAGGGTTTCCTAAATGAGTCGGCATGCTATGTCAGGCCCCAAGCTAATTCCGTACCGGTATCCCCGGCGGCGGGGGAAGACAGACCCATGCGCTGCGGTTACCCACCTAGCTTTTGGCTAGGCGTCAATTTACAGGACCGGCACTCTGGAGGATTTATCTGTTGGGGGCGTAGCTCAGCTGGGAGAGCGTTCGGTTCGCATCCGAGAGGTCAAGGGTTCGAATCCCTCCGTCTCCATGTCATTTTGGTTCCCGGAAGCCGCATAGAATAAGGCTTCCGGGGTTTTTTTATCTCCTTGTTTTTTGAGAACAGATGACACTATCTGTTCTCATTTTTGTAGTGTTAGTTCTCAATAAAATCAGGCAGGATTCTTACCGAAAATTTCTTTTAGATCGGAATATTTCTTTTCTGCCCTTGCAGTGGAATAGGTGTAGGAATTCAGAGTCGTCTGTATTTCCTTATGGCCCACCTGTTCTCTGATGAAATCCAGATCCATCATTTTATTTACCAGCCTGGAGATATATGTCTTCCGGATCTTATGAGGCGATTTGTTCTCAATTCCTGCTTCCCGGCAAACTCTTTTTAGTTTGCTTTCAAGGCAGCTTGGTGTTTGAACTGAGAACAGGAAGTTGGATTGGATGCCTTTCTGTTCCTGCATTTTACGGATCTTTTTCGCGATCTCAAAGCATTCATCGGTGGCAATGACTTCTCTTTCGTCAGCATTTTTCTTCAGATACTCCTGGATCTGATAGACTCTTGTCTGCCAGTTTCTGTTCTCATCTACCGTATCCACCACGACTAACGAACGATGAACACGGAGAACATGTTCTGACTCATAAAAGTCATCAAAAGACAGTCCCAGACATTCACCCAAACGAATTCCAGTGAGGAAAAACAGCGGAATTGCCAGAAACAGCTCATCGCCAGTCTTCTCAGCAAGCTCATAGGCGGATTTCATGATCGGATCGATTTCATCGTCAAAGAAGATCTGGGTTTTTGCAGGTTTCTTCCTCACCGGCTTGAAATGACCTTTATCGATCCGCAAGTTTCGCATGGGATTGACTGCCAGAACTTCTTTGTCGATCATATAATCCAGTATCTGTCGAAGTGGTGTCACCATGTTCTGATAAGATTTATATGACATATCATACTTGTGGATCATACTGTAAGCCCATTTTTCGAGCATCAGTTTTTTGATCTGACAGATTGGTGTGCTCATTAATGTTTCTGACAGCGGTTCATTTTCATAGAACCGTTTATAATCCGTGTCGATCCGGTGAAGTGTATTGAGTCTGGTTACCTTCATCTTCTTATATTCAAACCATTCCGGATAAATGTCGGGAAGAGTTTGCATATCGGGAGTAACTTTCCCAAAATAGAAATCATGCAGATAATCGATCAGTTCCGCTTCGGTTTTTTTAACCACCTTTCTTCGTTTGTTTGGCTTGGTATCGTCTTCGACATATGTCTGCCAGCGGGTATCTTTGCCTTTCCCTTGAGAGATCGTATAGGGATGAAGATTCAGCACATTTTTCTTCTTGTTCATAATCTCTGCATCCCGGATATCGCTGACAGATATTATACCATTTTCTATTAGGTTCGCAAGCAGAGCTCGTGAATCAATGGGCTGTGCGATGAGATCTGCTATGGTGGTATTACTATCTGTTTGAGCCACAAGCTCTGCCTCCTTTCTTTCAGAATTATCTGGTTATTTTTCGGTCACTATTTCCAGAAATCCCTTCGATCTTCTGGTACTCGTATCTCTTCTTCGATGGTTAAGTTATTCCAGATCATTTTCTCTGTGATGTTGCGAAGTTGTTCAGCGATCCCGTATCCCTGAAGTTCGGCTTTATCTGCCAGATTTTTCAATTGACCTACGAGAGCTATCTGCTCCATCATAGACCTCAGCAGTTTCTCGCTCGGTTTGTTCTTGGGGACAAGTCCTTTCAATAACATTCGAATCAGGGAAGACTGAGTGAGACCAGCCCGCTTAGCCCGTCCAAGTAGCAGCTGATTTTCTTCCTCGCTCAGCCAAAAATGTTTCTTAATCATCTTTCTGGGCTTCAATATTTTTTTCCATCCTTTCTTTCATGGGGTGTTAGGGGCGGGCAGCCCTAAAATGCAAGCGTGTTTGTGACCGTTAGGTACACAAACGCACTGCTTGCTAACTAGCGCAGACGGTTTTTCTGCGTGAGTTTTTTTACCCTTTTTGTGCCGACCGGTACATAAAGGGTCTGCTTGCTTTATTATTCAGAGGCTTCCTTCCTCTGATCGTTTTTCTGCCAAAACAAGTGCTTTTTCTCTCTCTTTTCTGATTCTTTCTTTCGCTTTTTTCACTCGAATATCGTCTCCCTCGACCTTAAAAAGTGTGCATCGACCTATGATCCGATCGTAGATTCTTTTAGCTTGTGGATCCTTTGGAGTTTGGATTTCCTGAGAGGAAAGATTGGTTGTAATTATCATGGGAATCTTATTTATATCGAGGAAATTGATGATCTGGAACAGCAGACTCATGTTATAATTGTTCGCATATTCTGCTCCGAGATCATCCAGAATCACCAACCGATAATCAAGGAAATTGTTCAAGAAAACTGTTGGGCTGATGTTGTTTTCTGATTGAAAATGGCTGCCGGAAAACTGAGTCAGCAATTGTCCGATCGAGTTGAAATACACTGGTTTCAGATGATCGATCAGGTAATTTCCGATACAGGCAGCGATATAAGTTTTACCTGTTCCGCACGGTCCATGGAGGCAAAGACCATTCGAAAAAGTCGGATCTTTAACGAGGTTTTCTGCATATTCTTTAGCGTAATCCATGGCTTGAGGCTGATAATCTTCTGCGTTTTCGAAGGTTTCTTTCTTCAAGGCAGCCGGGAAACTTGCCTGGTGATATAATCTCTGTTTTTTGTCTTCATGCTCCCGGAATACCCTCTCGTCTGTAATCTTTTTCATACGTTCAAGATCACATTTGCAGGGGATCGTAACATATCTCCCCGATCCTAATACCGGCCCCCGAGGGATCCATTTATTCTTAGGCATCCCACAGTGATCACAATAAACCACTCGATCATCCGTATGTGGTTTTTCTTTTTCCGGGTTGATATCCGGAATGATGATCGGATTGTTTTCCGGTTGGTTGTTAATAGTATTCATAGACTGATATCTTCCTCTGGTATGATGTTTAATAAATCATTTGAATCAATCATTTTATTCTTTATTTTATTAGTGGTCGGTTTTCCGGCCATATGAAGGTCAGAATTCTGGCCATATAGAGGTCGGAATTCCGGCTGTATACCAGCCAGAATACTGTCCTCGGGGACGTTAATATAGATGCAGTTTGCCCTACTGTTCTTGTGATGATCTCTCCGGATGAGACCTGCTTCCTCCAATGTTTTCAGGGCTTGTTTGATGGTCGATTTCCCCTTGTGGAGATCACTGGCCAGTTGTTCGATCGTGTAATTGACGAACGGGATTCCTGCTGAATCGATCCAGGCCTGGTTCTGGGCAGACAGCTTTGCCCGGTCCAGCAGCAGAACATACATCAGTTTTGCTGTCTCATTGATGTCTGCATCCAGCAGAGATCTCGGAAGCGCCATATAGTTTGTGAGTTTGCAGTTCCTTGTGAATGGGATGAGTGTAAGTTTATTCATGTTCTATCTCCATTTTGTGTTTATAAGTCCCTCTACCTATAGCGATCCTGAGAGGCGATTATTATGGTACTTGCCAGAAAATTTACAATTTGTTTATAAACAGCAACCTCGATATAGCTGGTCTTGCTGATTTTCAAAATAATCCCTCTATAAGTAAGGATTAAAAATGGCCATTTGTACGATGTCTTTGAAAAAAGTCTTTCATCTGTATACGGAACGGAAATTGGCATTTTTGAACCACGGAATTTTTATTCTCAAAAAAACCTCTATACAATCCGGTAACGAAAGCTGCGTTTGGTAACTATAGAACTGGCTTTTCCAGAACAATGTTTATCGCCCCCACTTGTATACAAAACGACAATTGGTGTTTTGTAACCCTGTGAAATCTTTTTTCTAAAAAAACCTCCTCTATATAATCCGGTAACGAAAACTCAGTTTTCGTAAAGAATTACCAATTTGTCCAGAAGAATTTCAAAAAAGTCGATTTCCCCTTCACTTGTATACGGAACGAAAAATGACGTATGTCTGAATATTTACCAATTTGTCCAGAAAAAAATTTACCTCTCACTTGTATAGGGAACGGAAAACGGTGTTTTTTAACTAGGGATTTGTTTTTTTACAAAAATTATCCTCTATAATAATCCGGTAACGAAAATCTTGTTTTTAAACCAAAAACTATTTTTTCCTGTAAATATATCTTCCTCACTTGTATAGCCAAAAGGCAACAAAAAAGATCTCCTCTATGAGTTGAGAAGATCTTTACTTTAGATTATTAGATTATCTTGGTAAGAACTACTTTTCATTAAATTCAACAGATGATATACTTTGTGTGTCATATTATGCTTCATAAAAATCTGTAAAAAAGGAGAGAAATTAATGATGCTTCCACTAAGATATTCCGTTTACATTGGAGTTATCATAATAATTGCTATTACCGACATTTTTTTAGTTGGATATATATGGGGAATCATTGTTGCAAAAGTAATGAGAAAGAAAGGATATATTGAAAATTGGTTTTGGGCTGGTTTCTTCTTGCGTCTCATCGCAATTATAATTGCTCTTTCTAAACCAAGCTTGATTGATCAATCTCATAAGAATTATCCAACGAACCCCCATATTCGTGAAAAGGAAATAGTAGAAGAGATTCGCTCTTACAAACAGTTATTGGATGAAGGTATCATTACCGAAGAAGAATTTGAAAGAAAAAAAGAAAGTTTACTAAAATAATCCATATTTTTCTGGTGTCCACGTAAACTCCAGTACAAAACAACCTTTGTTTGACAAAATTTTAGCTATGAATGTAGAATTGTTCTATTACTGTTACTGTTGAATAACGATAATTGCGTTTGATATAATGATGATTATGTATAAATCAACAACGGTAAATAAAATCATAGAATAAAAAAAGAATGTGGAGTGACCATATATGAAGATCGGACGAAATGACCCATGCCCATGTGGTAGTGGGAAAAAGTATAAGCATTGTTGCTATATGAAAGAAAACATAAGTACCAGTGATCTGATAAGAGCTGCCGTTCAAAATGCTGGTTACAAAGAGGATATTGCCACTGTCCTTTGCAATTTGAGCGAGTATATGAAAAAGAAACAGTGGTGGGGTGCTTGTCATGCAAGTTCTTCTGCTTTATATGTTGCACTCTCTGAATTAGGGTATAGTCCTAAATTATGTATTGGAGAAATGCTTGGCCATGGTCTATATTTTGATCACTCATGGGTGGATCTTTATGGTCAAATTCTTGATATCGCAATCAGCATGACACTTTTAGGTGGCGCTCCCGTATCCGAACCGATAGTATTTGGAAGGGATATCCGCAATGGACAAGGACCTGCGATAAAGTATGGGGTTCCCGGACGTGGTATTGAAGATGAAACACTAGTTGTTTATAGCCTTCCATTTGTAGATTATATGGACAATTTCCCTGATGAGAAAAATGGATTATGGGGAGTTGTCCAAGAATTACTTGGGACGAAGGTCAATATTCCTGCACTACGAGAAAAATACAAAGGAGTGAAGCGCGTTATAGTACGTAACGAAACAGAGCAATAGACTGAGGTAAACGGATTAGTAACTTGATAAGCGGAGAAGTGAAAATGAGATTTTATAGGATAAGAGTAATCTTAATATTACTTTGCTTATGGATAATTTCAATTACTGGCTGTAAAAAAGACGATGAAGATTCATCAATTATAGAAGTAGAATCAACAAGTAATTATGAATCGTCAGAGGAGTCAAGCTATTTCATAGATGAATCAAGCAACATAGAACCAGAAGAATCTACAGAATACTCTCACAATACAAGTTATCCTGAAGAATCTTCTCAGATCAATACAGAGGATACATTTGTCTTAACGGAACAGGACGCTATAGACTTTTATGAAAGAATAGTTTTAGCATGCACCACTGAGAGTTCTTTTCCTCTATTCCGACACCAGGTAGACATAGAACAGGACAAGACTTCACCTATTTCTTACACTTCACTTCTAGGAATATATAGTCATGCCGCAAGCTTTGATTCATCAATAGAAGTGAGTAGGGATTTGTTCGTTCATATCGATGAAGAAAGTATTCCAACACTAGTTGAAGCTGGGATCTTATCAGATCAGGATGTTACTTGGATAGAGTCACAAATTGTCGGGACAGGTTATCTATCACCTAAAACCGATATTCAAAATGCTGTAAATTATTTCTATGGTAAGGATACCATTTGCATAGAAGATTGGATTCTACAACGAGAAGACGGAACTTGGCGATTTTACGAAACTTCAAATAACGAGTACTACATCAGATGGGTGGCTGGAAGTGGCTCATATTCCACATATTTCTATTCATTGTGCGGGACTATGCTAAATGGCGAGACAGGTAGCGTGGATGTTCATTGCATAAAGATGACTGCTGCTGGTAATTTGATGGTTCAAGATGTTGCGACAGAAAAAGAATTCGAAGATTTAGATTACTATTATTTTATAAACAGTGGCGTTGATGAACTTGATAATGATCAAATGTTTCAGGCGCTTTTAGAGGCAGAAGAAATAGATATTTCTGATCTGGGAACAATTAGATTCGATTTTTTCAAGGATGAGATAGGCGTTCATTATAAGGACATCCATTATCTAAGCAAGAACGTATTCCATTATATTGGAGAGAAACCGCTATTAGTATATAATAGTCCTTCCTTTGACGATTTAAAGGAGGATATGAAATATGCAAAAGGGTATTATCTGACCATCTATAACATACATGATGGATGGGGTGAGATTCGAAATTATGGAAATACTTTTTGGGTTCGTATGGATTTCTTGGTTCCAATGGAAGATTTCATAATTGAATACCCATATTATGGCGATGAAAATGAAGACAGCGAGAATGCAGTTTCTTCAGAAACAGAGCTTAGTATGAATGTTGGAGCATATCAGCCGATACTGGATTATTATTCTCGCCTTATGGAAGAGAAAAAAGGAAAAGAGTATTTTGTTCCTGGTAAATATGAATATGGAAATGGCAGTGAATTGGTAAACTACACAAATTCTTTGGGATATCAATTGCTTGATATTGATGGAAATGGAATTGAAGAAATGATTATCGGAATGCCTAATAATGAAACATATCCCAAGGTAATCATTGACCTATATACACTTATAGATAACACACCAGTACAGGTTAATCATAGCTGGGAACGAAGCAGGCTTTATTTATTGGATAATAATCAACTATATTTGGTTGGATCAAGCGGTGCTGCTAATGAAGTAAGACATATTTACGAATTACAGGTGGATCAATTAGTTATCGTTGATGGATTAGAGAGTCGGCTTGAAGATGATATGACGCTCGGATGGTATAGAGGAGTTCAAGCATATATGTATTCAGCAGATGATAAGATATCTGAGGAAGAAGCCTCATTAATCAAAGAAGAATGGGATTCTTATAAGACAGAATTGTTTTTGATTTCCTTTTTCGCAGGTGAAGAATAATATGCAATTAGACACCTTTCAGTTAACTATAAACTACTTCAGTCATCTTTAAAAGACATCAGAAGACGTCTTTTTGTTTCTCAAAATCAAAATAAACCGAAGGAGAAGATGCTGATGGATCAAATGAATGATATATAACTAAACAAAGAACCCGGATAAAAGGGAAACATTCCCTCCAACCGGATCATGCGTCTTGAGAACAGATTTGAGAACAAGGAGAGTTGCGATACCCGGGAAATCCTTTCTTTATGCGGTTTGGAGACTTTCCGGTTCAGTTCGAATCCCTCCGTCTCCATACCAATAAGAGACTGTAGAAAAACAGCTCTAACTAATGAAAGACCTTGAACTGTAAACATTAAGGTGCATTTACAGTTCGAGGTCTTTTTACATTTGACCGGTCGTAAAAACGGACGAAAAAAATTGCGATTGATTTTGCGACCGATATTACATATAATACACGTATAAACTATGTCGGAGGAATGAAATAATGAGGGAAACAAAAGACCTTGAGTATAAAGAGTCTATAACGAGTGCTTTTCTGAAGACGGTTAGCGCCTTTGCCAACTATGGAACAGGTGTTATTCTGTTCGGTGTTGCAGATGATGGATCAATAAAAGGGATTGATGAACCAGAGAAAGCATGCCTGGATATTGAAAATCGAATTAATGATAGTATTGACCCTGTTCCTGAATACCTACTCAGTATCAACAGAAAAACATCTGTCATCACCTTAAGAGTCCAGGAAGGACTTCATAAACCATATCTTTACAAATCCAAAGCATACCGACGGAATGATTCAGCAACGGTGATGGCAGATCGTCTAGAGTTGTCCCGCCTGATACTCGAAGGGCAAAATCTTTCTTTCGAGGAGCTGCCTGCTTCCAATCAGCAACTTTCTTTTGAAATACTCGAAGACAGACTTACTACTACTTTGCATATTGAAAACTTTTCCATGGATACATTAAAGACATTAGAACTATATAACGATGAAACAGGTTATAACAAGGCGGGGGAATTGCTTGCAGACACCAACGATCTCTGTGGAACCGACATTGTTCGTTTTGGGGATAGTATCAACATTATTCTGGACAGAGCTGCTTTTGAGCGTCAGTCAATTCTGAAACAATATGATTTATCACTTGAAATGTATCATAAATATTACCAATATGAACAAATAAAAGGCGCTTTCCGGGAAACGGTTTCCTTGATTCCGGAAGAAGCTTTTCGTGAAGCAATTGCAAATGCGTTGGTTCACCGGACATGGGATGTAAATGCGAATATTAATGTTGCCATGTTTACAGATCGAATCGATATCACGTCTCCCGGTGGGTTACCCAGAGGAATCAGTGAAGAAGAATATCTTCGTGGCGGTATTTCCATTTTAAGAAATCGTATTATTGGGAGTGTCTTCTTAAGACTGCAGATGATTGAAAAATTTGGAACCGGCATAAGAAGAATACTCGAAGCATATAAAAACAGTAATGTTAAACCTCGATTTGAGGTGACCGAAAACACAATCAAAATATCTTTGCCTGTGATTCAGATAAACAGTGAGTTAACAGTTGATGAAAACAAAGTTTTCTCTTTGCTGAAAGGTAAACTGTTATCAAGTTCTATGGTTGCAGAAGCAACAGGATTCGGGAAATCAAAAACAGTTATTATCCTTAATGGACTTGTTAAAGCTGGCTATATTCGTGTTCTGGGGAATGGCAGAGGAACAAAATATACAGCAGATTAAGTCGGAATAACCAAACGCATTCTGACGAGTAGGGTGGGAACCTTCTTTCTATGCGGCTTTCAGAGACTGAAAGGCCCAAATTCGAATCCCTCCGTCTCCATGTTGTTTTGGTTCCTGGAAGCCGCATAGATAAGGCTTCCGGGTTTTTTATCTCCTTGTTTTTTGAGAACAGATGACCCTGTTTGTTCTCAGTTTTTAACGTCACCTTAACCTGCAGAAGGAGGAAATGAATCATGAAACAGGAACTGGAGAAACTCTGTACAGAGTTCATTGCCAATCGGGACACGGTGAAAGATACTTTCAGATGGGAAAATGCAGCTGTCTATCCCATATGCGCCAATCTCTTCTGTGCTAGTGGACGTTTAGCGGAAAAAGACCGTCTGATACAGTGCCGCAAGGTCATCTCGGAACAGACGGGACTCTTTTCCAAATTCAAGGGTAAGCTCGGTCCTATCCTATCCTGCCTTCTGGCCCTTGATGATCATCCACAGGAACGAATGGCCCTTGCTATTGATTATAACCATCTGCTGAAGCAAGCATTCAAAGACACCGAATATCTGGCACTGATCGCGTTTCTCCTCCCCAGAACGGGAGAGAGAAGTCTTATGGAAGAAAGAATAGCGCGCGGGAAGCAGCTATTTCGCAGGATGGACAAAGAACACCCCGTCCTTACGAATCAGTCGGACAGCGTTTTTGCCATGACATTGGCATTTTCAGAAAAAACCGACGATGCGTTGATCGAAGATCTGGAAGCATGCTATCAGGCGCTCAAAAAGTACTTTTCAAGCAGCGACGCTGTCCAGACAGTAGCCCAGATCCTTGCTATGGCCGCCGGTACACCGGAGGAAAAGACACAGCGGGTGATCGACCTCTATGATGCCCTGCAGGAAGCAGGGGTCGAATATGGCCGTTCCAGTGAGCTGGCTCCTCTGGCAGCCCTGTCGTTGACGGATCTTCCCCTTCAAACCCTGGTGGACGAAATAAAAGAAGTGGATGCGTTTCTGAAAGACCAGAAATCCTATGGCTCTGTGGAAAAAAACCAGCGTGCGCTGCACGCCGCCATGATCGTGTCTGACCAGTATGCGGTCACAGGCCGGGTAAATTCTACCGTCATGGCCAATACGCTGGATATCTTGATTTCGAAGCAGAGATCCCTGTATTTCTCACTGCTTGTCAATACCATTCAGGTGGCAGCCGAGATCCTTGGCAGTACGTCAAAGAAAGAGACTGATAACACCGAGAACAGATCGGGCGAAGCGCCGAAAGGAGAACCCGGATCAGATGAAAACGCAGACTGATGATAGTCAAGCCGTGGGATTTTGATACGAGGCCGGTACCGGCATTCAGTCCAATGGTAAACAAAGACCTGACGAAAAATCGTCAGGTTCTTGTTTTGATAAACGGGGTACCATTCGGCCAGAAGTATTCGCTTTTCGTTTCTCCGCATCGGCGGCAGCGGCGCGTTTTATACACGAGTTGAAAGTCTCCGCCTTCCCCCAGTGCCCTGTCTTCGCTTCCGACCCATTCCCAGTCATGCCTTCCGTTACAGATACTGTTATGCCTGTTTTCTTCCGCTTTTTCGCGCGCTTCTTTCTGCAGTTTTTCGGCTGAACGTTTGGCTATCCGCAGCGTGCGTTCATCGGATTCGTCTTTCGGCTCTTCGATTTCAAAACGAAGCTTGGCATCTGCGATTTTATCAAGAAGTTCATCAGAGCTGATCTGCTCCATGGCCAGTTCATGTCGAGCCGTCCGGCCGATGGGAGTATCGATGATAAAATGGAAATATTCTTCTTCACTGAATTCTTTCATACGTGCGATGGCGAGATTGCGGACCTTATAGGAACCCTGGACCAGGTGGTTATAACCTACAGGGTTGCGAAGGTACATATCCATGACGGTCCCCAGGTCATCCGTTTTCTCCAGGAGAGCCAGCTGCTGTTCTTCTTCTCTCTTCTTTTTTCTCTCGATCAGTGCGTCGGACGCACGTCTTCTGGTCAGGCTGTCGGAAGAGTTCTTTTCGAGCCACATTAGCATTTCGTTATCTTCCAGCTGCTTCGCCGCTGTCAACCGTGCATACCAGGTGACACGTCCGTCTCTGACGATCGAACGGAGTTTTTCTGGGTCACTGATCTTCTTTACCGCCTCGGCGGCTTTGGATTCATTCTTGTTGTAATATTTCGGTTTGAACAGCATTTTTATGTCCTTTCTGTGATTTCGCGGTAATTCTTATCCGACTTGTTTGCATTCATGTACATTCCTCCAGGACCAATAGAACAAATAACTTGAAAAATGGAATCTATAAATCCAACTGAAGGACGATCTCTTTATCATTCATTTCTCCCGTTTTTTTAAATCCTGCTTTATGATACATTGATAACGCCTTTGTATTGGTGTCTTTTGTTGATAAGCGGATATTATTTGCGCCATGATCGATAAAATACTGGATGATTACCTGCAGCGCCGCAGTTCCGTACCCTTTTCCCTGAAAACGTTTGTCAATCATGAATCGCCACAACCAATACCTGTCATCAGGATATTCATAGTCCTCATCAAAAGCGAACATGGTAAATCCAACCATTCTCCCATCACAATATATAGCAAAAGGACGAGCGACTTTTTCATTTTCTTTTGCTGTCTTCCAGGAATCCTCGTTTGAAGCGATAAACTGTGCCTGATCATCTGAAACTTTCAGATCAAAACACTGTTTCAGGTTGTCTTCTGACAGATCGATCAATTCTATTTTCATTACTGACATCTCTCTATTTGTTCTAGCTTTTTTGCTCTCTCATAAGCAAGTTGTAAAAAGTCCCGGATTCCCAATTGAGTATAATCCCAGTTCATGGGTTCCAGTGTGATAGCACCGGTATATCCTGTTTGCCTAATGTTCTTCATAACAAGGGGCCAGTCCACGTTTCCGTCAAACGGCAACTGATGCTGATTATGGGATCCCCCGTTATCATGAAGATGTAATGCTTTGAGCCTGTTTCCGAACAGTTTCAGCAGGTCTGTATCGGGGGCATAATTCATATGGTGACAGCTGTCATAACAATAGCCAACATGAGAAAATGTTACTCGGTCGAGTACAGAAGTTAGATTATGGATGTTCCGGAGATTTTCAAATGCAATATGAACGTTCAACATCCCGGCTCTGTTAATGATTCGATCAAGCCTGTCATTCCCCAAAGCATCGATAGGGTATGCATCGTCCGACAAATGGATCACGATCGTCGGGATGTGATGCCTATGACAATCTTCGACACATTGCAGATAATCGAGAAATACATGATTTCCCCGCTCATTATCAAGCGAAAGATCATTCTGCTCATGAACCGGAGCATGCATATTTTCGATCAAAAGACCTGCATCCCGTGCCAGATCGGCGTCTTTCTGATATCCTTCTCCGCGACCGAATTGGTCACTCCACCACAGCATCACACAATCGAACCCGACTTCTTTTATCAGTTTATATCTTTCTTTAAAAGACACGTCATATCCGGGCCCGTAACCAAAGCAGTCATATATTCCTGTCACTTAAGTCATCCTCTCTGTAATTCCATCTCAAGTATATTCGCAGATTTCGGGATCCGGAAAAAGAAATGATCTTCATCTTCTCCGGACTGATAGGCTCCGTTATTCAACATGACTTTCTGCGAAGCGATGTTATTTTTGTTGACCCGAAGATAGATTTCTTCTTCCGGAATAATAGTTTTTGCAATTGCTATCGTAAGCTTTAAGCCCTCAGTTCCGTATCCCTTTCCACGGGCATCTTTTCGAATACTATACCCAATATGACCGGCGCCGCTTCGGAGTGTTTCTGTCAGATAGTGACGGATCCGAAACTCTCCGACAAGTCCGCCGGCATCCCACAGATAGTAATAAGTTTCAGGAACAAACCAATCGGGCATGTTGACAGGATGCTCATAAGAGATCAGAGTAGGAAGTACCTTTTGTTCATACTCTTCGAAAGAAACACCATGATATGGATTTGTTAATCCGTTTTCGTTTGCCGGAAGTTCGGTCGTATATTCCCATTGGGCTTTGGCATCGGTCGTATTGATTTTTCTCAGTTCCATTTTGCATAATCCTCAAAACCCGATTCATTATTATACGAGTATATCATATTCGCGTCTGGCAGAAAAGCCGGGATGAGGATTTCGCTTTAGAAACAAATGTGATACAATCAAAATAAGAGAGCGAGGTAAATAGAAATGTTTGATTTTGATCATCTTCCGGATCGCCGGAATACGGCGTCATTAAAGTGGGATGTGCCGGAGAACGAACTGCCGCTGTGGGTGGCGGACATGGATTTCCAGGCGGCTCCGTGTATCCGGGAAGCCTTTATGAAACGCATCGATCACGGGGTATTCGGTTATAATATCATTCCTGACAGCTGGTACGAGGCCTACCAAAACTGGTGGCAGCGCCGGCATGGTTTCTTTATGGAAAAGGAATGGTTACTCTTTGTCACGGGCGTCGTACCGGGGCTTTCCAGTATCATTCGAAAGCTGACGACGCCCAATGAGAATGTCCTTATCCAGACGCCGGTCTACAACATTTTCTTTAATTCCATCCGCAATAATGGCGTCAGGGTTTTAGAGAATCCGCTGCTTTACGATGAGGAAAGCTGCTGCTATGAGATCAGTTTTGAGGATCTGGAGAAGAAACTGGCGGATCCCCAGACAAGCGTGATGATCCTTTGCAATCCTCACAACCCGGTGGGAAAGATCTGGGATCAGGAGACACTGGCCAGGATCGCGGAACTGTGTGAGAAATATCATGTGATCGTCATTTCCGATGAGATCCACTGTGACATTACGGCGCCTGGCAAAGAGTATGTACCATTTCTTTCAGTCTCTGAAACGGCCAGGAAGGTAGGTATCAGCCTGATCGCCCCTACCAAATGTTTTAATCTGGCCGGACTTCAGACAGCGGCGATCTGCGTTCCTGATCCGGTACTGCGCTACAAGGTCTGGCGCAGTATCAATACCGACGAGGTTGCCGAAGCGGGGAGTTTTGCACTGACTGCCGTGGAAGCTGCCTTCGGGCAGGGAGAACCATGGCTGGAAGAATTGCGTGTCTATCTGGAAGATAACAAGACTTTTGTTCGGAATTTTCTTGAGAAAGAATTGCCTATGATCTCTCTGGTACCCAGTGAAGCGACCTATCTTCTGTGGCTGGATTGCCGAAAGCTGCCGCACCCGGCGAAAGGAACCCTGGCGGATGCGCTGGAAGCGTTTCTGCGCAAAGAAGCAAAGGTATACCTGACCTCCGGCAGTGAGTATGGCGAGAGCGGGGATGAGTTCCTGCGTCTCAATATCGCGACGTCAAGGGAACGTCTTGCAGAAGGAATGAGACGACTGAAGAGAGGGATCGATCAGTTTATTGGATAGTATTCGATTGACACATCCTGGTACATCTATCAAGAGCAGATATGGATGGACTGGATTTTGTCTTATCTGCCGTTCACCTTCCCTTTTCAGGACCTTTCTGCTGGATAAAAGGACTATATTTTTATGAAATCGCGGTTGACCTTCCCTCTTTTTTCGGATTTCAAAAGGAAAATGGGAAGGCAAACGCATATATGGAAAAATAATACCCTTTCTGTCTTTCTGATGATTGGGAAAAGGGAAGGTGAATTGAGTTTTTGGAAAAAACATTCCCAGTGATCATGAACTCAAAGTTTTAAATGAATAATCAAAACCCATCTCGTCTTGTTGATACAGAGGAGAAGGGTGGTTTCGCGTGGTTTTGTTACCGAATATTACTATAGGTGTTGACAAAATACTGTTTATATGGTATTTTATAATCACAAACGGTTGCAATCGGTTATAAACGTTAAAAAGGAGGAATACCTATGTTTATGGAAGAGCGGCAGCAGCAGATTGCTGAAATCATTGATCAGACCGGTAAAATCACAGTTTCACAGATCACAGAGAAGTTTGAGATCTCTGACGAATCTGCCCGAAGAGACCTGCGGATCCTGGAACAGAAAGGACTTTGCAAGCGGACTCATGGAGGAGCGATCCGTCTTAGTCAGGTCAATGTAAGGCCACCTGAGGATCGAAGTTTTGATAGTATGGTGATTTTTGATACATACCGGGAAATCGTCAGAGAAGCCATTAAACGGATCCGTCCGAATGATATGGTATATCTGACCGGCGGTTCTTTCGGCCATATTTTATGCGCATATTTGCCGAAAGATTTCCGGTATACGGTAGTCGTCAATAATGTGGAGATGGGAAAAGAACTGCGTCAGTTTGATAATATAGATGTGTTTGTAGTCGGCGGGAAAATGCGGAAGAGTGGATCGATCACCGATTCTCTGGCAAATGATTTCGTCAGTCGAATGCACTTTGATCTGTGCTTTATCACCGGAGCAGGACTGACGGCATCCTTTGGGCTGTCGAACGGGACCGATGAGACGGCGACTTTCCAGCGCACCGTCATGAAAAACAGCCGGTATAAATGTCTGCTCATTCCTGGCGCGAAAGTCGGTGTGGATTCATTTATCAAAGTCTGCGAAGCGGAGAAGTTTGATGAGATCATCACGGACTGGGATTGCCTGGAAGAGCAGATCTGTTCACTGGAAGACAAAGAGATAAAAGTGACAGTGGTGGAAAATCCGGGAGAAGAAAAGTAGGGTCGATTCACTTCTTTCTGCAGATATACAAAAGATGGCTTGAGCAGCCCAGCAGATCTCGTCTTTCGCAGTGATGAAGATGATAGTCCGCGAAAGCGGCAAAATCCTGATCCGACATGGCAAAGTCTTTTCGGTCTTCCGCGAGTTCCAGTAATCCGTCTGTGGCGGCAGTGGTGATCCATTCCACCGGCTCAGTTGCGAACAGAGATTCGAATTCGTCAATGTTAAATCCCGTGAAAAGCTGATCTGTAAAATGCCGTACCTGATAATCGGAAGTGAAGTTTTCATCCAGTCCGAATAATGTGTTTCCCTGGAGATAATTGTCGTAGATGATGGCATGGACAGAAAGAAAAGCGGCCATGATGATGCCACTTAGCTTCGTTACGCGGATGGCTTCCCTGATCGCTCGGATCTGATCGTCCCGATCGTAAAGATGGTAAAGCGGTCCCAGGATCAGTGTTAAGTCAAAGGTATTATCGGGGAACACGCTGAGATCGAGCGCGTCTCCCTGATAGGGGGTAAAGGTTTCGACTGCTTTCCCGTATTCGACCAGTTTCTCGTAGTTTTTGTCTGCGAGTTCTACACCGGTGACCGGGAAACCTTCTTTGGCCAGGGCGATCGAATATCGGCCTGTGCCGGCGCCGATCTCAAGGATCCGGCCGTTTTCCGGAACCATCTGATGGATATAATGCATGGTCGTAAAGAATTCCAGTTGTCCGTGCCGGCTTCTGATCAGGCGCTGATCTTCGGTATCGCCGTCATAAAACTTGTTCAGTAAGCTGATTCTTTCCATTGTTTTCCAGTCCTTATTCTATTCGATATTTCGTAGTCCGTCATATAGCTCATCAAAGGATTTCATCTGTCGGCATCGGCCGTAGGAGAAATCCTTTTTTTCTCCGAATTCAAGCAGGAAGCATTTGGCCAGTTCTTCGACCGTCTGCTCCAATGCGTTAAAGAACTGCCGATAGGCGAAATCCTGTGCTTTCGAGCCATCCTCAAAACTGCTGAGGATCAGGGATTCCGTCACCTGATCGAGCGGATACATCTTGATATGCATCAGTTCATGTACGATGACTTCTTCGAGGTTTTCCTGTTTGGGATTCACCGCATTCAGTATCAGGATGGCTTTTCGATCATCGCAGTCGATCTTGAAATCGCCGGTCTTCGGCGACGTGGGATCATCGATCAGTTCCAACCGGATATCCCATGCTGGCGTGATCCTGAGTTTCTGACAGTATTTTTCGAACAGTGCGGTGAGTTCTTCTTTGCTCATTTCATTTATTTCCTTTTATTCTTCTCTCAGATGGTAGTCTTCCGCGCATTTCATCAACCCGACGAGGACATCACTGAAGTCGACGCCATAGCGTCTTGCTTTGGAACAGTCCATCCAGAGATTATGGCGCGCCGGACCATCGTCCACAGCGATCTTCTTCCCGAGAAATTTGGTAAACTGCTTAGTGATTTCATACATGGACATGGTCGTTTCACTTCCGAAGTTATAGGCGCCGCCGGGAAGAGAGACGACTTTTTCCATACTCTCAGCGACTTCCCGAAGATATGTGATGCCGCGAAACTGCCCGGAGCTGAAAGCGATTCGATCCTGTGCATTCAGAATGTTCATCAGGTAATTGGATCGTTTATCATAGAGATCATACATCCATTCCGCTCTGAGCATGACGGCGGAGGGAAGAAGATCCAGCACTCTTTTTTCCATTTCCAGTTTGTGCTCGGCATAGATATTGCCGGGGCGAACATTATCTTCCGAATAGGGCCCCGGATCGAAACAGGCACTGTAGACCTGATCGGAACTGAAACAGATCAGTTTCCGGTCTTTGGATACCTCCGCCAGATAAAGAGGGATCAGCACGTTGGCATGATAGGAAGCGGCAGGATCAGCCTGGCATTGACCGATATCCGAGATGGCTGCGGTGTGGATGATCACATCGGCTTCGCTTTCTTCGACGATTCTTCGGACCGTTTCAGGATCCGCTCGGCGCAGTGACGGGGATGCGATGATACGGCCAAGACGCCGGTCACACATTTCCATGATCTTATGTCCGACAAATCCGCCGGATCCGGTAAGCAGGATCTTCATCTTTTTATTTCCTCGCTGAAATAGATAAAAACAGTATAGCACAGATAGTCTTTGGAAGGAAGATATCCGTAAGCAGCTGTTGAAAAAGTGTGTCATTTGTACTATGATGTGAGAGATATGGACAATTATACCTCCCCTTTGGGAAAGGAACGACCGATGAACAGAATTCACTTTATCAGAGCTTACTGGAGCGACATTATATTAGTAGAATCAAACGGACGATTTGCCTTGATCGATACCGGTTATGCACGTGACTTCGAGCGCATTTGCATTTATCTGGATGAAGTCGGCGTAAAGGAACTGAATTTCATCCTGATCACACATTTCCATAAAGATCATTACGGAAGCCTTCCGGCCTTACTGAAACGTTACCCTGTGGGCAAAGTCTATATGAAGAAATTCAGTGGGATCAACCGGACAGACGGCAGCGGCCGACCGGCGACGGAAGAATCCAACCGGCTGGAAATGGAAAACTGCGAGGGTATGTGCCGGCTGGCAGAGGAAGTATCAAGGCTGGTTGTGATCGATGAGCATGTCACAAGTGTATCGGTCGGAGATTTTGATTTCCGGCTTTTCGGTGTGACGGACGCGGTCCGCGAAATGTATGAATCTCCCGATTCTCCATACCGCGGACAGGTCATCTTTGGTGAGAACACGAACAGTGTCGCTATGTTCTGTGATGTTCAGGGAACAACGATTTATCTTGGGGCTGACGCGAATGACCAGCCGCTGGACTATCCGAAGTACAACCGTGTCAATGATCAGTTTGCCCGTCAGATCGGCAGAGCGATCGACCTGTACAAGGTCCCGCATCACTGCTGCGGAACGATCTTCAGTGAGGAAATACTGAATATCTTTAAACCGAAATATTCGATCATCACCAATTGGTGGATGACAGTCGAGAGGCGATTTACCGCGAATCTGGATATGCTGCGAAAAGCTTCTCCGGATGGGACGATCCTCTATACTGACTGCTGCGGCTACGCGTTTACGATCAGAGAAAACGGAAGCCTGTCCTGTGAGGAGATCACTCCGATCCCGAAGATCATCCTGGAGGAGATCCCGGTGGAGGAGATGGATGCGTTCTGGGAGAAACATATCCGTTACCTGGTGGAGGACGGTATTATTACCGATCCGGAGGATATCGACTACTTCTCCGGTGACGAGTACCGAAGCGTGATCCTGGAACATATGAGGCGGGAAAAAGATAAGCATCACCTGGTTTATTTCGTCTGCGAAGGTAAGCGGATCGGTGCGGCGTCTTACTGCATCTATCAGGAAGATGGGCAGTGCTTTATCCTTGATTTCTGGATCTTCCGGCAGTTCCGCGGGATGGGAACAGGACATTACTGTTACTATGCACTGGAAGAGGCAGCACGGGCAGCCGGCGCGAAGTATTTCCAGATGAATATCCACACGCCGCTGGCATTTCGTTTCTGGAAGGCTTTCGGCTACAAAGAGGCCGGCGCAGATGAGTGGGGCGACCCCTTGTATGAGATGCGTCCGGATGATTATGGATTGAGGGAAAAATGAAAAGAACGATTATCGCGGTGCTGCTGATTTGGCTTCTGATGCTTGGCGGATGTACCCGCTCAAACTACAGAAACGATCTGGCCAGCAGTATGACGACACCGGAAGGGATCCATGTCTATCTTGAAGAGAATGTTTTATCTCCTGAAGGACGATGTGTCGTCGTTTATAAAACCCGACCGACCGGGAGGCAATGTATGGATACCATTTTCATGTAGAGCAGCTGCAGGAAGATGGAGAATGGGAATGGGTCGAATTCAAGGAAAACATTGGGTTTTTGGATGCTGGGCTTCGACTGGAAGACCATGACATTATCCGGCATGCTTTTGGGTTTGGAAGTTTTCAGGAACCTTTGTCGGAAGGGATCTATCGGATCGTGATCGAGGCATTTTCAGCGGAGCTGGAATTCGAGATACGTGAGGGCGGCGCCACTCCGGAAAAACCGCCGACGATAGAAGAGTTGATGTCGATGGATATGTCGGATCCACCTGAACTTGAGAAAGACTGGCAGTGGTACAGGATGTGGTCCTATATCCGTTATTTTAATCATCAGCAGGACGAACAGGTTTTACGGTTTATACCTGGAGAGAACGGTCTGGTAGCGTTCGCTTATCTACCAAAAACGGGAGATGATTATCCGGATCCGGAAAACACCAAAGCATGTCTTCGTATCGTGGACAGGAAGATAGGGAAGATCTATGAAGTTTTTGAAGAACCGTCTGTGTTCTCCCTGAGCCTGGAAGCGGCTGGCGACGGTTTTTCATGTAAGTGTGAGGATGGAATCTATCAGATCAGGATCATCCAGGGGAAGGTGGCCGTCCAGAAACAGTAATCAGGTGAGGTAGTAAGAATGCATGCATTAGGCAGAGAACTGCTGCAGGATCAGGACGTTTGCCTGATACTGATCGAAAAACAGCCGGCAGATCCGGAGCGCAACTGGGCGCCATGCTACAAGTTTAAAATCTGTCTGCCGGAAAAACGGCCTTTGTTTGGCTACATTCCGGTGGGCGGGTGCGATCTGCGGTTCGGCTATAATGAGAATCTCTATTACGGCGGACATATCGGTTATCATGTGGATGACCGCTATCAGGGAAACCATATGGCGCAAAAAGCGACCAGGCTTCTGCTGGAAGAAGCCTGGAAGCAGGAGATGCCGTATATCATTATTACCTGCAATCCGGATAACATTCCCTCGAGGAGGACGCTGGAAGGATTGATGAAAGAATACCGGGAGAGCGGACGTTACGCCAAGATGCTGGAGATCGTGGATCTGCCGCCGCATAACGATATGTATCAGGACGGCGAGCGGCAGAAGTGTATTTTCTGTTTCAGCCCGAGCGAAGAAGAAATGCAGGGCAAAAATCCTATGAAGCTTAAAAGCGGTTCAATGTAAGTGTCTGTGGGAAGAGCTTACGGATGGAAGGAGGCAGTTTGGAGTCAGTGGTATCGTTTGCGGTGAGGATCAGTTCAATACCGGCGGCTGCTCCAAGCCGGGATATATGAGATAGGACTTCCTCCGTCTTTGCCGGGTACTGGCCAGCTATCTGTTCGATTCCATCCGCGACGACCACGAGACGGGGGATGCGAAGGCTCGGCAGGACGCGAAGGTTATGCTCTTCCAGAGAATGGACACCGGAAGAGGAGATGGTCACGAAGCGCTCTATCATCATTTTTTCAATTTTGATCAGGGCGGCCAGACCGGTCCGCGGATCGGTGATGAGTGAACCCATCAACTGGCGTTTTCCGTTGTAGCCGGTGAGCTCGTTTCGTGTCAGGTCTATCATGACCAGCCGAAGATCGTCGGCGCTGTATTTGGAAACCAGATGGTTGACCATGTTTCGTAAGTATTCTTTTCGATCCGGCCCTTGCTCGGCATAAACAAGCAGATGGGCCGGTTTTCTGTGCAGAGTCTGATTCAGATAAGAAGCGAGTGTTTCGTTCTCTGTTTTCTGGATCAGAAAATATCTTGGTGCGCCGGTGCCGTTCCAGGGCTGGATCCGGTTGGAGCCATCTTCATCGATCGGGATATCGACCGGCTCGGAAATGTCATAAAACCGGCCGCGTCCTTCCGCGGCAAACTGCACGGCTGTGAGATCCCAGCTGTGACGTAGGGATTCTGCCGCTGTATCGCCAATGACATCATGGGTATAGATCCGGTAGGCATCATAAACTGGTCTTAAGGCATTGTTTTCCGGAGGATTATAAAATCCTGTAAGCACATCTTTGCCTATCTCAAATCCGGTACAGATGATGGGACACGGAAACTCCGCAAATACATGCTGAGCGGCTTTTTTGTCCATGTGAATGTTGAATTCACGCCCGGAGGGGAAAGCACAGGCCATGGAGATCAATGCGTAGACCTTCTGCCGGACAAGTTCCGGTTCGGCTTTGAGAAGCTCGCTGATCGTGGTGAACTGACCGATACTGATGATGGTCACGGACTGGTCTTCAGTTTTTGATAAAGCATCCCGGTAGAAATCGAGCGCGCGAAGCGCATCCGTTCGGTCGGCTTCTTTTTCCAGATAATTCCGGGTGATCGGCTCGTCAAATTGATAAGCGTCTTCCAGAAGACCCGGTGCCATGGAGGCGGCGACGGGGATCTCATGGCCAAGCGAACGGGTGATCGCGCGGATTGCTCCATTGGCGTATGGATTGGAGGTGCAGTTTACGATCCCGGCGATCGGAAAGCCATAACGTTCCTGCCAGAAAAGAAGACAGGCGATCGCGCCGGCATCGTCGCAGTCGGGGCCGATGTCGGTATCCAGGATGACGGTTCGCTGGACGCGTGAAAGGGGGGTGTATTCAAAGGTCTCGCTCATCAAAGCTACCTCCGGAAATTGCTTTTTCTTTAGTATAACATGGATTGTGTTGGTTGACAAACATCTGGCAGTTCTCTTATACTTTAGCCAAAGAACAGCCAAGGGAGGTCTATCATGCGACAGCTTACGCAGGCTCAGAAGAATAGAATTGAAGAACTGATCAGTGAGATGACACTGGAAGAAAAGATCGGGCAGATGAATCAGGAATCTCCGTCGATCGTAGGAGGCTTTACGGTTCCGTTCAGCGAACTCATCGAGATGCTCACAGACGGACGTCTTTCAAAGGAAGAGTTCGGCAAAATCATGAGTGAAAGTACACAGGACTATCATGAAGACGATATCCGTGCCGGCTTAGTGGGGTCGCTGATGGTACAGGATCCGAAAAAGGTGAATGAACTCCAGAAGATCGCGGTGGAAGAGAGCCGTCTGGGTATTCCTCTGATCTTCGGTCTGGACGTGATCCACGGATTCAAGACGGTTTTCCCGATCGCGATTGCGGAGGCGGGTACCTTTGACCCGGATCTGATGAGAAAAACAGCGCGTATGGCAGCCAGAGAATCGAAATCAGCCGGTGTTTCCTGGCATTTTGCCCCTATGCTGGATATCGCCCGTGATGCTCGCTGGGGAAGAGTCTCCGAAGGTCCCGGTGAGGATCCTTGCCTTGCTTCCGCCTTCGCCACCGCGAAAGTCACCGGTCTGCAGGAAGGGGAAAGCCCGGATGATCCTTATGTGGCGGCCTGCCTGAAACACTATATCGGTTACGGTGCCTGTGAATCCGGGCGGGACTATAATACCGTGAACATGGCAATGCATGTGTTTTATAATCACTATCTGAAACCTTTCAAGGCAGCGGTGGATGCCGGCGCGCAGACAGTCATGGCGGCCTTTAACGATCTGAACGGTATTCCCTGTACAGTGAACAAATTCCTGCTGCGCGATATTCTGAAGAAGCAGCTTGGACTCCCGGGATTTGTGGTCAGCGACGCGAATGCCATCCGTGAGTGCATTGCGCACGGTATCGCGGCGGATGATATGGATGCCGGCGTTCAGGCAGCACTGGCCGGAATGGACATGGACATGGGCACCGGCATTTACAAGAACCAGCTGAAGCAGGCGGTGGAAGAAGGCAAGGTTCCCATGGAAGTGATCGATGAGGCGGCCAGACGGATCCTTTCGGTCAAAATGTGGCTGGGACTTTTCGACCATCCGTATGTGGCGGAGGAGGACATTCACAAGTATGATGTCCTGCCCAAGGAGCACCTTAGTCTGGCGCTCGAAGCAGCAGAACGTTCCATCGTCCTTCTGAAAAATGAAGGAGATATCCTTCCGCTGGATCCGTCCGCGAAGATCAGTGTCGTCGGAACGCTTGCGGATCAGGCGGAAGAGGTCATCGGCGCGTGGGCGCTCAGCTGGAAAAAAGAAGACTGTGTGTCGTTTTGGAGCGGTATTCAGAAAGAATTCAGTGAAGCGAAATACTTCCCCTGCGGCGGACCGGAAGGTACGATGAATATTGAAGAAATCGCTGAAGCAGCCGCCTATGGCGACGTGATCGTGGCAGTTCTGGGCGAGACCATCGCTATGTCTGGTGAAGCTTCTTCGCGCTCGGATATCACGCTACCGGGAAATCAGCGCAAGATCCTTGAGAAACTGCTGGAATCCGGAAAACCGGTGGTGCTCGTTCTGATGAACGGCCGTCCGCTGGCATTGGGCTGGGAGGATGAGCATGTCCCTGCGATTGTTGAAGCCTGGCATCTGGGTATCCGTATGGGTGACGCAGTCGCGAGAGTACTCAGTGGAAAGAAGAATCCGGAAGGAAGGCTTTCCTCTTCCTTCCCGGCTGTGACAGGACAGTGCCCGGTCTATTACAATCATCCGAACACCGGACGTCCGGCCAGCAAGAGCAAGTTCACGTCCCGTTATTTGGATGCACCGTTGGATTCGCTCTATCCCTTCGGATACGGCTTGTCCTATACAAGCTTTGACTTCAGTAATCTGAATGTCAAGGATCAAGGTGATGTCCTGATGATTGGGGTGGAAGTGAAAAATACCGGAAAACGCGCCGGCACCACCACTGCACAGCTATATACGCAGGATGTCGCGGCCAGTCTGGTGCGTCCGGTGAAGGAGTTGAAGCGGTTCGCGAAGGTTACCTTGGAAGCAGGCGAGATCATGAGAGTGTACTTTGAGCTTCCAAAGAACGAACTGGGTTTCTTCGACAATGAAGGAAAGTACCGTCTGGAAGAAGGTCTTTTCAGAATTTATGTCGGACAAAACAGCCGGGAATGCCTCTGCCAGACAGTGGAGTTGAAGTTCTGATCAGGAAAACCAAAGTGTAATGGCTTGATTTGGGCTTGATTTCTATTTTTTGCATATCCGCCCCAACCATTTGGGGAAGATGGTGCATTTTTAAGACTCGCCGCCCAGTACATTTTTGCATTATTGGGCGGCGCATCAATTTGACGAGCTATTTTACCCAATCCCTGGGCGGAAAGAGCCGTTTGTAGTGGTATCTCGCCCAGGGATTCCGATGAATGGAAGCCTCGTCTGGGCGAAAATGCCTTCGTTAAAGACTATCTTCTCCAATCCATGGACAAGATAGCTCGTCCAGTTGATATCTCATCCAAAAATCACAGGGGATTCTGGGCGGCAAGACGATCATAAAAGCTAAACGCCCCAAAAGACGTAAATGAAAAAGGGATCATAGCAAAATCTATTCTGCTACGATCCCTTATTTTCGTTCGGTTTTTCAAATGTTCGGATGCGGCATGGGCGGCTGCAGGGCTGCCAGTGCTTTGACGATACGGATCAGCCGGAAATCCTGGCCGGGTCTGGCATAGAGGAAAGCCGCGACAGGGTAGCCGTCAGCGCGGAAACCAAGCGGCAGCGTGACGGCGGGGAAGCCGCCGAAAGGTGCAAATCCGGGAAAGTCCACCGAGATGATCGCATCCAGCTGGTTTTCGTCGAAATACGCGGCCATCTTTGCCTGGGCTCCTTCACGCTTATGAAGCGCTTCGAGATATCCGGGCTCATCCATGCGATCGGAGGTGTCTTTATCCCGCGTTTCGAGCAGGGTGTGGCCGTAGGGTGAACATTCCGGATGGGCATGTACATAATCGAGGATATCCGTCAGGGAATGCATTTTGGTGCGTTCACCTTCTCTATTGGCCCATGCCAGGAACGCGTTGATACTACCCTTGATCTCATATTTCATCAGGTCCATGATCCCATCACTGGTGCCCCGGTCAGCGCCGCGCATCAGTATAACACCGGCTTTCTCCATTTTCTCAAGGAAAGCATCGAAAATGGCGTATTCTTCGTCCGTGGGATCCCACTTGCCGCGTTCTTCTTTATTACGCGGAAGGATCACACCGAATTTCAGGCCGGGAAGAGAAAGAGCTTCGTCCGGATATTGCTGAGAGAAGGCTTCTTCAGAAAGTCCCGCAAGAGCGGTAAGGAGAACGGCGCAGTCGTCCGCGGTCCGGGCCATGGGACCGGGAGTATCCAGGGTGGGAGAGATGGGAATCACGGCTTCGTTTGAAACAAGGCCGGCTGTCGGTTTGCAGCCGATCAGTCCGTTGCAGGCTGAGGGAGAGAGGATCGAGCCGCTGGTTTCTGTGCCGACCGCTGCTGTACACAGGCCGGCCGCTGTCGCGACAGCAGAACCGGAACTTGACCCGCTGGGATCGAAATGCTCTTCCTGCTTATACTTACCAAGCTCGAAGACAGAAAGATCTTTCGGGACCGGTTCGTAAGGATGGATGGTCTGACCACCGCGGGCGGACCAGCCGTTGGGATTGTCTTCCGTATAGTAGTTGGCAAATTCAGACAGGTTAGCCTTGCCAAGGATCACGACGCCGGCTTTGCGCAGGTTTTTGGCACAAGGCGCGTCGTTCGGCGCGAGAAGATCACCAAGCGCAGCTGCTCCGGCACTGGTGTGAAGTTTGTCGCCGGTCGCGATGTTATCTTTCAGTAGGACCGGGATCCCGAAAAGCAGCGGTAAAGTCCTGGGGGTCGGTGTGTCCTTTTGATGGAGATCTGCTCGAAGGGCGGCCAGCGTTTTATCTAACTTAGCCGCAATCTCACGGACATCCGGATTGATTTCGATAACGGCATGGAGATAAGGGTTATATCTGTCGATCAATGAGAGAAACTCGTCGACGACTTCCGTGACGGTGGCCTGTCCGGTGAGATAGGCTTCGTGGATCTCGCGGACAGAGGCATAACGATAAGCATTTGGCATATTTGGCTCCTTGGATAGAAGACTATTTCCCGGAAAGCGTATGAAGAGCCTGGATCAGAGTATCAACATTCTCTTCGGGCGTGGCCCAGCTGCTGCAGAAGCGGATGATCTGATGTGTTTCATCGAACCGGTCAAAAGGCTCAAAGGCAAAATCTTCCGCGAGTTTTGGCAAAAGCTCATCCGGCAGGATGATGAACTGCTGGTTCGTGGGAGAATCGATGAAAAGAGGAAATCCGGCGGAGCGGAACCCTTCTTTCATCTTTTGAGCGAGTCTGACGGCGTGACGGCCCATGGACTCATATAAAGTCAGACCGGGATCGTCTTCCGCAGGTAGAAAAGCCGAGCCGAACTGTACGCCCAGAAGGCGGCCTTTGGCCAGCATTCCGCCTTTTTGTTTCATCAGATAGCGGAAATCCCTGGCGATCGCCGGATTCATGATGACGACCGCTTCACCGAAAAGCAGACCGACTTTCGTTCCGCCGATATAAAATACATCAGTTAGTTCGACAAGATCCCGCAGAGTAAGGTCATAGGCCGGATCATGCTTATGAGCGGCCAGACCGTAGGAAAGACGGGCTCCATCCACAAAGAGCGGCAGGCCGTATTTCCGGCAGACAGCGGAAAGAGCGGTCATTTCTTCCTTCGTATACAGGGTACCGTATTCCGTCGGATGAGAGATATAGACCATACCCGGTTGGACGATATGTTCGAAAGCGCCATTCGCCTGGTGGCTGAGGACGGCTTCTTCTACCTGGGCGGCCGTGATCTTACCGTACTGCCGATAGGGCAGGGATGACTCCTGAATACCAGGCAGCGGCAGCACCTTATGCCCGCAGGCTTCGACCGCGCCGGTCTCGTGGACATTGATATGGCCGGTCGGCGCGCACAGAACGCCCTGATGCGGACGCAGGCAGGCAGCGATGACGGTCAGGTTGGTCTGCGTGCCGCCCACGAGAAAATGAACGACCGGATGCTGTGAAGGTTCTGCTCCAAGCGCTTTCAGGATCAATGCTTTTGCTTCATCACAGTATGGATCTTCGCCGTAACCACCGGTCTGAGCCATGTTGGTATCGATGAGGGCTTTAAGGATCTGCGGATGGGCACCTTCGGTATAGTCACTGCTGAATCGGATCATAGGGATTCCTTTCTTTTCTCGGCTTTGCCGAGTTTGCGGTAGAGGGTGAAATACATTGTGAAGAAGCACGCGCCGCCGCCGATGAGATCACTGATGGGTTCGGAAAGGAAGACGCCGTCCACACCAAGGCCGAACAGGTGCGGAAGGATCAGGACCAGCGGAACGACCAGCACGACTTTACGGAAAAGGGAGAAGAAGATCGCCTGTTTGGATTTGCCCAGCCCGACGAATACACATTGGCCGGAGAACTGCAGGCTCATCAGGAAGAAACCCATATAGTAGAGCCTGAGCGCGCGGGTGCCGAATTCGATCAGAGCCGGATCCTGATTGAAGATACGGATCCAGAAGGCCGGGAAGAGCATCAGCGGGATATAGACCAGTACTGAATAGACGACGCCGCCCAACGATGCGAAGCGGATCCCCTGTTTCACACGGTCGTTTTCCTTCGCGCCGTAGTTGTAGCCGAGCACCGGCTGCGCAGCGCTGGTCAGACCGTGGACCGGCATGAGCACGATCTCGCGGATCGAGTTGAGGACCGTCATCACGGCTACATACAGGTCGCCGCCATAGGCCTGAAGAGAAGAATTACAGGCGATCTGGACTGCGCTGTTGGTACAGGACATGGTGAAACCGGAAAGCCCCAGTCCGGTGATCCTTTTCACGATATCTTTTTCAAGACGGCAGGCGGAAAGCCGCAGCCGGAGGATCGCCTGATCGCCGGTAAGGAATCGAAGGACCCAGGCAGCGGAGATGGCCTGGGAGATGATCGTGGCGAGAGCCGCGCCTTTCACGCCCATGTGCAGCAGGAAGATGAAGATCGGATCCAGGATGATGTTGACGACGGCACCGATCAGTACGGACAGCATACCCACCCGGCCAAAGCCCTGGGCATTGATGAAATCATTCATTCCAAGCCCTACCATCACGAAGATCGATCCGATCAGGTAGATCGTGATATAGTCGTTGGCATAGGGCCAGGTGACGTCGGAAGCGCCGAACGCGTAGAGCAGCGGCTTCTTGAACAGAAGTCCCAGGATCGTCAGGCTGATGCCGGAGATCACCAGAAGGAAAAAGGAATTTCCCATGATCTTCTCGGCCTTTTCAAAATCACCTTCGCCGCGGGCGATGGAAGTCAGCGGCGCGCCGCCCGTCCCGAAGAGCCGGGTGAAGGCGGACACGAACATGAGAATGGGAAAAGTGACACCAAGACCGGTGAGCGAAAGCATGCCGGTTTCGGGAATATGCCCTATATACATTCGGTCGACAACATTGTATAATACATTGATGAGCTGGGCGAAGGTCATGGGCACGGCAAGCTTCAGCATGTTGCCGGCCATGGAACCTTTGGTAAAGTCGTTCCGCCTGGTATTAGACATTCGTGTTCCTCCGCCTTATAAAGATAGTGTTAATAATGGGAGTATACCATAAATCATGACAGAAAAGAAGAGAATTCGCCTGATCGGAGACAAGGCGTTTTATAAACAGGTCTTCACGGTAACTGTTCCGATCATGATTCAGAACCTAATCACGAGCTTCGTGAGCCTTCTGGACAATATCATGGTCGGGCAGGTCGGGACAGAGTCGATGTCCGGCGTGGCGATCGCCAACCAGGTGATGTTCGTGTTCAACCTGACGATCTTCGGCGCGCTGTCCGGGATCGGGATCTTCACGGCGCAGTTCTTCGGGGCGAAGGATGAAGAAGGCGTTCGTCATACTTTCCGCGCGAAATGGTATATCTGTCTGATCATGCTCGCGCTCTTCCTGGCGCTGGCTCTGACCAAAGGGGAGATGCTGATCGGGCTCTTCCTGCAGGCAGGGGACGACGCCGCGAAAGTCAGCCTGACACTGTCTGAAGGAATGAAGTACCTTCGCATCATGCTGATTGGACTTCTTCCGTTCTGCGTCAGCCAGGTCTATTCCTCGACGCTGCGTGAATCCGGTGAGACCCGGAAGCCTATGATCGCGAGCGTGACCGCGGTCCTGGTGAATCTCTGCCTTAACTATGTCCTGATCTTCGGACACTTCGGAGCGCCGAAGCTCGGGGTAGCTGGCGCCGCGATCGCCACCGTGATCGCCCGGTTCGTGGAATGTATGATCAACATGACGGCAGCCCATAGAAAGAAAGAGCGGTTCAGCTTTATCAAAGGCGCCTACCGCTCTATGTATATTCCGTCCGGTCTTGTGAAAAACATGATCCTCCGGGGTCTTCCTTTGCTGCTCAATGAGCTTCTTTGGGCGTTAGCGATGAGCGCGATCCAGCAGAGCTATTCGACGAGAGGGTTAAGCGCTGTCGCTGCCATGAATATCAACAGCACCGTTTCGAACCTGTTCTCCCAGGCATATTTCGCAATGGGTTCGGCCGTCGCGATCCTGGTAGGACAGCTGTTAGGCGCGGAAAAATTCGAAGAGGCGAAGGAAACGGATTACCGTCTGATCGTGTTTACATTCTCTCTGAGTGTTCTGGTAGGGGCAGTGGCAGCCCTGCTTGCGCCGCTCTTTCCGCAGCTGTACAACACTTCGGAGGAGGTGCGCTCGCTGGCGACGAACCTGCTCCGAGTCACGGCCTGCTTCATGCCCGTGACGAGTCTGGTACACTGCAGTTACTTCACGCTTCGTTCCGGCGGGAAGACGGTCATTACATTTTTCTTTGACAGTTTCTACCAGATCGTGCTGCTGTATCCGATCTCCTTCATCCTGTCACGGTATACGTCTATGGATATGACGCACCTGTATATCTTCATGTGCAGCGTGGATATCATCAAGGTCGCCGTCGGGCTGATCCTGGTGAAGAAAGGCGTGTGGATCAACAATCTGGTCAGCAATAAGGCATCCTGATTGTGAAACTCTTTGTAAAAATAGTTTGAAAACTCCTTGCCCCATGCGTTTTTATTTGTTATAATTTGATAGTTTCAAGTTGAAAAAGGAGGTTATTGGTTATGGTGAACCAAAAAGAAATCTTCGAGACCTACGAGTCTGAAGTACGTTCTTATTGCCGTAATTTCCCCACCGTTTTCACGACGGCAAAGGGATCTGTTGTCACAGACAGCGACGGAAATAGCTTTATCGATTTTTTCAATGGTGCCGGTGCTCTGAATTATGGACATAATAACGAGTACATCAAAGGCAAAGTGATCGACTATCTGCAGACGGACGGCGTCATGCACTGGCTGGATATGATGACCGCGCCGAAAGCGGAACTTATTGAGTTTTACGAAGAGAATATCCTGAAGCCCCGCGGCTTTGACTATAAGATCATGTTCCCGGGTCCCACCGGAACAAACGCGATCGAAGCAGCACTGAAGGTTGCCCGTAAATATACCGGGCGTACGAATATCTGGGCACTCATGGGTGCGTTCCACGGTATGACGCTTGGCGCGATGGCCATCACGACCGACCGGACAGACCGGAAAGCAGCGGGTGCACCTCTTGTAGGCGGACTGCACATCCCGGCGCCGTACATGTTTCCGGAACTGGATACGATCAAATATATGCAGACTTTGCTGGACGACGATCATTCGGGCGTGGAGAAACCGGCAGCCCTGATCATGGAAACGATCCAGGCCGAAGGCGGTATCTATGTGCTGCCCGTTGATTACCTGAAGGCTGTCCGCGAGTTCTGTACGAAGAACGATATCCTGCTGATCATCGACGATATCCAGGCCGGCTGCGCGAGATCCGGCTGGTTCTTCAGCTTTGAAAGAGCGGGCATCGTTCCTGATATCGTCTGCCAGTCCAAGTCGATCGGCGGTATCGGTCTGCCGCTGGCGCTGGTGCTTCTGAAGCCCGAACTGGACTGCCTGAAACCCGGCGAACACAACGGAACCTTCCGCGGCAATCAGCTTGGATTCGTCGCTTCCAAAGCGGGTCTTGAGTTCATGCTGAACGCGCATGTCGAAGAGGGCGTCCGCGAACGCGAGAAGATCGTGAAGAAGGTCCTCCAGGAGAGGATCATCGATAAATATGGTTCCCGCGGGATCGAAGTGCGCGGCCTCGGCCTGATGTATGGTATCGAGATGCATGAGAACCGCCTGTCCAAGGCTGTGCTGAACGAGTGCTTCAGGAACGGTCTGATCCTGGAGCGCGCGGGTCGTGACGACAGCGTGGTGAAGATCATGCCGTCACTGGTGATCCCGGAGGATCTGCTGATCAAAGGTCTCGGTATCGTATGTGACGCGGTGGACACCGTCCTTGCAGCGGAATAAAACAGGACAATTATAAAAATCAGGAATATTTTGATCCGCTCCGATTCGTTGGGGCGGATCATTCATTTGAATAAATAGTCAAGGGATAAAAAACAGTGATTTCTGCGATCAGCGCCATTAGTAAGGTCAACTTGATTTTCATAAGAATCTTGCTACGCCGATAGCAAGGTGTGGCCCCCAAAAGAGGCTGCCTTGCTAATAGCCGAAGCATCATTAGCAAGGTCAACTTGATTTTCATAAGAATCTTGCTACGTTGGTAGCAAGGTGTGGCCCCCAAAAGAGGCTGCCTTGCTAATAGCCGAAGCATCATTAGCAAGGTCAACCTGATTTACATAGGAATCTTGCTACGCCGATAGCAAGATGCAGCCCCAAAAAGAAGCTATCTTGCTAATAGTCAGAAGTACCTTAGTCCATCGACTGATCGCAGTGAGACAGTTGCTAAAAGAAACCATTTATGGTATAATAATTATCATATTACAACCATATAGGAGAATTCTATGAGAACGGCTGCAGAACTTCGAGAGATAAAGGACAAATACCATATGACATATGAGATGATCGCCGGGAAGTCGGGAGTTCCTTTGCCAACAGTGCAGAAGATCCTGACTGAACAAACGAAAAATCCACGCTATACCACACTTGAAGCGTTAGAGAAAGGGATGGAATCCCTTGTCAGGAGAATGGCCGAGGAGCTTCCGGGGTTGGAAGGAAAGGTACAGCGGAGGTCAACCATCTTGGAAGAAGCATCCACCCCATTCGGGCTTTCATTCAGAGGAAATCTGGCGGAGAAACGATGGACGCCAGATTTATTAGAGGATTGGGATCCTTCGTATTATCCACCGAGACGTTATACGGTCGATGATTACTATGCGCTTCCGGAAGATCTGAGGGTCGAGTTGATCGATGGGGTATTCTATCTGATGGCTTCTCCGCGAACGATCCATCAACGGATCATCGCGACGGTTTTCTTTCAGTTACAGTCGTTTATCACATTGCATAATGGCCCGTGTGAGGCATTCTTCGCGCCTTACGATGTGAAACTGGATAAGGACGCGTATACTATGGTTCAGCCGGATGTCCTTGTGATCTGTGATCCTGCTCGGGTAGAAGAAAAGAACCTGGAAGGAGCACCGGACCTGATAGTTGAAGTGGTATCCCCTTCTTCTCGCAGAAAGGATATGCTGCTGAAACTGGCCAAGTATATGAAAGCCGGAGTAATAGAGTACTGGATCATCGATCCGGAATCTGAAAAAGTTCTGGTATACCAACAGAAGGATCAGTTCCTCGCGCAGATCTATCGGTTTGACCAACCTATTCCAGTAAGCATTTGGGACAGAGAATGTCTGGTCGATATTTCAAAGCTGGCTTCGACAGGATCATCAAGGCAAGAGGAATGATGGGAGAATCGCAGAATGAAGATAGGAATCATTGGATATGGCAGCATGGGGAAAATGCTGCTCTGGAAGTTCTCGGAAAACGCGGAAATAGAAAAGAAAGATCTGCTCGTATCCAACAGGACACAGGAAAAACTGGAAGAGGTCCGCGAAATCGCGCAGATCGCGGAGAACCGTGAAACAGCAAAGGAAGCGGATATCCTGTTTGTCTGTGTTCGTCCGGTCGATCTAATGTCAGTACTGGAAGAGATCAGAGATGTGATAAAACCGGATGCGCTGCTCGTTTCACTGAATGGCAGTATCTCCTTTGAATCGATCCATCAGATCATCAGCCGGAAAACAGCCAAAGTCATCCCAAGCCTGACAGCGGAGATCGGAAGATCACAAACACTGGTTTGCTATGATCACCAGGTCATTGAAGAAGACAAAGCGGCGCTTAATAACCTGCTGAAATGTATCGGTGACGTGATCGAACTTCCGGAAGGTGAGATGGGCATGGGTTCGGAACTGGTGAGCTGTATGCCGGGATTCATTGCCTCAATCTTCGATGTGATCTGCAGCGTCGCGGAAGGTCACACGTCGATCCCGAAAGAGCAGATCATCCGGATGGTCCTTCATACCATGAGTGCCACGGGTGATTTGATGATCCAGAAGGGAATGACGTTTGACGAAGTGGTAAACAGAGTCGCTACCAAGGGCGGCATCACAGAAGCAGGAACCAAAGTCATTTATGAGAACTTCCCCGAAACAGCGGAAGAGCTTTTCCGAAAGACACTGGAAAAGAGACGGCAGACAGCAAAAATAAGAACGTAAAGGAGCAGACAAATGGAATATCGGATCGAACATGATTCTATGGGAGAAATGAAGGTCCCGGCCAGTGCGCTTTGGGGTGCGCAAACGCAGCGGAGCCACGAGAATTTTAAGATCGGCGTAGGTCTGGAGACCATGCCGGCTGAGATCATCCATGCGTTCGGCATTCTGAAGAAGGCCGCCGCCAGAGCGAACCACGCGCTGAAACCGGAGAAGATGAC
>JAFZQZ010000013.1 GCA_017620135.1 Bacillota bacterium
GACGCCATTTCCATGACATGCTTCGCGACGTTCGGCGAGCCGGTATAGAAGATCTTGTCAAAGCGCTCTTCCAGACAGAAATCCGCCACGTCATGTCCGCCGTCGATCACAGTCACATACTCCGGCGGATAGATCTCGGCGATGACTTTCTGCATGGCCGCCGTACAGGCTTTCGACTTGGAGCTGGCCTTGATCACCGCGGTATTGCCGCCCGCGATACTGGCCGCCAGTACGCCAAAGGAGAGCATAAAGGGAAAGTTGAAAGGACTGATGATCAATGTGACGCCGTAGGGCATCTTATGTACCTTGGTAATGATGCTCGGGAAACACGTAAGACCGGAAAAATGCGTTTCCGGACGAGCCCAGCGCCTGAGGGAGGCAACCGTCTCATTGATCTCCATGACGACAGAGCCGATATCACAGAAATACGCTTCGGCCTGTGCGCGGCCCAGGTCTTCAAAAAGCGCTTCTTCCAGTTCCTTCTCATGCCGCAGCATACCTTCCCTAAGCTTCTTCAGCTGACGGATCCGGAATCCGACATCCAGCGTTTTGCCCGTTTGAAAAAACTTCCGCTGTACAAGAACGGCTTCATGGACACTTTCTTTTGTCCAGATATCACTCATCTTCCTGTCCTCCTAAACTATCCTTGATGGGATAAGCTGTCAGTTCCATAACGGCTTCTCCCGATGCTTCAAAAGTGATCGTGTCCGCTTCCTGCGGCGTATAGAATGTCATACTGAGTGCCTGCTCACCGCCGTTTACGAAGATCTCAGCGCTGTAACGATCCAACAGGATCCTCAGATCGATCCTGCCGTTCCGGTCCTGAACGTCGCAACTTCGGACATGAACGAAATCCTGTTTGAATCCTGCCTTTGACCGGTCGATCGTAATCGTGGACGCTTTCGGATCAAAAAGGACTGCGCATTCATGCTGATCATCTTTCGCGAAACGCAGGACAAAAAAGTCAAGTCCTTCTCCCTCCGGCCGGACGGTGACGGACAGATCCATCACTCTTCCGCGAACGCCTGGCAGCTGAAGCTGCTCTTTAGCTACACGGACATTTCTAAAAGCCAGCGGCTTCTCATACAGTTTCCCGATCTCACGGACCGGCCACTGGATCAGCTTTCCTTCCCGGATCGAAAGCTCTCTGGGGATCGTCATCTGACCGAACCAGCCGTGGTCTTCCGGCACGAAGCAGGACGACCAGCTCTGCATCCAGCCGATCATGATCCTTCTTCCGTCCGGCCATGCAAAGGTCTGCGGCGCGTAAAAACTGATGCCGTGATCGATGGCCTGTACATTCTTCCGTACGAACATCATGTTAGTCTCATCCAGGGATCCTACCAGGCAGATGGTCCCGGCGCCTTCATGAAATTCCAGCCCTTTCGCCTTCATTTCCATGGGACTGGTGATAATGACCGCGTGAGAATCCAGTTCAAAGAAATCCGGGCATTCCCACATCGTTCCGTATTCATGCCGGCAGCGATCCAGGACCGAGCGGAAGGACCATGAAAAGCCATCTTTACTTTCAAAAAGCAAAAGCGCACCGGATCCGTCATCGCTCCGGTTGCCGACAACACATCCGTAAGTGCCGTCTGCCCTTCGAAAGATCTTCGGATCCCGGAAGTCTGTCAGGCTGAATCCCTCCGGGACATCCTTTCCGGTAATGACCGGATTGCCCTGATACTTCTCATAATCCAGCCCGTCCCCGACAGCCATACACTGGGTCTGCAGGAAAGCGATCCCTGCATCTGTTTTCTCCGGATGAACGCCGGTATACATCAGAAGCTGCCGCCCGTCCGCCAGTTCGCTTGCCGATCCGGAGAAACAGCCGAAGCTGTCATAGCTTTCATCTGGCGCCATGGCCGCAGGCAGGTACTCCCAGTGCAGAAGATCCGAGGATATCGCGTGTCCCCAGTGCATGGAATTCCATTTCGTCTCATAGGGATAATACTGATAGAACAGATGGGCTTTCCCCTGGTAGAAAGAGAGCCCGTTGGGATCATTCGTCCACCCGGTCCGCGGACTGAAGTGGTAAACAGGCCTGTCCCCGGGCGGGATCTGCTTTTCCGCTTCAGCCTCATATGCGCGGGCTTTTTTCAGTAAATCACTTATTCTTTTGTCCATTTTAAGATTTGCTCTGCCATATCCGGCTCATCCTCGATCCAGGTGATATAACCTTCCAGCGATTCCGCCTTCAGTCTGAGCGACTTGGCCTTCGGATTTACGAAGGTCCGGCATTTCTTTTTGGCGTTCTTCGCTTCCTGGATCATGTTCGCGCCGGAAGCGTTCCCGTCGAACGCAAGCAGAATCGAAGGCCGGCGCTTGAAAACTTCATACGCGATACTTTTATAAAGGCCCATACTGGAAGGTTCGATCGCGACCCTCACCTTCACCGGCGCCTTCTGAATGCGGCTTTGTTCGGCCGCGTCCACACGGGCCGGTACAAAAGCATACACTTCAAACCGTCCCTGGTTCTTCTCTGTCAGATATTTCTCATGTCCGACGAGCTTATGCCCGATAACAAAGCAAACTTTTTCCGGATCCGCTTTTTCCAGCAGCTCATCAATCAGACGTTTCTCCGCTTCACGGACGATCGTCCGGTGCCGATCATTGTTGAAACTGTCGCCGCAGATGAGGATCGGCGTTTTCTCTTCCGGCATCTCCTGGATCTGAGAGGCGAAGACATCCGCGGCGTCCATCTGATCCTTGGTGATGATCAGGGTCGCCTCTGTCTCTTCTGTCCGGCGGATGCGCTCGGAATAGAAAGCTTCAACACCGCTCTCTCCGCTTTCCTGAAGCGCTTTCGCGAACCGGCGCTGTTTGCTTCTGTATGCCTGCAGGCCTTCCTTCCGGATCTTTTCCTGTGTATCGCTCATGGCTTTCAGCTCGTCATGCGAAAGCTCCAACAGCTTTTCCAGTGACAGCTGTTCATCGATGGGATCAGTCCCGTAGAGCGCCGCGCCGTCGGTTCCCTGGACACAGGCAACGCCCGCGGAAAGGTAGCTCTTCAGCGGATGTTGCGTGACCTCGCTCAGGTTATTCAGCCGGACGTTCGAGGTGATCTGGAATTCCAGCACCACGCCGCGCGCCTTGATCTCACTGAGCAGCGCTTTTCCTTTCGGCGAGGAAAGGTTTGAGGTATAAAGGCCGTGCCCGACCCGCATTTTAGGCATCTTCTGCCCCTTCGCCAGCGCGTCCGCCACGCAGCGGATACTGTTGGCGACGTTGTCCCGCAGCGAATCGTTCTCACCGGCATGGATCCGGACCACAAAGGACGGATCCTCCTTCGCGATCGATACGATCTCGGAGATCACCGGCCGGATCTGGCGGATATCGTTGATCTCCTCTCCGAGGATGTCCGATCCGGCGACATACGGATCCTTCGACACCGCGCGCAGTACCTGCAGGTTTTCTTTCAGTTCTGTATCCGGCGCGATCCGATCCTTGACGATCGTCAGCGGTATCCGGCGGATACCGGCCAGGAAACGGATCAGTACGCCGGTCTCTTTCGTGATTTTCGGCATCACTTCGTGCACCTCGGCGAGCATAGCCGGCGCTTTGTCCTTCTTCACAAGGGTCGTATCGGACATTTCCACATAGAAGACCTGCTCTTTCGCATAGCCGCGGGCGATCCACAGAAGCTTGTCCTGGAAAAGGGTATTCTTCCGGTATTCTTCCGTATCATGATCGGCGATGATCCTTTTAAGCGTCCTTCGGATGTCTTCGTCCGGGATCCGGTCCGTTTTCATCAGTCGGACGTGTTTTTCCGAAGGGATCCCCCGGGTAAAGACATAGCGGTAAAGATAGACTTTTTCCAGATTCGTGAAGACGGCCTGGCCGTCCTTCATGACAGAAAGCGACGCCCGGATCCGCGGAATGTTGTAGGCGGCGATCTCCGGGTCTTTCAGGATAAAGTCCGCGAAATTGATAAATGTATTGTCGTCGATCTTCCGGTCGAGGTATTTCCCCACAAGGCCGGAATCCTTAAAGCGCTGCGCCTGGATCCGGCGCGCTTTTTCCAGCGCGTCCTGCTGATCTTTCGTCAGGCGGAGCGAAAGCTTTTTGATATAGTAGAGCGGGTAGCGGATCTGATGATAGATCCCCAGCGCGATCAGTACGTCCGGCGCCAGATTGGCGTTCATATGGGTATGCAGATCGGCGTGGAACTTGCAGTCGCTCAGAATATAGGTCTTGATGATGGTTTTCTCGATGGGCAGGCTGTAGTGCTTGGTCTGGCTCATCAGTGTCTTGGAAATGGAAGGGATCGAAGCTTTCATCTCGATCCGTCCGTCAGGAAAGATATTCGCGACTTTCGTCCCGCCAAGGCGGAAGATATATAGGTCAGATCCGTCGGCCGTCACATAGCAAGGCACCTCGCCGCGGATCACTTTCAGCCCCTGCGCGTCGTAGGAGATGGGCAGAGAACAAAGCCTGGCAAGATTCGTGATCAGGTTCCCGGTATGATGATTGGGCGTCGAGAGCACATAGGAAAGCGTCCTGCCTTCCTTTTCCAGGTCTACGATGATGTCTTTCTCCCGATCGAGATAGAACCGGCCAAATTTCATCTTAATTCCGCCTTTTTATTTTATTCTTCGTATGAAGCAAGAAGCTGCCGAAGCGCTTCGGCCAGACCGTCATGGCAGTTGTCTTCCTCAGTGATCATATCCGCCACCGCGCGGATGCGTTCGGTCCCGTTCTTCATGGCGATCCCGATCCCTGCCGCTTCGACCATGCTGATATCGTTTTCCTCGTCCCCGGCCGCGACGGTATCCTCAATAGGGATCTGAAGATGAGACGCCAGTGTAAAAAGCGCTTTTCCTTTATTCACGCCGGCCGGCAGGATATCCAGGTACTCGCTGCTGGAGAAGTAACTGGTGACTTCATCCGCGAACTGTTCTTTCAGCGCCTGCTGCAGAGCTTTCAGTTTTTCCGGCTCGTTCCGTTCGATGGCCAGCAGCAGGCAGGGAGGATGTACCAGCTGTTCGATCACCGTCTCGGAAAAGATCACCGGCATATGGATATGGATCCCGTAGTCTTTCAGCGCCTGTGTTTCCCGTCTGGCTACGATATACGGCCCCTGATAGGTATGGCAGTGGATCCCCAGGCTTTCAGCAAGATCCATGATCTTCATAACGGTCTCCTGCTTGATCCCCGTCTCGAAGATCATCCTTTTTTCCAGAGCGTCGTAGATCTGTACCCCATTATAGCATACGAGATACCGGCAGAGCTTTTCCAGCCCAAGCGCCTTCCGGATAGCGAGCGCGCTGGTGAGTGCTCTTCCGGTCCCGAAGGCGAAGATATGTCCGGCCTTTGTCCATTTTTCCAGTACCTGCCTGGTCGGCGGCGAGATCTGCTTGTCATTATCCAGCAGCGTGCCGTCCAGATCGGTCAGAAACAGCTTTCGCGTCATACGTGATTCCTGCTCTTTCGTCTTGTTGATATTTGGTCTATTCTATCATACCAGGCCCTTTCCCGCAAGGATTCCCGGATGCAAAAAGCCGAAGAAGATTTTCACCTTCTCCGGCTTTATTCTATGCTTTTTTCTTTTCCCGCTTTAAAGTTTTCGCGCTGTAGGCGCATCCGGCGCATCCGCCCGAACAGCAGGAGCATCCGGCACCGCAGCCCGTGCATCCGGCGCTTTTTCTTTTCCGCGGAAGGATGCTTCGAAAAGCCAGGATGACCAGGAGCAAAACGACAGCCAGAACAACGATATTCGCCCAGTTGGCGACGATCCACGCGATCATCCTTTTCACCTCCTCACTTTTTCTTATTTTACCACAGCCGCTTCCCAAAGGGCAAGTTTACGCGCCGACCTTTTTTGTCATTTTCAGATGCTGATCGTCATACGGATTCTTTCTGACGACCAGATAGACGAGGACAGCCAGGACGACCAGCCCTGCCACGGTCCAGAACGAGAACGCGGTCCCGAAGAACAGACCGATGAGATTATACACGATAAGCGCGATCGCGTACGCCCAGACGCACATATAACCTACCGCGCCGAGTGTCCATTTCACGTTGTTCATCTCACGTTTGATGGCACCGATCGCCGCGAAGCAAGGTGCGCACAGCAGGTTGAAGACCATAAAGCTGTAACCGGCGATGGTCGAATAGTTCTCAGCCAGCTGACGGTACAGTACGCCGGGATACAGAACGCCCATCGTTCCGACGACTTCTTCCTTCGCGATCAGGCCGGTGATCGTTGCCACGGTCGCCTTCCAGTTGCCAAAGCCAAGAGGTGTAAAGACGAACGCCACGACATTACCGACAGCGGCCAGCAGGGAATCGTTGTTGTCCTCCACCGCCTGGAAGACGCCGTCCACCACGCCGTATCCCTGCAGGAACCAGAGAATGATGGTCGAGATCAGGATGACGGATCCGGCGCGCTTGATGAAGCTCCATCCACGCTCCCAGGTAGCCCGAAGAACGTTCTTCACAGAAGGAATATGGTAGCTCGGCAGCTCCATGACGAAAGGAGCCGGATCGCCGGAGAAGGCCTTGAATTTCTTCAGCATGATGCCGGAAAGGATGATGGAAGCAATACCGATAAAGTACGCGGATACGGCCACCCAGGTAGAACCGCCGAACAGAGCACCTGCGAACAGAGCGATGATCGGAAGCTTCGCTCCGCAGGGCATGAAGGTCGTGGTCATCAAGGTCAGTTTCCGGTCGCGGTCCTGTTCGATCGTTCGTGATGCCATCAGGCCGGGAATGCCGCATCCGGTCGCGACCAGCATGGGAATGAAGCTCTTTCCGGAAAGACCGAACTGACGGAAGATACGGTCCATAACGAACGCGACACGTGCCATATATCCGATATCTTCCAGGATCGCCAGCAGCAGGAACAGGATCAGCATCTGAGGAACGAAGCCAAGGACCGCACCGACGCCGGCGACGATACCGTCCATGATCAGGCCGTACAGCCAGTCAGCAACGACAGGCTCGCCTTCCTCATTCGTAAGCAGACTGTCAAGCAGCGCCGGAATACCCGGTACCCATGTACCGAAGTCATGCGGATCCGGTTCTTCTACTTCCAGTGCCGCCTTATAGGTCTCTTCATTGACTTCCAGCTCGGTGGTTTCACCGGTATCTCCGTCCAGGATATAGGCGGTATCTTCTCCGGCTTCATAGGCCTCGATGATCGCTGTAGCTTCTTCAAATTCTCCTACCGCGTCGTCCCACTCGTCACCGCCGCCGGCGATGAAATATCCGTCGCCGAAAAGTCCGTCATTGGCCCAGTCGGTCAGACGTGTACCTACGGATACGCCCCAGCCGCCCATGGCCAGCGCATAGACCAAAAACATAACGATCGCGAAGATCGGAAGGCCCAGCCAGCGGTTGGTCACGATCTTATCGATCTTGTCCGAGGTGGTCAGCGCGTCTTTCGGCGCCTGCTTTTTGACCGCCTTCGCGACGATCCCTGTGATATAGTTGTAGCGCTGGTTCGTGATGATGCTTTCCGCATCGTCATCCAGTTCTTTTTCGCAGTCCGCGATATGCTGATCGATATGTTCCTTCACTTCTTTCGCGAGCTCAAGATCTTCCCCGACTTTTTCATCCCGTTCAAACACTTTGACGGCGTACCAGCGGACGAACTGCGGATCGACCTTGTCCTGCAGTGATTCTTCGATATGCGCGATCGCGTGCTCGACGCTTCCTTCAAAAACGGAAGGCAGCGGGCCGGTTTTCTTATTTTGCGCCAGTTCGATCGCCTTTTCAGCGACTTCCATGGATCCCTGGCCTTTCAGGGCGGAGGTCGTCATGACTTCGCATCCGAGCGCTTTCGCCAGTTTCGCTGTGTCGATCGTATCACCTCGTTTCGCGACCAGATCCATCATATTGACGGCGACCACGACCGGGATCCCCAGCTCGATGAGCTGTGTCGTCAGATACAGGTTTCTCTCGATGTTGGTACCATCGACGATATTGATGATCGCGTCCGGTTTTTCACCTACCAGATAGTTTCTGGCGACGACTTCTTCCAGTGTATAGGGGGACAGGGAATAGATCCCTGGCAGATCCTGGATCACCACGTCCTTATGATTCTTCAGTTTACCTTCTTTCTTTTCCACGGTGACGCCCGGCCAGTTGCCTACATACTGGTTCGAACCGGTCAAGTCGTTGAACATGGTCGTTTTTCCGCTGTTCGGGTTGCCCGCTAAAGCGATTCTGATTTCCACTTTCTGATCCTCTCTTTCCTTTATTCCACTTCGATCATTTCGGCGTCCGCTTTCCGGATCGACAGCTCATAAGCGCGTACCCGGATCTCGATGGGATCGCCGAGCGGCGCGACTTTTCTGACATAGATCTCGGTACCGCGGGTGATGCCCATATCCATGATCCGGCGCTTGACCGCGCCTTCACCATGGAGCCTCACGACTTTCACCGTCTCACCGATTTGTACATCTCTCAAGGTTTTCATGTGTTCGTTCCTCCCTTATCATTCTTTCAGATCATGATCCTCTGTGCCATTTCTCTGCTGATCGCGACGCGCGATTCCTTGATTTTTACGATCACGTTGCCGCCTACCGTGGAGATGACGGTGACAGTCTCTCCGGGAACAAATCCCATGTCCGCCAGATGCTGCCGCACTTCGTTCGATCCGCCGACACGAGTGATGAGTCCGGGCTTGCCCGGATCAGCCATGATGATCGGCATCATTTCGTATCCTCCTTCTGTGCGTCAGGTTAGCCTTTGCTAACCCTCCGCCATAAAATATCGGTTAGTGGATGCTAACCACTCTGTATTATAGTTAGCTCTCGCTAACTTGTCAAGACAATTTTCTTGAACATGAGAGAAAACTGTGATAAGCTATGAATAAAGTTAAAAGAAATGGAGAAAAAACATGGCGCTACTGGAATCCGGAGAAATGTATCTTGAAACGATCTATGTGCTTTCACAAACCTCTTCCCATGTTCGGGCGATCGATGTCGGTGACTATATGAACTTTTCCAAGCCTTCTGTCAGCCGGGCGATCGGCCTTTTGAAAAAAGACGGCCTTGTAGTTACAGACGAATCAGGCAGTCTGAAACTGACAGAGGCCGGCGAGAAGAAAGCGAAAAGCATCTACGAGCGCCACACGGTGCTGACGAAGTTGTTTATCGGTCTCGGTGTTGATGAAGAGACTGCCGTCAACGACGCCTGCCGCATCGAGCATTATATCAGCGATAAAACCTTTGAAGCCGTAAAAGCGCATCTGGCGAAATACGGTTCTGAGTCTTAAAATATTGGGAGGTTCTGTTATGTCAGCTGTTATGGATCGTTTTCTTAAATATGTCGTGATCGATACTACATCTGATCCCGCTTCTGAATCTTTCCCAAGTGTTCCAGAAACGGAACTGCACTTCGCGGATATGCTCGCGGAAGAATTGAAGGCGATCGGTGTTTCAGATGTTTCCCGTGACGAATATGGTTATGTCTTCGGCACGATTCCTTCCACGATCGAAAGCTACGAAGGGCCTGTCGTAGGCTTTCTCGCACATATGGATACTTCCTTCGACGCGCCCGGAAAGGACATTCATCCGCGCGTCATTGAATGCTACGACGGAAGTGATATCGAACTTGGAAACGGTCTGGTGCTTCGTCCGGATGATTTCGGATCTCTGAAGAAAAATATCGGCAAGAAGCTGATCGTCACCGACGGCTCGACCCTGCTGGGCGGCGATGATAAGGCCGGCGTCGCGGAGATCATGACTGCCGCTGAATATCTGATCGCTCATCCCGAGATCCCGCATGGCCCGATCAAAGTAGGGTTCACACCGGATGAGGAGATCGGCCGGGGCGTCGACTATTTCGATGTGAAACGTTTCGGCGCTGATTATGCCTATACCATGGACGGCGGCGAACTGGGTGAACTCGAATATGAGACTTTCAATGCGGCCGCCGGTATCGTGGAGATCTTCGGAACCAGTATCCATCCGGGTTCCGCCAAAGGAAAGATGGTCTCCGCCTTGCAGCTTGGCATAGAGTTTCAGGGGATGCTGCCGGTCTTTGAACGTCCGGAACATACGGAAGGACGGGAAGGTTTCACGCATCTTCACGGATTCAACGGCAATGCGGATCATGCCAGACTTGATTATATTATCCGTGATCATGACCGGGCGAAATTTGAGAAAAAGAAAGACTTTATGCTGGAGATCGGCCGTTTCATGAATCTGAAATACGGAGAAGGGACCGTAAAAGTCACCGTGGAAGACAGCTATTATAATATGGGCGAAGTGATTTCGAAATATCCTTTCCTGCTTGACAACGCCAGAGATGTCTACAAGGATCTCGGAATCGAGCCGATCACCGTTCCTGTCCGGGGAGGCACCGACGGATCCCGCCTTTCCTTCATGGGTCTTCCCTGCCCGAATCTTGGGACCGGCGATTACAACTGTCACGGCCGTTATGAATATGTCTGCGTGGATAAAATGGAAATGGCGGTTAAGGTGATCATCGACCTTTGCCAGCGCTTTGCCCATTGATCAGAAAGGATCCTCCCATGTCCTTTCCCACCTCAAAAAGAAAGATCCTTCAAAAACTGTTCCTCTCCACCCTCTACCTGAGCGCGTTCACGTTTGGCGGCGGCTATGTCATCATCACGCTGCTCAAGCGGAAATTCGTGGATGAGCTCCACTGGATCGACGAAGAAGAGATGCTGGATTTTGTCGCGATCGCGCAGTCCTCACCCGGACCGATCGCCGTTAACGGCGCGATCGTTTTGGGCTATAAGCTCGCGGGGTTCGCGGGTATCTTCTTTGCCGTCCTGGGGGCGATCATTCCTCCCTTTGTGATTTTAAGTATCATTTCTTTCTTTTATCAGGCTTTTAAGAATAGCTTTGTCGTCCAGGCACTGCTGACCGGCATGAAATCCGGAGTAAGCGCTGTGATTTTGTCTGTCGTCTTTGATATGGCCAGCGGCGTCGTCAAAGGCAGGGATATCGTTCTGATCATTGTGATGATCCTGGCCTTTATCGCCAACTACTTTCTGAAGATCAATGTCATTTACATCATCCTTTGCTGTGTTCTGATCGGCATTGTCCTCACGCTCCTTCGCAGCAGGAAGGGAGGTGCCAGATGATCTATCTGCAGCTTTTCCTGGCTTTTCTTCAGATCGGAGCTTTCAGCTTCGGCGGCGGTTACGCGGCCATGCCGCTCATCCAGGCACAGGTCATTGATAAGTATGCATGGCTCTCTGTCTCCGACTTTTCCGATCTTGTCACGATAGCGGAAATGACGCCCGGCCCCATCGCCATCAACGCGGCGACCTTCGTGGGCAATCAGATGGGCGGCCTTCTCGGCGCACTGTGCGCGACGGTCGGCGTCGTCCTTCCCTCCTGTATTTTCGTGACCATCCTGGCGCTGATCTATACTCGATATCGTTCTCTTTCCCTGATGCAGGGCGTTCTGAAGTCCCTTCGTCCCGCGGTCGTCGCGATGATCTTTTCCGCGGGACTGACAATCCTTCTGCCGACGATCTTCGTAAGCGGCACGATCTCCCTGGTTGCCGGGAACTTCAAGCTTCGCGCCTTTCTTCTGTTCGCGGCCGCGTTCTTTGTTCTTCGTAAATGGAAAAAGATCAGCCCGATCATCGTCATGCTGACATGCGGTGTGATCGAACTGATCTTTCAGCTGATTACTTATTAACGTATTCTTTCCCAGCGGCAATGGCCTTCAGGTTCGCGCCTAAAAGGTCCATCTTCCTTGCCGGGATCACTTTTTTCAGTGCGTTTTCCAGGCCTGCTTCATCGATGCATCCCGTCTTGGCGATGACTGCTCCCAGAAGGATCATGTTGGCCAGGCCCGGCATCCCCATCTCATTCGCCATCTGGGTCGCCGGTACGCGGTAGACTTCTACGTCTTTCCGTTCCACTTCTCTGGTGATCAGGGTAGAGTCCAGGAAGATATATCCTCCTTCCGTTACGGCCGGTTCATACTTGTCCAGCGACGGCGCGTTCATCACCATCAGTACGTTCGGATGGTCCACGATCGGGCTTCCTACCGGCGTATCTGATAGGATGACATTACAGTTTGCCGTTCCGCCTCTCATCTCAGGCCCATAGCTCGGAAGCCAGCTTAATTCTCTTCCTTCCAGCAGGCCCGCGTAAGCCAGTACTTTCCCGGAGAACAACAGTCCCTGTCCGCCGAAGCCGGCGATCACGATCTCATAATCTTTCATCGTTTACGCCTCCTTCTTTGCCAGGCCGATGCCCGCTTCTTTATCGCGGTAAACGCCCAGAGGATACTGCGGGATCATCTTCTCGTCGATCCACTCTAAGGCTTTCTGCGGCGTCATGCCCCAGTTGGTCGGGCAC
>JAFZQZ010000118.1 GCA_017620135.1 Bacillota bacterium
GGCGTATAGCTGGCCCAGGTCTTGTAAAGGTCGATGTAGTGACCCAGGTTTTCTGTCAGCACGGGGCCGTGCAGCGGGCAGATCTTTTTGATCTCCAGACCGGCGGCCTTTTTCAGCACGTTCATGACCTGCGGACCGTACTTGCCCACGATACCGATATAATAACGGCGGGCTTCATCATCCCAGGGTTCTTTCACATCATTCGCGCCGAACTTTCCGAAGCCGTCCGCCGAGAACAACACCTTGTCCAGATCATCATAGGTCATCATGACTTCCGGCCAGTGGACCATAGGCGCCGCTACGAAATGAAGTGTATGCTTACCGAGGCCGAGGACATCTCCTTCCTTGATGACAGTCCGACGGTCTTCGTAAGCGGTACCGAAGAAATTCTGGATCATCGCGAAGGCTTTCTGCGAAGAAACAATGGTCGCCTGAGGATAAACACTCATGAAGTTGGCGATATTCGCGGAATGATCCGGTTCCATGTGCTGGACGACCAGATAATCCGGCGCTTTATCTCCCAGAACAGCCTGGATGTTGTCCAGCCACTCATGACCGAAGTGCTGATCCACCGTGTCCATGATGCAGGTCTTCTCATCCAGAATGAGATAGGAATTATATGCCATGCCGTTCGGGACCTTATACTGTCCTTCGAACAGGTCGATCTGATGATCATTGACGCCGATATAGCGAATGTCTTTGGTGATTTCCATAGACTGACTGCTGCCTCCTTATATTTGGATTTGCTTTGATTCTACCATATCGGCCTGCTTTTATCAACCTGAACCGGCAGATCATCTGCCTTTGTGGCGTCTTTTGTAATCTTCCCGGATAGGTTCGAGAACAGCGGAATCCTCCAATATCTCATTCATTGCCTTGGCTGAAGGCGCTCTTCTGGCACAGCCGACTACCTCGGAAACCACAGCGTAATTGAGCTGTGTACCTTCCGCGTCGTGCTCATACCGGACAGCGTGATTCCTTCCGATCCCGAACCGGCTCGCTTCTTTCACCGCGTCAATGTTCGCGCCGAGGAACAGAAATTCCCAGTGATACTGCTCTTTCTGCTTTTCGATCATCCGGCGCACCTTGTCGTAGGTGTACTGCCGGCTTGCGTTTTCCATTCCGTCTGTCGTGATGATGAAGATCGTCTTTTCCGGCACATCCTCTTCTCTGGCATATTTGTGGACATTGGCGATATGATGGATCGCGCCGCCCACCGCATCCAGGAGCGCTGTGCAGCCGCGCACGTAGTATTGCCTGTCGTTCATCGGCTCGACCTTTCTGATATCGACCCGGTCCAGCAGCACTTCTGACTGATCATCGAAAAGTATGACCGAAACATAAGCCTCGCCCTCTTCCTTTTTCTGCTTCTCGATCATGCTGTTGAATCCGCCGATCGTATCGTCCTCGAGTCCGCTCATGGATCCGCTCCGGTCCAGGATCATGACAAGTTCCGTTAAATCTTTTTTCATTAGAAATGGCCTCCTTGTTTTGTTTTGTGAGCTTATCATAACAAAACAGGAAGGCCATATGGTCGCTTCTCAGGCGACATTATCATGATCCGAGGAGCTGTTGGTCAAACTTAAAAAGAAGCGCGTTGACATCATAAATATTGTACACTTTATTCTCAATACAATAGCGAACGATCAGATCCGCGTCGCTGCTTCCCGAAAGCGCATATCCGGCAGTTCTCAAAAGATCCGCCGTCTCATCCAAACTTAAGCGCAGGGCGATCGCGAAAGCCAGTGCCGTCTGTTTCCTGGGCTGATAGTTTTCATTGCAGCGGATCTTGGAAAAAAGCTTACGATCAAGATTCGCTTTTTTATACACTTCGGCGTCCGTCATACCCCGTTCATCGATCATCCGGAAGAGTCTTTGCTGAAAGCTTTCGTCCCGCAGGCGAAGAATGTCTGTCAGATCCGCCGCTTCTTTTGGGGCAGCACCCATATAGGAGACAGAGTAGTTCTTTGCTGCCGTTTTTTTCTTCGGGGCTGCCTTCGGAGCCGACGGCATCATGGCCGACGGGCGTCTCTTATAGGCGCTGTCAGGAATCTGACCGGCGAACGGAGCGAAATCATCATACTCAGCTTCTTCTGCCTCATAGACACCGGCGTCATCGATATATTGCAGGACGTCCTGAACCAGCTCGCCGGAAAGCTCAAAGGCTGTCCGGTCAAAAACCGCCAAAGTCACATCGATCTCCGAGGACTCAAGAAAAACACGGATCTCCCGCAGTGCGACATTCAGTGCCTGATCTTTCGGAAAACCGTAAACTCCGGAAGAGATGAGCGGGAAGGCGATACTCTTACAGTGCAGTTCTTCCGCTTTCTCCAGGGACTTCCGGTAGCAGGATGCCAAACATAGAAACTCTCCGCTCTGACCCCCGTTCCAGACAGGTCCCACCGTATGAATGACATATTTCGCCGGCAGAGAGAAACCTTTTGTCACCGCCACCTCTCCGGTCGCGATCGGCCCGATCTTCTGACGCGCTTTGATCATTTTCTCCGCGCCGGCTGCCTGATAGACCGCACTGTCGACGCCGCTGCCGATGACCGGCTGCGGATTCGCGGAATTGACGATCGCGTCAGCCTTTATCTTTGTAATATCCGCCCGAATGATCTGAAACGGCATGTATAACCTCCTGTAGAGTATTGAACATAACTGTCATCGTCTGGCAGTTGTCCTTATAAATGGTTCCGATACTTCTTCACTCACGAGCCGTCTGTATAGCTTTGGCCGGCGGTAGGCGTTTCCATGGACTTCATAGATCCGGTAATCTCTCAGCCTTGTCAGATTCAGTTCCGCCATCAGGATCTCTTCCTCTGAACCTGCTTCCACAAGAAGCGGCTCCAGTGCATCGGGCACATCGGGGACAAACATGACTCCGTCAAACACCGTTGAATGACCGTTGCAGTCCGGATGCGGAGAAGGATAGTTACAGGTCGCGATCGCGAGCATATTCTCATAGGCGCGAGCCCTTAGCTGGCTCAGGCGGTTGATCTCCATCGGACAGGCATTAGGCACGAGCAGAAGCTCCGCGCCTTCCAGCATCAGGATCCTCGCGGGCTCCGGAAATTCCCTGTCATAACAGATCATGCTGCCCACTTTCACCGGACCCAGTCTGGTATCCAGAGAAACGACCGGAAACTCCTCTCCCTGGGTCAGACGTTTTTCATCACTGAAATCACAGGTATGGACTTTGGCGTACACATACTGCAGGTTTCCATGCCGGTCAAACAAAGCCACGGAGTTTCTCGGCGCGGGATCCCAGGCTTCCAGGAACGTGACCGCGATCGCCATGTCCAGTTCCGCGGCCAGCTCCGCAAAGGATTCGACAAACTCACTGTCCCGGGAAAGCGAAAGCGAAACGAACCGGTCCTCTTCCTTCGGCATCTGATAACCGCAGCTGAACATCTCCGGAAACAGCGCGATGTCTGCTCCCATCTCCTTCGCCTTCCGGCAGGCATCGATCCCTTTCTTTCTCTGTGCCTCCAGGAAAAGCGCATCGTCCGTCGATCCCGCCGGAAGCCTTTCCGGCAGTATCTGCAGGAGCGCGATCTTCAGGACGTCTTTAAAGAGGTCCCACTTTTTCCCGTCGATCTGCAGGATCGGATACCGGTGGAGCTTTCGCCCATAGGCATGCACTGCCTTAAAGATCTTCCGGACGAACTTCCATGTCTCCAGTTCCTCCTGATCCATCTGCCCGTCCGTGATCAGATCGACAACAAAACAGCCGTGATTGAATTCACCATCCATCACGGGAAATTCCATTCGAACGACATGCTGCATCTGCCGGATCCCCGGGGTCTCACGCCCGACATCCGTCAGCCGCATCGGTCCGTGATCCAGCTTATCCGCCAGAATCAGCGAAAGCGCCATCAGACTATCGGAATCAAAGCCGTTGCTATGGACTCGAATAGCGTTCAATACTTCCTTGCGGTCACGAAGTTCGATCTTCTTTTTCTTCAGATAATCCTTCGCGAATTCATAGCTGTGCTCCGCGTGATTCTTCTCGGCGATCAGAAGGCCGGTATCGTGGAGAAGCGCGGCGACTTTGGCCTCATCCACCAGGACCTCATCCGCTCCAGCGAGCCGCATATAATGCTCCGTTCGTTCGATGACCCGTGAAACATGAGACCAGCCATGATGGCAGGTCTCTTTTTCCTTTTCCTGTTTTTTTTCGATCTTTTCATAGATCTCCAGGATCTTCGGATCCTGCAGGATCTTTTCATATATTGACATACGATCCTCCCGCGGTTACATTCAGCGGATTGCCCACTGAAGGGCCGGCTCCAGCTGGGAATTCCAGAATGTCCAGTTATGCTCGCCGGGTGCTACGTGATACTCGTGCTCGATCCCGTTCTTCGTCAGGAAGCGGTCAAAATCGTTATTGGCCTCAAACAGAAAATCTTCCGATCCGCAGGCAAGGAAAATACCGGGGAATTCATCCCCGTTTTCAAGGCGTTTTCTGACCAGCACTTCCGGGTTGTGATCGCTCTTTTCCGCGGTGGAAAGATCCCCAAAGATATCCCGGTAATACGCCAGGTTCGCCATCGGGTTATCCATGATCTTGTCGATCCCCTTGACGATCAGGGCATTTGAAAGTCCGATGATCTTCCCGTAGCTGTGGAACATGAGCCCTGTATGGATCGCTCCGAATCCGCCCATGGAGAACCCGCCGATGATGCAGTTTTTGGGACTGATATCCAGTCCGAACATCTTCTTTGCGTAGGAAAGCAGTTCTTTTCCCACATAGGAGGCATATTGTTCGCCGGTGGGTTCACGGTCCAGATAAAAGCTGTTCCGGCCGTTTGGCGTCAGGATAGCCAGATTGTACTGCTGCGAGTATTCCCGGATCCGTGACCCGGTCACCCAGTCCGCCGCGTTTCCGCTGAAGCCATGGAGAAGCACGACCACCTTGGCAGGTCTTTCATAGCATGGGTTCTGATCGGTCATCATAGGCGGAACATCATTCGGAATGACCGCGTAGAAATCCGTCTGCCCGGAAAGCATCTGTGAATAAAAATCGACATGAATCAGTGCCATAATTTCACTCCTCGTCTGTGATCTGTGACGCCCGTCTCTTCCAGGTACCGGAGATCAGATAGACGCCTCCGATAAAGAACGGAACCAGGCCGGCAAAGGCGTTGCCGTACCAGAATCCGCTGATCCCCCAGTTAAGGACCACTCCCAGCAGCAGCGCGAAACCGATCCGGCAGACGATGCCGTCCAGAAGCGCGACCATCAGGTTGAGTCTTGAGTTGCCGGATCCGTTGATCAAAGCAAAGTTGGCCGGACGAAGCGTCGCGCCGAGATACTGGATCAGCGCCACCGGGATATACGAGATCGCCATCGTCAGAACTGCCGCGTCACTGGAAAACAGGCCGAACAACCATTCCGGTTTGAAATACGTAATGACACCAAAGATCGCTGCGGGGATCGCAACGACCCAAAGCGCCGTATAAACGATCTTCGGTACCCGTTTGACCTTTCCGGCTCCGAGCGCCTGTGCGACCATCGCGCCGCCGGCGGAAGAAATCGCCTGGGATACGATACCGATCATCTGTTCCAGTTTTCTGGCGACACCGGTAACAGCCACTGCTACCGTTCCGTACGTATTGATATAAGAATTGACGAACAGCATGGAAAACGTTACCGCGGCCGACTGTATCACCATCGGGATCCCAAGAGAGACCAGCGGTCCGATGACTTCTTTCGAAATACGGAAATGGTTCGGTTTGAAATCAAAATGGATCTGTTCCCGGTTGCGATATAAAAGTGTCAGCGCGAAAATGAAGCTGACCGCCTGTCCGATCACCGTTGCCAGCGCAGCTCCTCTCGGACCCATCCCAAGCGGGCCTACGAACAGCACATCCAGGATCAGATTGATGACGGACGCGATCGCGATGAACAGGAACGGATGCTTGGAGTCGCCCATACCGCGCATGATCGCCGAAACCAGGTTATAGCCATAGATGAACACGACACCGTAAACACAGACAACGATGTACTGGCGGGTGTAATCCCATATATCTTCCGGTGTATTCAGCCATGCCATGATCCCCTTGTAACTCAGCAGGAAAATGATCATGATGATAATGGCCAGACTCATCAGAAGCGTAAACAGCGTCCCTACCATCATGCCTACTTTGTCCCTGCGGTCTTCGCCGACATAGCGAGAGATCAGGATTTGTCCGGCGTTGGAGATACCCATCGCCACAAATGTGATCAGCATCAGCACTTCACCGCCGATCGCAACGGCTGAAAGACCTTGCGTACCGACAAATTTGCCTACGACGATCATGTCCACCATGTTGTAGACCATCTGCAGAAGGCCTGACAAAAACAGAGGCGTCGCGAATTTGAACAATACTTTCGGAACGCTTCCCACCGTCAGGTCACGAATGATTTCTTTTTTTTGAGACATAACATTTCCTCTGGTTTTCTATAGTATCTCCTAAAATAATACAACGGTTCACCTGAAGATTCAAGTGAACCGCCGTAAAGAATTCGTTTCCGATCATCCGAGGAACTGGAATGTGGTGAACGCCACATAGGTCAGAAGCAGCACGATACCCTGCCAGCGTTTGACCTTGCCGGTAATGATGGATGGGATCGCCATGATCAGCATGACGAACCACATGACCGGCACATCCACCAGAAGAGACGCGTTCTGTCCCGCCAGAAGTTTCTCCGTGGGGATCGCGAACGGATTGATCGAGATCGCCATACCGGAAACCAGTACGATGTTGAACAGGTTCGCGCCGATAACATTGCCGAGACTTAAAGCACCATGCCCCTTCACCAGAGAAGTGATCGCTGTGACCAGTTCCGGAAGTGAGGTACCCAGCGCGACCATCGTCAGACCGATGACACTGTCCGGAACACCGAGCGCCTGCGCGATCAGGGTCCCGTTGTCGACCAGCAGTCTCGCGCCTACTGCGATGACCGCCGCTCCAACGACGAGCAGTACCAGTTCCAGCCACAGAGCCCGCTGTTTGGTCTCTTCTTCCTCTTCCTCTTCTTCCGCGTCTTCCGGATGCTTCTTCATATGGATCGTGCTCCAGATCATATAGACGACGAAGATCACAAGGAACAGAAGTCCCTGCCAGCGAAGGAACTGTCCCGCGGTATACGCGATCAGGGTATAGATCACAGCCGCGATGAAGAAGAATGCTGTCGGAAGCAGGAACGTATTTTTATTCACTTTGCCCGGCTTTATCGCCATGGTAATAGCCGCGATCAGACTGGCGTTGCAGATGATCGATCCGATGGCATTGCCGTAGGAGATGCCGGAATTACCTTCCAGCGCAGCCTGGGATGAAACCATGACTTCCGGAAGTGTCGTGCCGATCGACACGACCGTCGCGCCGATCAGCAGTTCCGGCAGATGGAACCGATGCGCGATCCCGACCGCTCCGTCAACGAACCAGTCACCACCTTTGATCAGTGCCACAAATCCAAGTAAAAAGAGCAGTACAGGTAAAAGCATGTTCATTTCCATTCCCCCTCCGGAAAACACATTTTACAAACTGAGTAATGATACCATAATACTGCCAGTTCTTCGAAAAAACTTGATAATTTGGCAGTTATTTTTGCTTAATCGGTCATTTTGAGCTTTTTCGATCAGTCATCGAAGGATCACTTCAGGATCTCGAAACCTTCACACTCCTTCAGAGCGGCTTCATGTGCTACCACAGCAGCACGTCCTTTCTGTGCCATGGCTTCCAGTGCCGGGATCCAACTGAGGAGATCTTCTTTCGTCGTCTTCAGCATTTCCTGAAGCATCTGACGAAAATCTTCATAGGTCAGGCCGGAAAGATACTGCGAATCCGCTGCAGCTCCACGCTGTACCGGCATCATCAGCGGATCCATCTCGCCGATCGTGGAAATGATATATTTATCGAACGCTTCGCCTCTTTCCAGGAACCGTTTTAGCGCGCCTGCAAGATCCTGATAGACTTTCAGAGAACCGGCCGGATCCGGATCACGGAAGGAATAGGTCGTCAGACGTCCGTCACGGCTCGTCCGAAAGCCGGTACCGTAAGCTCCGCCCTGCACACGAATCATATTCCAGAGATAGTCCAGAGAAAGGATACTGCTAAGGACTGCCAGGGATCCGTCAGCTTTTCGTCCAAGCTCGTCCAGATGATAAGCCATGGCGGCATAACCGATCTGCGCCGGGATGACCAGCGCGGAGCGATCCGGGATAGAGGTTTTATAAGAAGCAGCCTCACAAGCCGCCTCTCCTTCCGGAAAAGCTTCGATCAACGGACGGATATCGACCGGTTTTGTGGCAGTGACCGTGGCGATCATCCGGGCTTTGGCAAAGATCGCCTGCCCTTTCGCCTTCAGGCTCGCGATATATCCATCGAGCTTCTGATCCAGATCGCGTACCAGGTCCTTCAGCCAGCGATCTTTCGTATAACCGCCGCAGGCCTCCGCGGCAGCATCGGAAGAGGAAAATCCCGCGGCTGCCATCAGCATGGCATAGGTATGGCCGCGTCCGACCTGAGACTGTTTGGCTGCCTCATTCGCCTGAAGAAGGATATTCCGGACAGCTTCCTGATCCGCAAAGGAAGTGCGCAGCAGGACCTCCGGGATCAGCTCATAGGCCTTTTCGATATGATGATCCAGCACACTGGTCTTTACCACCATATATGGCTTGCACAGATCACGGTCGTCTTTCACGCCCATACCGGCCACCGATACACTGAAAGATCCCAGATAGGTCTTGATCGCTTCCTGGAGTTTCAGCGGATCCGGATAGTGTTCTGTAGCCAGATTTCCCAGCAACAGCGGCAGGGTGGAAAGTTCCGTCAGATCTTCCAGCTTCTGATCTCCCAGTGAGAAGAACAGGCTGATGTGTGTGACGCTGTTGGTACTTACCGGATGATACAGCAGTCTGACACCGTCAAGCCGGCTTTCTTCGGTTTTTGTCCAGCTGGGTTCTGCCTTGACTTCCGCAAGATCCAGTACCGGCAGTGTCCTAAGCTGCTCTTCGCTGTCCGGCGTCGCCTGCCAGGTCACGAGTTTCTCGTTCTGCAGACGGCAGGCAGCGAAATCTTCTTCTTTCCACTCAGCTACGATAGCCTGAAGCTTTGCTTCTTCTTCCTTCTGCATTTCCTCCGTGAGGGTAACGGAAGGCAGCATCCGAAGTTCTTTCCAGCCTTCATGCGCCACCAGCACCTCATCAAACAGACGATCCATCTCACCGTTTTCGATCATTTCACGGACCTTCGCGAAAATCGGATCGATGTGGATCCACAGGGTAGGATCTCCACCATAGAGCCAGCTTTCAAGGATCTTGATATTCCGGAGCAGTCCCTGCGGTTCATGCGGCTGTTTCATCTGGAATTCCATCTGATTGACGGAAGCGTTCATAGCGTCCTTACTGATGCCCTCAGCCTTCAGCTTCTCCAGGACTTCCTGAACGGCCGCTTTGAGCTCATCCATCTTATCCTCGTTCGTATTGCGGAGCGCCAGCAGAAGATATGGCTGGCACAGTTCCTGCTGAAGGTACAGCTGTACATCCTGGGCGAGACCCTTGGAAAGGATCGCTTTCGTGAGCGGGGCTTCGTTGGATCCGGCAAGCACATCCGTCAATACCTGGACGGCCAGGAGCTTTTCCGCTTCGTCATATCGTCCGATGATCCGTCCGAGAGCCAGATGTGCCTGGTTCTCCAGGCTTTCATCCGCCCCGATGGCATACTTCTTCGCAACTACATCCGGCGTTCCCGGATCGGTCGTGACCGGGATCTGTGGCAGATTTTCCACCCGTGCCTGTTTCGATACATATTCATCGATCAGAGTCATCGTCTTATCGTACGGAATGTCGCCGTCCAGGAAGAAATACGCGTTGGAAGCGGAATAATAGCGATGATATTCACTGCAGAACTTTTCATAGGTCAGAGACGGAATCACCGTCGGTTCACCGCCGGAATTGTAGCCATAGCAGGAATCACCGTAAAGCAGCTGCTGCATGCTTTCGGAGATCTGCTCATCCACGTTGGACGTAGCGCCTTTCATCTCGTTGAACACGACGCCTTTATAGGATGGCTGATCCTTTTCATCGAGTTCGATATGCCATCCTTCCTGGAAGAAGATATTCGGATTGGTCAGGATCGCCGGCGCGAAGACCGCATCCAGATAGACTTCCGTCAGATTCAGAAAATCCTGCTCGTTGCGGCTGGAAACCGGATACATGGTCTTATCCGGGAACGTGATCGCGTTCAGGAATGTCTGCATGGAGCTCTTCAAAAGTTCCAGGAAAGGCTCCCTGACCGGGTACTTGGCTGAGCCGGCCAGAACGGAATGCTCCAGGATATGGAACACACCCGTGCTGTTCTCCGGTACTGTCTTGAACGCGACTGAAAACAGTTTGTTCTCTTCCGCGGACTTCAGCCAGATCAGCCTGGCTCCGGTCACATCATGCTCCATCTGGATCAGTGTACCGGAAGCCTCCGGGATCTCTTCCATATGAACTACCTTAAACCCATATGTCTTGTCACCGATTTTGAATTCCATGGATGATTCTCCTTTTCCTTTATTCGGATCCCAACAGGAATTTTCCGAATTCTTCCACCGTTTTGAAATAATAATCACAGTTCTCCCGCATAAATGATTCGATCTCCGGAACATCGTAAGCCCATCCGGCCGCCGCGAAATCCACTCCGGCCGCTCTGGCCATATCATATCCGGGTTTCAGGTCATCCACTACCAGGATATCCTTTGCCGTAAGATCAAACTGACGTTCGATCTCATAAAGGCAGAACGGATCCGGTTTTCTCTTTTCCGGTTCCAGATCCCATCCGAAAATGATATCCGGTCTGGGAAGATCATTTGCGGCATAATCACGCTCGATATAATAACTGTAGGAGTGTGAAACGACCGCGATCTTCCCTCCGCGGGACTGGTACTGCCGAAGGATCTCCTGCAATCCCTCAAATGCCTGCGGAATATGATTTTTCACATAGTCGCTCCAGAACTGCTCTTCTTCTTTTGTCTCCTGCTCACTGAGTCCGCAGATGTCCATCAGAAGCGCCACGATCCCGGGATCGAAATTCAGCCGGAAGTATTCTTCCAGATCCATCTTGATATTCGGGCGATAGATCTTCATATACTCAACGAAGGACGGGTAGTGGATCGTTGCTGTACTGTTCACGACGGTATCATCGTGATCCAGTACGATACAGGCGTATTTCAGGTTATTCGTCATCTGTTCCTCCGGTTAATTACCAATAGATAGGGACCAGCATCGCGTAAGGCGCGGTGAAGATCGCCAGATGAAGCGCTGTTTTCCGGATCTGTTCCTTCGTAAGATCTGTCTTTCTGAAAGACAGCCACCGGTTCAGGAAATAGATCAGCACTCCCGCGATGATCACGCCGGGAATACCCGTCAGGAACTGAACCAGTGTATAGGGCATGGAACTGTAAAGCCAGTGTTCCGTGGCTATCATCAGTCCAAGACAGGCCAGTCCCCCCATAAAATCACTGAAGAAACCGATCATCCAGATCCAGAGAATCGATTGCTTCCAAAGTTTTTTCCGGTTCTCGATCCCCTGCCTTTTCGCTGACAGCCAAAGCACCAGCGAATCGATCCCGAAGTTCACCGGCAGGATGATCAGCCAGAGATAAGTCGGGTAAAAGAAGAAAAACCAAATGGGGAACATTACATTATATAAAGTCGTACTTTTCCGTTTCATGATAACCTTTCTTTCCTTATCTAGACCACTGATGCCTGTACCGCGGTCATGGCGATCGTGCTGACGATATCGTCCACACTGCACCCGCGTGACAGATCATTGCAGGGCTTCGCCAGTCCCTGCAGCACAGCAAAGCACTCCGCTCCGCCGATCCGCTGGGTGATCTTGTATCCGATATTGCCGGCATTCAGATCGGGGAAAATCAGAACGTTTGCCCTCCCGGCCACCGGACTTCCCGGCGCCTTGGAAGAACCGACTTTCGGTACGATCGCCGCGTCAAACTGCATCTCTCCGTCCAGCAGAAGCTCCGGTGCCAGTTCATGCGCGATCCTGGTCGCTTCGCGGACTTTATTCACCATCTCATGTTCGGCACTGCCCTTCGTCGAGAAGGAAAGCATAGCTACCCTCGGCTCTTCGATATCGCAAAGGACCCTTGCCGTTTCAGCCGCCGAAACAGCGATATGCGCCAGCTCCTCGGCGCTGGGGGAAGGCATGACGACACAATCCGCATAGACCAGCAGCCCGTCTTCTCCGAGTGCTTTGTTCGGGCACTCCATCAGAAAACTGGAAGAAACCACCTTCATACCCGGCTTCGTCCGGATTATCTGCAGCGCGGGCCGGAGCATATCACCGGTCGTATGGACAGCGCCGGATACCAGGCCGTCCGCTTCGCCCAGCTTGACCATCAGGATACCGTAATACATGACATCTTTTGCCAGCATATCGGCCTGTTCATAAGAAAGGCCTTTGGCTTTGCGCAGCTCATATAGAGCTTCTGTATACCTTCCATGTTCCGGGCTGTTTGCAGGATCGATGATCTCGATCCGGCTGAGATCCTCACCCAGTTCCTCTGCTGTCCTGAGGATCATCTCCGGATCTCCCAGGAGGATCGGCCTGGCGATCCCTTCCCGGGAAACGATGGCGGCTGCCCGGATCGTCCTTGGCTCGTCACCTTCGGGGAGGACGATCGTTTTTACTGATCTTTTTGCTTTTTCTTTGATTCTATCTATTAAACTCATGGATGTTTCCTTTACTTATGAGAAATCAGCGCCTTCAAAGCCTTTCCAGACAGGTTCACCACTGTATGTCCGAGGCGTCAGTTCGCCGCGAAGCACCCGCAGGGTAGGATAAGCCATCGCTTCCTGTTCCATTTCGCCCGGATAGACACGGATCGGTGCGATAAACCCGCACCTTCTTTCTATTCCTTCGGCGATATCTCCAAACCGCATCAGTCCGCCTGTCAGGAGAATGGCGTCCACCTTACCGCAGAGCACCGCGCTCATTTCTCCGATCATTTTACAGATCTGATAAATCATCGTCTGCCAGACCAGCGTCGCCTTGCGGTCTCCTTCCTCGACTTTCTGATGGATCACGTCCGAATCCGCTGTCCCGAACAGACTGACGAAACCGCCGGCACGCGAGCACATCAGTCTTACCTCTTTGACTGAATGCGCTTCAATATAGTCCAGCAGAGACAGGACCGGTACCGACCCGATCCGGGTAGGCGTAAAGGCGCCTTCGCCGTCGGCTCCCATATTGCCGTCCACCATCCGTCCGTGGTCATGCGCGGAGACCGTAATACCGCCATCGATATGGGCTACGATATAATTCATCTCTTCATAGCGCTTTCCCAGCTGTCTGGCATCATACTCCGCGACCGCTTTCTGATTCAACACGTGAGAATGCGATACACGATACAGACCCCGGATCCCGGTCAGCCTTGCGAGATCTCCGTATTCATCGACATTTGTCGGGTTCAATGTATACGCCGGACGATCGAAAGCCTGAGAGAACTTCCATGCCAGCATGACGCCCAGCTTGGCCGGATGCTCGGAACCGCCGACAGCCGCCGTGGTATCGTCATTCAGTTTCTGATCGACGACGGTGATACCGCCCGGCTGGGTCTGCGCGCTTCCGCCCCGTCCCACAAAAGCGTCGATCGAAGCGGGATCGATCCCCTCTTCCTTCAGCATGTCCAGAATCACCTGATACCGGAATGGGATCTGATCATTCACATGCGGAAACTGGAGCAGGATCGGCGCGTCATGGAACAGGCTCTTCTCAAAACGCGGTTTTTCATTTTCAAATAAACTGACTTTGGTCGAGGTCGACCCCGGGTTGATCACTAGGATCCGATACATTTTCTCGTTCTGATTCATATAAACGTTCTCCTGAATTTAGTCCACCAAAGTAGTATACCATATTTCTCACCGGAATGACAACACGACCTTGTTTCTTTTGTTTTTCTATGCTACACTTTTTCTATCTTTCACGGAGGTAGATCCAATGGAATTCATGCATAGCTTTATATGCAGGTGCGGAAGAACACATGTTTGTCCGGTACGGGAAGTTCTGATCGGTCATGACGTGATCCGAAACGTTCCCCGGCTGCTGGCTCGCTTTAAGCGGGTCCTCATCGTCAGTGACATCCATACTCGTCCCTTGGTATTTCAGGAACTGTCCGAGGCGCTGTTTTCAGCCGGCATCGTCTTTGATGAAGTCTTTTTTGATCAACCGGACGTGTTGATTCCGGATGAAGCTGCCATTGACCGGATCCGGGAATGCCTGGCAGCCGGGACCGAAGGATCATCCTATGACGTTCTGATCGGTATCGGTTCCGGCGTGATCAATGACCTGTGCAAATATACCAGTTATCAGGCAGACCTTCCCTACATGATCATCGCGACAGCGCCTTCCATGGACGGCTTTGCTTCCGTCGGAGCGGCGTTGATCCTAAAGGGGATGAAAGTCACACTGAACGCTCACGTGGCTTCCTGGATCATCGGAGATACCCGTATCCTGAAAGACGCGCCAATGGATATGATCCGCGCGGGGATCGGCGATATTCTGGGCAAATACTCCTGTTTAAACGACTGGAAACTGGCTCATGTCATTACCGGAGAGCATTTCTGTCAGACCATTTATGACATGACCATGAAGGAAGTACTGAAAACAAGAAACAATATCAAGGGCTGCATAAATCGCGAAGAAACAGCCGTCGGCGACTTGATGGAATCGCTGGTCATGGTCGGCATGGCTATGGCCTATATGGGCAACTCACGTCCTGCCAGCGGCTCAGAACATCATTTCTCTCACTTTTTTGAGATCACCGGTGTGGCCTTTCATGAACCTTATCTGGCGCATGGCATCGATGTTGCTTATTCCAGTATCCTGACCGCCTGCTTACGCCAGATGCTCCTTGAGACTGATCCTGCTTCTTTCTGTTATTCCTTCGACGAAAGAGGGTGGGAAGAAGAAGTCAGAAAAGTCTATCGCGTACTGGCGCCGGAAGTCATCGCTCTACAGAAGAAAGCAGGACTGTATCAGAGAAATGATCTTTCTGTGATCCTCGCTTACTGGCAAAAGATCCAGCGTATTCTCAGTGACGCCCCTTCTGCGGATGAGACGATCCAGCTGCTCGCCCAGGCCGGATATGATTTAAAAGAATTTGCTTCCTTCTATGGTGAAGACCGTATCCGGACCGCCATCCGCTGGGCCAAAGATCTCAAAGACCGGTATACCGTTCTGTGGTTGCTGGAGAACATCGGACTGCTGAAAGCCTTCGCTGAACAGCTTAACCTTTCTATTTACAAACCCGCCTCTTCGGGTGTAGAATAATTTCAAATGAAATCTAATCGGAGGATCCTTCCATGGCACAGAAGAAATTAGCGGACCTTTTGAAAGAAGCCCGTACCAACGCGAAACTTTCCCAGACAGCGCTGGCGGAAAAAGTAGACGGAATGACAGCCGCCCAGATCGGCAAAGCCGAACGAGGCGAACTGGTGCCCACTCAGGCACAGCTCAAGCAGATCGCCAAGGCGACCGGTGTGACACAGACCTCTTTGATCGAGGCTTCCAAGAGCGCCAGCGCCTCTTCCGGTAAGACCACCACTTCTACTGCTAAGAAGACGTCGACTTCTTCCACGGCGGCGAAAAAGACTTCCACTTCCACCAGCTCAAAGAAGACAACTTCTTCCAGTACCTCGAAGAAAACGACTTCCTCTTCCACAACACTGACCGCTTCGGAAAAAACCATGCTGGAAGCCTACCGCAAAGCTAAAAGCGACAACAAAAAGCTTGCTCTTAAGATTCTGAAAGGTGAAAAACTTGAGCTTTCTGACGCGCTTGGCGTTCTTGTCGCGGGTGGTTTTGGCGGAAACCTTGGCAACCTAGGCAATATTTCCTCTTTACTGAAGAAATAAGGTTCTATAATGCTGTTTCAGAAACTTCTTCATTCCGATCATCCGGTCCCACCGCCCAGAAAAACCATGCTGCACCTGGCGATCGGTTTGATCATTTTTGGTCTTCTTCTGTTTTTCGGCGCCGGGGCCATCACATTGAAAAAGAGAAATGCGCCGGTACCGGACCTTTCTGACCTTCAAAACCAGAAGATAGACGAAGCCGGAACCTATGTTCAGATCACCGCCGTTCGCTATATCCCCTTCCTTTATTCCGTCGAGAACGATAACGACAACTACTTTTTCTTCTTCGATGAGAATTCGCAGGCGTACATCGTTCGCGTCTCCATAACCGACGAAGAAAAAGTCGCCCAGGCGATCGATGAAGGATATGCCGTGGTGCTATATGGAACACTCTATGACATCAGCGATGACCTGAAACAGGAAGCGATCGACGCCGCGGAAGTCATCTTCACCGATGCCGCGATCGATGAACAGTCTTTCCAGGATTATTTTGGCTCTACTTTTCTGAACCTGGGCGAACACGCGGACAGTCCGTTTAGTGTATTTGCTTCCGGTTTCGCCGGATTCAGTGCCATGACCGGCGTCGTCCTTCTGGTGATCTATTTTATCCTCAAAAAACGGAGCGACCTGTCACAATAATCATCCATACAGTCTGTCAGTCATTGAAAAAGACCTGAGATTTGCTCTCAGGTCTTTTCATATTGCTTATTCCAAATCTTCACTGTCTTCAAGCTGATCCCATGTTTCCGTGAAAGCAAAGAATCGTCTTGCTCTTTCTGCTTCCCGTTCTGCCATTCTTGGACTAAGCACACCTTGTGCAGTCAGAATGCTCATATAGTATCGGAAAATCGCCGTTGCCTGATCAACTGTCCACTTGTTTTTGTCTTTGAAGCTGTAGACAGCATTGCGGACGTTGATGATTTCCACATGTGTATGATAAGAAATGTGCTGGTCCATTTTGAGCCTCCGGTTCTTTTTTACTCGAAGAGCTTTCGGGATTCTTTTTCAATTGATACCATTACGATGTTACGAACGGAAACACTTCCACCCGGAATGTTTCCTCCGGCAGAAGGTATGGAATATCCAAAACCTCTACATATATCGATTCACCCGGCTCAAGCGCCTTCGCTCCAAAGCCGACCCCCTGACAGCAAACAAGCTCTCCTGCTTCGTCAAAAGCCAGAACATTAAAACCATAAGTTGACATTGTTCTTTCCGGGTCATTATTTGTGAAGGTACCGGTTATTCCTCTCCCTACAAATGAATAGTCAAACGTCAGGTTGGAAGAAATGGATAATTCTTTATTTGGATCAACTTCTTTCGGAAAAAAGACCAATTCCACACGAACATCCGGATGCCCTTCCACTTCGATGAACTGCGCGCTAAGGAAAAACACCTGGCCGGGGATAAGAACCCCAAGAGAACTCTGCATAAGACCATATGAATTCAGAAACTCACCTGTCTGCGCATCCCGCAGTACATAGCTGTAAGCAAAATCGAGCGTGTGATCCGTAGCATTCTTTAATACAAAGGCACCTTTCAGCCTGTTTTCAAGATCGCGGTAAAGGCCGCCTTTTGTATACTGTTCCAGGATCTCTATTTCATTCGGCCCGATAAAAGAAGCCTGCGTTGTCAGATCTGTTCTCGTCGCACTGAAATAGAATTTGGCACTCGCATACGGATGATCATTGGCAAAGAGATAGGATCCATAGCATTTCCCACCGACGTATATGCCAAAGAAGCCGTCTGTAAAATAATCGTTGTTGCTGACCGGCAAATCCTGTACATCCGCAAGCGCACCGATCTCGTCGAAAAGAAATACTGTTACGACCGGCGAACTCAATACATAGTTGCCTTTATTGATCACCTCTGCCGCAACTCCCGATTGTACAAAGCTGGTATTGAATTCCACATCGCTGCTTCCGCTTTGTTCTTCTGTATCAATATAGTAAACAGTGAGATCTACATGATCATATCCTTCAATAGGTTCATCAAAAAATGCAGTGCGGGCATTGGTTTCACCTTCGGCGATACATTCAAAAATGGCATTACCCTTTTCGATTTCCGCTCCGTCCGCAGCAATAAAGCTACATTCGATGATCACCCTATTATTGCCTGGAAGATGGCTGGTAATTTCTACACCATAGTAGCCAAAGCCCCATCCATTGTCCGGAAGATACCAGGCGCCATTGATCGTGACATCTCCTTCTTCCGCGGCATAAGCACCGTATTTGACTTTTTCTTTTTGAGGAGCGGATTCTTCCACAGCGGAAGATTCTGCGGCTGAAGAGTCTGTAGTCGAAGATTCTTCTGCAGAAGACTCTGCAGCCGAAGATTCAGCGGGTCTTTCAGTCTCTGCCAATGACTCTTCCACAGAAGTTTCTTCTTCCCCGATGCTCTCATCTTTGGCCTCTTCCGGACTTTCCTCGGATACCTTGCTTTCTGTCCCGGAGCTCTCTTCTTTGGGTTTTGAGGCTTCCTGCACAGAACTTTCTTCGACCTTTGCTTCCGCAAATTTTTCTCCGGAACTGGTCTCTGGTTTTTCAGCTTTTCCGCAGCCAACCAGTAAGACAACAGCCAACAGGATGCAAAGAATTGTTTTTAACTGCTTCTTCATAAGCACTCCTCTCTTCTGTTTACATTCCATCGATGTACCGACATGCGGCCAAGGCAGCAACCGCTCCATCCGCGCAGGCGGTAGATACCTGTCTGATCTGTTTGCTGCGACAGTCCCCGGCAACATAAAGACCGGGTGTTTTTGTCGTGCAAGCCTCGCCGGAGTCAAAATATCCCCAGTTATTCAGATCAGCAAATGCTTCGAACGGCTTGTTTTCAGGGATAAGACCAATGGCAACGAACATTCCGTCAGCGAAAAGCTCCTGTTCTGTACCGTCTTTTGCTCCACGAATTCTGATTCCCTTGAAAGAACCGTCATCCGCAGTCAAAAGTTCCACTACTCTCTGTCCGGTGATAACACTGACATTTTCTCTCTTTACGAGAATATCCTGCAGTGTCTTCTCGCCTGTCAGGAATGGAAGATCCTGCACGATCGTAACCTTTGTACATTTGTCGGAAAGAAGGATCGCTTCCTGAAGTGCGGAATTTCCACCACCCACCATGATGACTTCTCTTCCTGTATAGAAATCACCGTCACAGACCGCGCAGAAGGAAATGCCTTCCCCTATGAGTTCTGTTTCTCCGGGCAGTCCCAGCAGCCGGTGTTTGACGCCGGTTGCAATGATCACGGCTTTCCCCTCAAAGGATGTTTCATCTTCTGTCTGTACGGTCCAGCATCCATCCTTTGACTCGATCCCTGTTACCTTTGAGATCTCGATATCGGCTCCCTGTTCCAGGATCTGTGTCATCATATGTTCAGCCAGTTCATTGCCGGAAAGCGAAACGAAACCGGGATAATTCTCCACTTTCGGAGAATGCGTGATCTGTCCGCCGAAACCTTCTTTCTCAATGACCAGTGCGCTCTTTCCGTTTCTGAGCGCGTAAAGCGCTGCCGTCATGCCCGCGGGACCGCCGCCGACAACGATGATATCGTACATGATCTTTTCTCTCCTTTTTACAAAACGGAGACAAACCTTTGCGGGTCTGTCTCCTGTTTGTTTTTTCCTGAATAACGAAATCCTGATTTATCTCTTTGCTGCCATCAGCCAGCCTTTGATATCGGAAACACCGCGGAATTTTTCATAACCGCTGTCTTTCAGAACCACCAGGGTAGGCGCCTGCTTGATCCCGAATTTTTCGACCAGATCTTTCTCTTCATTCGCGTTCAGCGTCTGATAAACGACGCCGGCCTTATCAAGCAGTGCCATGGCTGCTTTGCAGTTCGGGCAGGTAGGCGTCTTGAAGAGGATCGCGTCTGCCATCACCGGTTCAGCCGGTGCGCAGCATCCTGGCTCCGTGGCCGCCTCCAGAGCCGCTTCCTGAACAGTCTGCATCACGGGGGTACTTTCGACCACAGGTTTCGGAGCTTCCTGGACCTTTTCAAAGGAAGGACGTGCTTTCATTTCTCTTTCCAGGATCTCTCCCGCCGGCAACGGGCCGTTATGGGACAGACGGGAACGTCCGATGTTGTAGACCTTACGATCCTTGTATTCCTGTGCCTTCCCGTCGTTCCAGTTCTGGACCGGACGGTAATAACCGGTGATACGGCTGTAGACTTCCGTCTTCGCGCCGCAGATCGGGCAGACATACTGCTCGCCGGTCAGGTATCCGTGATCTTTACAGACGGAATACGTGGGTGACATGGTGTAGTAAGGAAGCTTGTAGTTTTCAGCGATCTTACGTACCAGGTTCGCGGCTGCTTTCCAGTCCGGAAGCTTCTCGCCGAGGAACGCGTGGAATACGGTACCGGAGGTGTACAGCGTCTGCAGGTCATCCTGGATGTCCAGCGCGGAGAAAACATCTTCCGTATAGCCTACCGGCAGATGGGAAGAGTTGGTGTAATACGGCGTACCGTTCATATTCGCGGTGACGATGTCCGGATAGATCTCCTTGTCGTGCTTCGCGAACCGATAGGTCGTGGATTCCGCGGGAGTCGCTTCCAGGTTGTAGAGATCACCGTATTTCTCCTGATAATCGGACAGACGCTCTCTCATGTGGTTCAGCACATCCTGTGTGAATTTCTGCACCTTGGGCTCTGTCAGATCTGCTTTAAGCCAGTTCGCGTTCAGGCCGACTTCATTCATACCGATCAGACCGATGGTCGAGAAGTGGTTGTTGAACGTTCCCAGATAACGCTTGGTATAGGGATACAGACCCTGTTCCAGAAGTTTGGTGATAACGGTACGCTTGGTCTTCAGGCTGCGGGCGGAAATATCCATCAGATGGTCGAGACGTTTGTAGAAATCAGCTTCATTTGCCGCTTCATAAGCGATTCTCGGCATGTTGATGGTAACAACGCCGATCGAACCGGTGGACTCGCCGGAACCGAAGAAACCGCCGGATTTCTTTCTCAGTTCACGAAGATCCAGTCTCAGACGGCAGCACATGGAACGTACATCGGAAGGTTCCATATCAGAGTTGATGTAGTTGGAGAAATACGGAGTACCGTATTTGGCCGTCATCTCGAACAGCAGCTTGTTGTTCTCAGTCTCACCCCAGTTGAAATCACGGGTGATCGAATAGGTAGGAATGGGATACTGGAAACCGCGGCCATTGGCATCGCCTTCGATCATGACTTCGATGAAGGCCTTGTTGACCATATCCATTTCCTTCTGACAGTCGCCATAGGTGAAATCCATCTCCTCACCGCCGATGATCGCCGGAAGGTTTCTAAGATCATTCGGAACCGTCCAGTCAAGGGTGATGTTGGAGAAAGGTGCCTGCGTACCCCAGCGGCTGGGCGTATTCACACCATAGATGAAGGATTGTACGCACTGCTTGACTTCGTGATAGTCCAGATTGTCGATCTTGACGAAAGGAGCCAGATACGTATCAAAGGAAGAAAATGCCTGCGCGCCGGCCCACTCATTCTGCATGATGCCAAGGAAGTTGACCATCTGGTTGCAGAGCGTGGACAGATGCTTTGCCGGAGAAGAAGTGATCTTGCCGGGAACACCGCCCAGACCTTCCTGGATCAGCTGTTTCAGACTCCAGCCGGCACAGTAGCCGGTCAGCATGGACAGGTCGTGCAGATGGATCGCCGCGCTTCTGTGCGCTTCCGCGATCTCATCATCATAGATCTCGGACAGCCAGTAGTTGGCTGTAATGGCGCCGGAATTCGAAAGGATCAGTCCGCCGACGGAATAGGTAACGGTGGAGTTTTCCTTGACACGCCAGTCGTTGATCTTAAGATAATTGTCTACAAGGTCCTTGTAATTCAGGAGGGCCGAATTGATATTCCTTACC
>JAFZQZ010000119.1 GCA_017620135.1 Bacillota bacterium
GCTGCGGCAAGAACCGCGGAAAGAAGGAGCGCAGGGATGAGCCGCGATTTACTCCTGCTTGTTTTCTTCCGCATCCGAAGAAGGCTCTTCCTGCGTGAAAACGATTTCATCCGACTCGACTTCCTTGTTGCGGTTCTCATCGATGCCGAGTTTCTCGCTCACCTTTTTCTTCGCACGGCGGAAGTAGATGCCCACGACCGCGCCGACGGCAATGACGACGCCGGCGATCGCCTGGATCAGATAGGTCGTGACCGAGGGGTCGATATACGCGCGAGCGTTCAGCCCGAACAGGAACATGCCGGTCAGAAAGGCGCCGCAGGCCAGGAAGCTGTTCTGAAGAAGTTTTTTCATTTTTGGTTTTCCCCTTTCGATGAAATCTTTTTTTGAAGTTGGCGGATCAGATATTCCGCATATACTTTCGACGATGCGTCGAGATGATAGATATGTTCAAACGCAAGACGTTCGATCTCTTCGCGGTAGAAGTCAGCCGAGCCGAGCAGCGTTTCAACGGTCTCCGCCACATGATCGAGCTCGTCGAGCGCCAGACTGCGTCCGATCTGATTCCGAAGCAGGATGTTGATGGGCGGCACGTCGATCTGCTGATAGTCCGGATTCATGATCTTCATGGGCGTATCGATGAAAAGAACGGGCTTATCGGTAGAGAACGCATATTCCCAGCTGATATCCGACCAGTCTGTGATCAGCAGGTCGGACTCCAGCACCGTGCTGTTTGAGGAAAAGTCCGTCTGGATCAGGATGTCGTCTTTCGCATACTTTTCTTTCAGCGCCTCCATTTGCTGGCGCTTATGCCTTACTTCCTGCGGATGCGGCCGTACCGTGATATCATAGCCGTGACCTTTCAGACGGTCAAGCAGCTCTTCCAGGCAGCTGTCGATGATATTGTCCTTCTGCCAGGACGGTGCGATCAGGATCCGTGGCCTGTCGTGTTTCTCATGTGTCGACGCACGGTAAGAGGCGCGCATCTCATCCAGAAGAGGATAGCCGGCTTCCACCAGCTTGCGATGCGGGACGCCGAACACCTTTTCACGCTCGATCTCCTCCTGTTTGACCAGACTGCCGGTACACATGACCGTGTCATAATGGTCTGTCGAGGTCTTCGTCAGGGTGAGGTTGGTGCTTCCCATTCCATGCGCCACATACACATACTCGATGTCTTTCCGAACATAACTGCGTTTGATGTGATAGGTCTCGATATCCGGCATCGTCATCACCACGATATCGGCGTCCATCTTCATCATCAGCGTGATCAGGCGGTTTTCCCCGATATAGTAGGCACGGATGTGGGGATTCTGTTTTTCCAGCTCAAAGATCTGATCCTTGGGATCGCTGGTGATGTAGTGGATCGTGATATTGGTGTTGCGGAGGATATAGTCGATCATGCCTTTATAGTATTTATAAAAGCCGCTGCTTTCGGAATAAAACACGAGATGCTTGTTGAGTACGGAAAAGAACCTTTTGTAATCCTTCCGCTCCTTCACCCTGTTCGGGGAAAAGTAGGCTTCTTTCTTCTTTCCGTCGCCCTGAATGCTTTTCAGCTCCTTGCGGCTCAGCTCCAGGCGCTCATAATCAACGTATTTTTCGGGCTTGATCGTCCAGTTGAGAATGTACATCTGCACGATGGACATGAGATTGCTGCACACCCAGTACAATGCGGTGCCGACCGGAACGAACCAGCCCAGATACAGGGAGAGAAGGACCGTCAGCGCCATCGTGCTGTATTTATTGAGATTGGACTGCTCCGACTGCAGAACGTTGCTCCTGTTCTGCGTCACGCTCATCAGCCAGGCCGAAAGCGCCGCCAGGATCGGTGACCAGAGCAGGCTCGCCCCATACTCGCTCGGCACAAGACCCAGGTCGATGGGACCGAAGCGCATATCGATCGCCGGATTCTCTATTCCCTCACGGATGGCTCCGACCACGCCGATCAAAAGCACGAGCTGAATGACCGTCGGGATCAGCGAGGCCAGCGGATGATAGCCTTCCTTCTTGTACAGCTTCGCCTGTTCTTCCGAAATCACGTCGGGCTGGCCGTAGTACTTTACTTTCAGGAAGTTGATGTCCGGCTGGATCTTGATCATTTTGATCGAATTCAAATGCGTCCAGATCGAGACCGGCAGCAGAACGATCTTGCTGACGAATGTGAAGAACACGATGGCCCAGCCGTAGTTATGCAGCAATGCATAACACCAGTTCATGATCGTGCCGAAAAACCGAAATAAGTAATCCATAGTCGTTTTACCTGCTTACCTGCTAATCAACATGGGTGATCTCCATGGCTGTGAGAGAAAACGAGCGCGTTCTCGAGGGGGTGGGTTTTTCCATTTCATCCATCGGGATCTCCGGGAATTCGAATGTGATCACCAGCCTGTTGTCCTGATCCAGGCCAAGATCCTCTACCGGCAGGAACAGCGTGATCCCGGAGGATACATACTGTTTGTCGATCACATCGTCCAGTACCTGGATGCCGTTTACCCGAATGATCGTTTCCTTTGCGCTGTCAATGATGGAATGGATGTCAAAATGGATGTTGATGGTGCCGGTCTGCGGCACTTCAGCAAGGGAAATCTGCAATTCCGCCTTCGGCCCGACCAGAAGGGTCCGGTATCCCGTGTTCTGCCCGAAGCCTTCCACGGCGTAAATGTTGCCCGTCGCATTCATGTCAAAGGTCAGCCGTTCCCCGAAGGTATACGGCGTTTCAGGCCCCCGCTGATCCTCAAAGGTCGAAATCAGAAGGAACGCTTCTTTATCCTGCACCTCGGAGCGAGTCACATACTCCTCGATCTTGATCTTGCTGCTTCCCGATGTGTTCCGGAAGAAGTAGCGCTCTCTTTCAGTGTCCTCATCAAGGGTTCTGAAGTCAAGGCCGTACAGGTTGTTCGGCATCTCTTCGCCAATGATATCATAGAGCAGGACCGGGATATCGAACGCGGAAACCGGCGCGTGGGAGGTCCTGTAAGGCTCGACGTCATGCGGCGCCTTATAGAGGAAGCTCGAATGCTCCTCCACATGCAGGTTGCCGTGGTCGGTCGTCAGGATAATGGTAGCGGAGTCGTAAATGCCTTTCTCCTTCATCTCCGCCAGCATTTCTCTCACGATCTTGAAAACGCCTTCGACCTGCTGCTGACGCGACGTGGTCTTTGAGACGTATTCCGCATTTTCGGTCAGTTTATAGGGAGAATGCGCTCCGTTGAGCAGATAGTAATGGAACGAGTGATCTATCTGATCGTTCAGCGAAAGCCCCTTAGCCAGATAGTCCTGGTAAAAGATCCCGTCGTTGGTCTTATACCGGTTCTCATCGCTTTCCGCCTCGCCGAACTCGGCCGTATCCATCCAGAAGAGCTGCTTCATATAGTGCGGGAAAAACTTGTACGCGGTCAGTTTATAGAGTTTTTTCGCCAGGGTCCTGTAGTCGACTTCCTCGGAGGTGTTGATGAAATTGTCAACAAATTCGATCGTATCCGCGCTGAAAAACGATTTATCCGTATAGACCCGGACGTCATATCCTTTTTTATGCAGGGCAGAAAGCGGATTCTCCTCTTTCCAGATCGTATCGATGTACTCCGTAAAGGTGGACTCGCGTGTATACGGAACGCCCGTCAGCATGGAAGGCAAGCCGATTATCGTTCTCGATCCGCTCGCAACGGTATTGTCGTAATGGACAAAGCCCGTCAACTCTTCTTCAAATTCCGGATGCGCTTCCAGATATTCTTGATAATAGGCCTCGTCCATCGTATCCAGGGCAAGGATGATCACGTTGTCCTGCTTGGAAAACTCGAATTCCCCCTCCGTAGAGACCAGCAGATTGGTATGGGAAGAAGGATTGTAGGACAGTCTTTCAACGATCAGGGCAGGGATCTGGATGGCCGTGAGGAAGAGCGCGACGGCAACCATGATCGTCCGGAGCGGGATCTTCTTTTTCCCGGAAAGCAGGAACGGTGCGAAAATACAGGCAAGCCAGAGGATCAGCGTGGCGATGCCATAGAGGGAGTAGTCGCCCCAGTTGATGCTCGTCCCGTCCAGAACGCCGCCGTAGTTGATATTGATCAGCGTTCCCTGGATGTACATCCCGAGCGTAATGCCGAAGATCAGCCGGATCACAAAGAACGCGGCACGCCGCGGAAGGATCCAGACCAGCAGCAGAATGAGCGCGATCGCAAAAAGCGAAACCGGGACCACGATCAGGAGCGTCGTCTTCAGAGAGAAGAACAGTTCTTCCGCATTTTGGAGGTAGAGGCCGAGAGGGCCGTAAAACAGGAACGTAAATACGAAGAAAACGGCAACGGCGAGCGCAGGCAGCCATTCATCCTTCCGGATGGAAAACGAACCATATTTCTCCCTTCTCTCGGAAAGGAGCTTGGGGACGTCCTCCTGCTGCTCCTTCAGGATCTTTTTCTTCAGCCAGTCGAACGGTGCGCTGAACAGATCCGCCGAGAGGATCAGGGCGAGCAGGCACGCAGCCGCGAGATACAGAAGCCGGTTGATCGAAGAGTGTTGCGGGTGGTTCAGGAAATAATCCACCTGCATCAGTTTTTCAACTGCGTTGCGGATGGGGATATGCAGCACATAGATCTGCAGCGATTTCCTACCCATCCGATTCAGCAGCGTGATCCGTTTTTCCGGAGTCAGGATCATGAGGGCGAACGAAATAACGAGCGTAAGGGCATAGCAGCCCATCCGGACGAAAGCGCCCTCCACTTGGATCCCGGACGCGGAAAAGGGATTTCTGCCGGTAAAGAAGGGCCGGAGCAGATAGACCCGATCGATCTTCAGGAAGCAGAGCGCAGCCCATCCGATGACAAGCGCAAGAGAAATCGCCTTGAGCAGCGGCTTTTTTGATGCCTGCGCAAAGGGCTCGCTGTTCATCCGAAGGCAAATGCCCACCATATAAAACGGGAAAAACACAAGCGTGCGGGACAGCGCCAGCATATCTCCGATCTGACCGTCATAGCCTGAGAAGAAGCCGACGACAAAGGCGATGCCGAGAACGAAAAAGGCGTCAATGTTACGCACGAGATAGGCCAGACCGACAAAGCTCGCCATGGACAGCATGAACCAGGGGAGGCTGGATACTTCCAGATATTTCAAAGAAGGATTCCTGCCTGCCAGCTTGGCGCAGACGAAGATCAGGATCCCGGTCAGCAGACTCAGGCTGATATAGAAATAGAGCTTTCTGCCGATGTTCTGATTTCTGTGAAAATACCCGGCCACCAGGAAAAACAGCGGCATATGAAAGCTGTAAATACACAGCCACAGGCTTTTGTAAAGATGTGAATCCGCGAGGAAAGATTCCGTGAAATGTCCGATCACCACAAGGAGTATCAGAAATCCTTTGAGATTATCCCACTTGTATTCTCTCTGCATGTCTCTCATATCCCACCTCATGCTGAAACTATATAGTAAAGAAACAAATGCATGACTATAGTATTTTACTACTTTGATCGCGCTATTACAAGAGTCTTTCCGCTTATTCTGCAGAATTACAAGAGGAAGCTCCTGAAAATGAGTCGAGCCTGCCGATTCATACAGCAGGCTCGAACAGCGATGGCGGCAAGCGGCGTGGCTCGAATGCATGACCGCCTCGCAGGGATTCAATTGTTTTCCGGCTTCATCGTCGGGATTAAAAATATCGTCTGAACAGGTGCAGTAGCAGTAAGCATTTGTATTCCCTCATAGAAGTGCAAATATCCTTGTAGACCAGCGCCTGAAAGACAACTAAAACCCAGGAAGTCAATTCATAAACCGGCGTATGACGCAAAGACCGTCGCCAACCTTCTCCATTCTTCACGCTATTGGAGAAGAAATTGGAGAGCGTGGAGACTCGGCATCATTGTTGCGGAAGCGGACTTGTCTATGCGCCTCTAATCTAAGCCTTTGTATTATAGCAGACAAAGCCCGATTTTTCAATATGTTTGGCTAATTTACTGTGATAAAGAGGCGTTATCATCTTCTCCTCCATCGGAAAAACTGTTCGTGGGCTATCTCTACATCTTTCTCATAATCTGAGGTAAAGTAGACATGGGCACCTTGAAAAGCGTGTTTGATGTCCATGCAAAGGCTCTCTGTAC
>JAFZQZ010000120.1 GCA_017620135.1 Bacillota bacterium
ACCGGGTTTTACAACAGTCACTCAAAGATCCGCGTGCGGCTGATCTCTCGGAACGCGAATGATACTTTTAATGAAGCTTTTTTTGAGCGGCGGCTGAGATACGCGTGGGAGTTTCGTAAAAGCGTGCTTCGGGAAGAGGATCTTTCCTGCTGCCGGATCATTTTCGGTGAGGCGGATCAGTTTCCCGGTCTGACGGTGGACCGGTTCGGCGATATCCTCGTCACACAGACCCTTTCGCTGGGGATCGAGAAACTGAAACCGGTGATCTTCCCGCTCCTGGTAAAGATCCTGCAGAAAGACGGTCAGAAGATCAGCGGGATCTACGAGCGCAATGACGTTTCGATCCGTGCTCTGGAAGGAATGGACGAAAATACCGGATTTTATCCGGTCGACGGACTCCTGACAGACTCGCTGCCGGAGCGCACGCAGATCATCGAGAACGGGGTAAAGTATTTCGTCGATTACCGCACGGGCCAGAAGACCGGCTTTTTCCTGGACCAGAAGTACAACCGACAGGCAGCGGCAAAGATCGCGCGAGGCAAACGTGTGCTGGACTGCTTTACCGATACCGGTTCCTTCGCGCTGAACTGCGCGCTGGTCGGGGCGGCGCATGTGCACGCTGTGGATATATCGGCCCCGTCGATCGAAGTAGCAAAAGCCAACGCGAAGCTGAACGGGTTAGAAAACAGGATGAGTTTTGAGGTAGCCAACGTTTTTGATCTGCTGCCGGAACTCGAGAAGACAGCGAAGCGTCAGTACGATATGATCATTCTCGACCCGCCGGCCTTCACCAAATCCCGCAAGACCGTGCAGAGCGCGGAGCGCGGCTACAAGGAGATCAACTACCGTGCCATGAAGATCCTGCCGCGCGGCGGGTATCTGGCGACGTGTTCCTGTTCGCACTTTATGAGCAATGACCTCTTCCGCAAGATGCTCTGGTCCGCCGCGGCGGATGCCGGTGTGCAGATGCGGCAGATCGAGGAACGCCAGCAGGCACCGGACCACCCTATCCTCTGGAACGTCCCGGAAACGAACTATCTGAAGTTCTATATCTTCCAGATCGTATAGGAGTTGAGAAAGGAGAATGCCATGAAAAAAGAAGAGCTGCAGGCTGAAAAGAAAAATCTTTCCGCCGAGAAGGCGCCTGAGGCCGAGAATCCCGGCCTTTCCATCAGCGCGAAGTCGTTCATCAGCGCGCTGGTGATCCTGTTCATCCTGATGATCGTGACGTATGTGCTCACGCTGATCATTCCGGCGGGGCAGTACCCGAGGATCACGGACGAAAGCGGTCACAGCCTGATCGACGCGACCGGCGAGTATGTCCTGTGTGAGGGCGGCCTGAGCTTCTGGAAATGGCTGCTTTCGCCTTTCCTGGTGCTGGGAGCGTCCGGCGGCGCGACGATCATCGCGGTCATCATTTTCCTGCTGGTGATCGGCGGGATCTTCAATGCCCTGGAGAAGGGCGGGATCATGCGCTATCTGCTGAACAAGCTGGTGCATACCTACCGGAACAAGCGCTATCAGCTGATGGCCGTGATCATCCTGTTCTTTATGCTCATGGGTTCGCTCGTCGGATCCTATGAGGAATGCGTGCCGCTGGTGCCCATCGTGGTCGCGCTGGCGGTATCCATGGGATGGGATGTGCTGACCGGTCTGTTTATGAGCCTTCTGGCCGTGGGCTGCGGCTTCGCGGCAGGTATCTGCAATCCCTTTACGGTCGGCGTCGCGCAGAGTCTGGCAGGCCTGCCCATGTTCAGCGGAATGGGTTACCGCGCGGTCGGGTTCGTGCTGATCTATGGACTGCTGCTGGCATATACCCTCTGGCACGCGAAAGCGTTTGAAAAAGCCGGCGGGCTTGTACAGGCAGGATCAGTCGGAAGTGCCGGCGCAAGCAAGGGCGGCTCTAAACCCGGCATCAGCCAGGCAGCCTCCGACTTTTCGAAGGATCCGAAACTGGAAAAAGCAGTCCGCGCCTTTGTCCTGATCCTGGCGGCGGGCATCGTGCTGATCCTGACGAGTACCTTCATCAAGGCGCTGCAGGATTATACGATGATCATCGTGGCGGTCATGTTCCTGGCGGCCGGCATCACCAGCACGCTCGCTTCCGGTATGACAGCGAAAGAGCTCGGCAGGGACTTCGTGCAGGGCGTCACCGCGATTCTGCCGGCGGTCCTGATGATCTTGATGGCCAGCTCCATCAAATACTGTATGGAAGAGGCCCGTATCCTTGACACGATCCTGCACGCGGCGATCGGCCTGATGCAGACGATGCCGCGCGGCCTGATCATCCTGTTTATCTACCTGATCGCGCTGCTTTTCAACTTTTTTATCGCCTCCGGCTCCGCGAAAGCGTTTCTGCTGATCCCGCTCATCGCGCCGATGGCGCAGGTTTTCGGCATTTCGTCGCAGCTGACCGTCATGGCCTATGCGTTCGGCGACGGCTTTTCCAACGTTTTCTATGTCACGAATCCCGTCCTGCTGATCTCGCTCGGCCTCGCCGGCATCAGCTACGGCAAGTGGGTTAAATACTCGTGGAAATTCCAGCTCGCGAACCTGGCGCTGACCAGCTGTCTGCTGCTTCTGGGCCTGGCGATCGGATATTGAAAAATATCCTTATCCTTTTAAGTTGATTTAAGACTCCTTTCGTATACTTGTCACATCAACAGGACGAAAGGAGTCTTTTATATATGAAAAAAGTAATGGCATTGATCCTGACGGTGCTGCTGGTGTTATGCGCCGGATGCAGCACGCAGGAGGAGAAGAAAGAAGTTTCTGAGACCGTGATCGAGGAGATCAGTCAGACAGAAAGCAGTAAAGAAGCGGAAAGTTCTAAAGTGGAAAGCTCGGAAGTGACGGGTGAATCGTCAGATGAATCGTCGGAAAAGGGGACGGAAGTTTCTGAGGAGTCGGACATTTCTGAAGAGAGCTCTTCTGCCGCCTCCGCCAGCAGTACATCCATCGGTGCCCACACCGGGACCGAGCGGGAGGTATATGAGACCTCCGAGGACGGCGCGCACGCCATCGAGGCCGACGGCGAGACCGTCTCCTATGAAGGCATTCAGGTAGAAAAGACCGGCAGCTCAGACGGTGAAAACGCCGATTTTTACGGCGAAAACGCCGCGGTCTTCGCGACAGACGGAGCGGAACTGACCATCACGGACGCTTATATCACGACAGACGGCAGCCACGCGAACGGCGTATTCAGTTACGGAGACGGCACGACTGTCAAGATCTCCGACTCAACGATCCTGACCGAATCCAATAACTCCGGCGGACTGATGACCACCGGCGGCGGGACGATGATCGCCAGCAACCTGTATATCGTGACCCAGGGCGGATCCTCCGCGGCGATCCGTTCCGACCGGGGCGGCGGGACTGTCATCGTGGACGGAGGGTACTATGAGACCAACGGCAAAGGCTCTCCGGCGATCTACTCAACGGCTGACATTACCGTTTCGAACGCGACCCTGGTCGGCAACGTATCCGAAGGGATCGTCGTGGAAGGAAAGAACAGCGTCACGCTGAATGACTGTATCGTCATTGCCAACCACACCCAGAAAAACAGCAACAAATCCGACGCCTACCAGGCGGTCAAGATCTATCAGTCCATGTCCGGCGACGCGAAGGAAGGCATGTCCTATTTCACTATGAACGGTGGATCGATGACCTCGCTGAACGGCGGGATGTTCTGGGTGAGCAATACCCAGTGCACGATCTACATCGAAAATGTGAACTTCACCTACGCCACGGATGATTTCCTGACGGTGGAAGCGGCCGGCTGGGGACGGGACGGTTCGAATGGCGGTCACGCTTTCTTCACTGCGAAAAACCAGATCATGGAAGGCGTCATCACTGTGGATGAGATCTCCAGCCTGGAGCTGACTCTGGCGGAGGGGACGGTCTTCACCGGCTCGATCATTTCTGACGGCGAGACCGACGTAATCATCGAGGAAGGCGCTGTCTGGATCCTGACTGCGGACAGCTATATCGACAGCCTCGAGCTCCTCGGCAGCCTGGATCTGAACGGCTACAGCCTGTATGTAGACGGAGAGCTGTACGAAGGCTGAAGCGTGCTTTATAAAATCTCATTTTCGGCATTTATAAAGCAATTATACGCATCAACCTGACGATTTGCTTTATAAACAATAGAAATCGGGATCTGCAAAGCAGAAATTGCTTTGTGGATCCCGATTTTCAATAATTACAAAGCAGAGCCTGTTTTTGGGCGGCAGGCGCTGCCAGCTTATCCCATCGTCACGACGACGGAGACTTCTTTCTTGCCGGTAACGATTTCCGCGGGAATCACGCAGCCGGGGAGCTTCTCACCGTCTACCATCAGGCAGGCGACGCCTTTCTGTGCGCCGGCGGCGTTGTCGACAGTGATGTGATAGGTCACGCCGCGGTAGACACGGTCGAGGGTATAGCCGTTCCAGTCAGCCGGGATACAGGGATTGACACTAAGGCCCTGGAGGGTCGGCTGGATACCCAGGATATACTGGGAGATGGCCGTGAAGGTCCAGGCCGCAGTACCGGTCAGCCAGCTGTTCTTGCCTTCGCCGAAGGTCGGGGCATCTTTGCCGGCGACCATCTGACAGTAGACATAAGGCTCGGTGCGGTGCACTTCGCTGATCTCTTCCAGATAGACCGGGCAGGTCTTGCGGAAGACTTCGAAGGCACGGGTGCCGTGGCCAAGCTCAGTCTCGGCGCAGACGATCCACGGATTGTTGTGGCAGAAGATACCGGCGTTCTCTTTGTATCCGGGCGGATAGGAAGTGATCTCACCGATCTCGACATGGTACTTGGTGTAGGCGGGCTGGTGCAGGACGATACCGAACTTGGAATCGAGGCGTTCTTCCACGCTCTTCAGCGCGGTGGCGGCCTTGCCGTCCTCTACGCCGATGCCGGCCATGACGCACATGCCCTGCGGCTCGATATAGATCTGGCCTTCTTCGCAGACCTTGGAACCGATCGGATTCGAGGAAGCGTCATAGGCGCGGACGAACCATTCGCCGTCCCAGCCGGCATCCTCGACGACCTTGATCATCTGATCGACTTTCGCCAGGACATCGGCCGCTTCGTCCTCCAGACCCTGGGCCTTGCACAGGTCAGCGTACTCTTTCCCGTATTTGACGAACATACCGCCGATGAATACGGATTCGGCGACCGGTCCCTCGGAAGGTCCGAAGGTCTGGAAGCTTTCGCCGGGCTCCTCGGAGAAGCAGTTCAGGTTCAGGCAGTCGTTCCAGTCAGCGCGGCCGATCAGCGGCAGTCCGTGCGGGCCGAGATGTGTCGCGGTATAGTTGAAGCTCCGGCGCAGGTGATCCATCAGCGGGACGGCCTTGGAGAAATCGCTGTCGAAAGCGCAGGGCTCGTCCAGAATGGAGAAATCACCGGTCTCGCAGATATAGGCGTAGGTGCCGGCGATCAGCCACAGCGGATCGTCGTTGAATCCGCCGCCGATGTCGGCGTTGCCCTTCTTGGTAAGGGGCTGGTACTGATGGTAGGTGGAACCGTCTTCAAACTGCGTGTTCGCGATATCGATGATCCTCTCACGGGCTCTTTCCGGGATCAGATGGACGAAGCCGAGAAGATCCTGACAGCTGTCTCTAAAGCCCATACCGCGGCCGAGGCCGGACTCATAGAAGCTGGCCGAACGGCTCATGTTGAAGGTGACCATGCACTGGTACTGGTTCCAGATATTGACCAGGCGGTTCAGTTTCTCGTCGCTGCTGTTCACGTTATAGGTGGAAAGCAGTTTGGTCCAGTAGGCGTTCAGATCTTCAAGGGCGGCAGCGACCTGCTCCGGCGTCTGGTATTTGGCGAGCAGGATGTTGGCCGGCGTCTTGTTGATGATATTCGGCGCTTCGAACTTCTGATCGCGCGGATTCTCGCAGTAGCCCAGGACGAAGTCGAATTCCTCGGATGCGCCGGGAGCGAGGGAGGCTTTCAGGTGGTGGGAACCGATGGGCTGCCAGCCGTGGGCGATGGAGTTCTTGCTCTTGCCTTCACGGACGACGTCCGGATCATCGAAGCTGTTGTAGAAGCCCAGGAAGCTGTCACGGATCGTGTCGAATCCCTCGATGGGCTTATTCACGGAGTAGACAGCGTAGTGGTTGCGTCTCTCGCGGTATTCGGTCTTGTGATAGATGGTGCTGCCGATCACTTCGACCTCGCCGGTCGAGAAGTTGCGCTGGAAGTTGGACATATCGTCCTGCGCGTTCCAGAGGCAGAACTCGATGAAGCTGAACAGATCGACGTTTTTCGGCTCGTCGGATTGATTGGTAAGGACGAGACGGTGCACCTCGCAGGTATCGGAGACCGGCACGAACGCGGTGAGCTCAGCCTTCAGGCCGTTCTTGCTGCCGGTGATGACGGTGTAGCCGAGGCCGTGACGGCACTCATAGGAATCGAGCTCGGTCTTTACGGGCATCCAGCCGGGATTCCAGACGGTGTCGCCGTCTTTGATATAGTAATAGCGGCCGCCCAGATCCATGGGGCAGTTGTTGTAGCGGTAACGGGTCAGGCGCAGGAGCTTCGCGTCTTTGTAGAAGCAGTAGCCGCCGGCGGTATTGCTGATCAGTCCGAAGAAATCCTGGGATCCCAGATAGTTGATCCAGGGCAGGGGCGTTTTCGGAGTGGTGATGACATACTCTTTGCGAGCATCATCAAAAAATCCAAACTTCATAAGTAAACCTCGCTTCAGAAAGTTTTTAGAACATGATTTGATTATAAAATCAGCGGTAAAGAAAGTAAAGGGAGTAAGGTGAAAAATTGCCCGATTCGTACGCCGGAAAAATGATAGTAAAACAAGGGTAAATGGATGGATGCGTCTGAAATGACCTATAAATCACTTTTTGACGGAGGTTTTTAGCAGAACGCGTCTGTAAAACCGGTTTTGTCACTTTCTGACGCGCAGAAACAGTGCTATTCTCCGAAGATGGGCTTCCAGGTGAGTCTCAAAACAAAGAAGATCCAAAACCAGACGCAGGTGAATTCGCGGTAAGTACAAACGTGTTCACCACAAAGACACATTACTACAGAGCAGAAAACTGTCGCGTTTAAAAGTGGAAAACCACCTTATTCAGGATCACGCCCATATAATGGTGTAAAAATAAAATGAGCCAAAAGTTCAACCTTTAGGTATAATGTAAATCACCACAATCAACATTTGCCGAGGAGGAAGAACAAATGGCTCAGCTAAATATTACACTAAATCAAGAAGAA
>JAFZQZ010000121.1 GCA_017620135.1 Bacillota bacterium
GAATACCGGGTCCTGACAGAGAACTAGATAAGGCAGCTGCAGGAAGAGGGAATGAAGACAAAGTGAAAGATCTGATCGTGATCGGTGCCGGCGCCGCCGGTATGATCGCGTCCGCAACGGCCGCCCGAGAAGGCGCGGATGTTTTGCTCATAGAGAAAAACGACCGGGTAGGCCGGAAGATCGGGATCACCGGGAAAGGCCGCTGCAATGTGACCAATGCCTGTGATGAGAAAACCTATATAGAAAATGTCGTCACGAACCCGCGTTTTATGTATTCGGCGATCCGGAAGCTGACACCTGCCGACGTTATGGATCTGATCACCAGGGAAGGCGTCCGGCTGAAGACAGAGCGCGGAGGAAGAGTTTTTCCGGAATCGGATAAAGCGTTTGATATCATTGACGCACTTTATTCCTACGTAAAAAAGAGCGGTGTCAGGATCCTCACAGGAAAAACAGTAAAGAGGATATCGCAAGTAGGCAGAGACTTTGAAGTCGAGCTGACTTCCGGAGAAAGCCACCGTACCAGAGCGGTCATTCTGGCGACGGGAGGGCTCAGTTATCCGACCACCGGATCGACCGGCGACGGCCACCGGATGGCGAAAGAGATGGGTCTTCATGTGACAGGTTTACGGCCCGCGCTCATCCCGCTTGTTTCTCCGGACAGTTTTTGCCGCGATCTGATGGGTCTTTCCCTTAAAAATGTCCGGGTCAGGCTTGTGGATGAGTCGTCAGACAGGGAAAAGCTGATCTGTTCCGATTTCGGCGAAATGCTGTTCACGCATTTCGGAGTCAGCGGACCGGTGGTGCTTTCCTGTTCGAGCTATCTGGCGAGTTATCTGAGAAATGAGAAAGCGGACCCGGCTCAGCGAAAGATCGTTCTGCATATCGATCTGAAAAGCGCTCTTTCCACAGAGACACTGGACCAGCGGATCCAGCGGGACTTCGCGAAATACAGCGCAAGAGATTTTCAGAATTCCCTGACCGACCTCCTTCCCAGGCGGATGATCCCGGTGATCGTAAAGCTTTCCGGGATCGACCGTGAGAAAAAAGCCGGACAAATCAGCCGGGAGGAAAGACAGAGACTGGTACGTATCCTGAAAGATCTTCCGGTCCGGATCACAGGGACGAGGCCGCTTACGGAAGCCATCATTACGAACGGCGGCATCGATGTGAATGAGATCCATCCCGGAACGATGATGATCAGGAAGATCCCCGGACTGTTTGTGGCCGGGGAACTGATCGACGTGGACTGTCTGACCGGAGGGTTTAACCTTCAGACAGCCTTCGCGACAGGAAAAGCCGCGGGGATCGGCGCGGCTTCCTATATTCAGAAAGAAAGGAATCGAAGAATGCTAAACGTAGCGATCGACGGTCCCGGCGGTGCCGGAAAAAGTTCCGTTGCCCGCCTGGCAGCAGAGAGAGAAGGACTGCAGTATGTGGATTCCGGAGCGCTGTATCGGGCGATCGGATATGTGCTGGTAAGAGAAGGGATCGACGTTGAAGACAAGGATACGGTCGAGAAGGGCATCAGCACGATGCGCCTTTCACTGTTCTACCGGGAAGACGGTCAGCATGTGACGGTCAATGACGAAGATGTAACGGCTTTTCTTCGCACCCCCGAAGCGGGAGCCGGCGCCAGCAAAGTGGCTGTCCACGGCAAGGTACGCGATCTGGTCAATTCCGTGATCCGCGAAACGGCGAAGATCTATGATGTGATCATGGACGGTAGAGATATCGGTACCGTGGTCCTTCCCGACGCGAACCTCAAGCTGTTCGTCACTGCTTCCAGTGAAGAACGCGCCAGAAGACGCCTCCTGGAATTCGAGGCTGCCGGGAAACCGCATGGCGACCTGGAGACGGTGAAAAAGGAGATCGAGGAAAGAGACTATCGGGATTCCCACCGTGAGATCGCCCCTCTGAAACAGGCGGACGACGCAGTCCTGATCGATACGACGACGATGAGTCTGGAAGAAGTCGTGGAAAAAGTCTGCGGACTGATCCAAGAGGCCAGAAAGTGAGAGTCTTTTTAGCCTCGACAGCCGGATTCTGTTTCGGCGTAAAGAACGCGATCCGGATCGCCGAAGAAAGCGCGCCGGCGCTGACATTCGGCCCGCTGATCCATAACGTCCATGTGATCCGTGAACTGGAAAACAAGCATATCGTCTGCTGCGAGGATCCGGAGAAAATACCGGAACAGGCCAGAGTTGTGATACGGGCGCATGGGGTTCCTCCTTATGTGTATGAACAGTTGAAAGAGCGAAAAGCGCAGATCATTGACGCGACCTGTCCCTTTGTCAGAAAAATTCATACAATTGTGCAGGAAACAGATGAGGACGAACAGGTGATCATTCTGGGCGACCCTGATCATCCTGAAGTGATCGGGATCGCCGGATGGTGCAAAAAGACACCCTTGATCTACCGGTCTCTTCACGAAATGGAGGAAACACCGCCTCCGAAAGACCGAAAATATCTTCTGGTGGAGCAGACGACATTCGATCAAACAATTTTTTCAAAGATTCTTGTATTTTTACAAAATCTGGAGTATAATGTCAAAGTGTGCCATACAATTTGCGTCTCCACTGAAAAACACCAGCAGGAAGCTATCGAGCTGGCGCAAAAGTGTGATGCAATGTTGGTCATAGGCGGGAAAAACAGTTCCAATACCCGCAAGCTATACAATCTTTGCCTTTCCCGGTGCTCCCAAACCCATTTAATTGAAAGTGCATCTGAGTTGTATGGAATCAGGTTCGGTCCGGAGACAGAGACAGTAGGGATCACTGCCGGCGCTTCGACACCGGATCATATTATTCAGGAGGTAGTTCGTAAAATGAGCGAGAACAATCTTTTCGAAGAGATGCTCAATGAAAGCTATCAGGAGGTGCATTCCGGTTATGTGGTGCAGGGAAAGGTCCTTGCGGTAACGGATACGGAAATCGTATTCAATATCGGCTATAAATGCGATGGGACTATGACCAAGGCAGAATTCGGCGGTACCGATGCACCGCTGCAGGATCAGGTCAAGGTAGGCGACCAGATGGAAGTAAAAGTCATCAAGGTTGGCGACAGTGAAGTTACCCTCTCCCGCAAGAGAGTGATCCAGGATAAAGCTTATCAGGAGCTCGAAGATGCCCTGACAGAGAAGACGGTCCTTCACGGCAAAGTCGTAGAGGCTCTGGAAAACGGCATCATCATTCAGTACGGCGACATGAGAGTATTCGTGCCGGCGTCTCTGGCGGATCCCCGCCGCATCGATCTGAAGACCCTTGTCGGTATCGATACCGATTTCAGGATCATTCGTCTTCAGAGAAAAAGAAACCGTATCATGGGCGACCGCCGCAGCGTGATCGCGGAACAGAGAGCCAAGCTTCGCCAGGCGACGATCGAGAAACTCGTTCCCGGCGCAAGACTGGAAGGTACTGTCAAGAACATTACCAATTACTGCGCGTTTATCGACCTCGGCGGGATCGACGGCATGCTGCACATCTCCGAGATGGGATGGAATGCTGTCCGTAATCCGAACCGCTATGTCAAGGAAGGCCAGAAGATCGAAGTCGAAGTCAAGAGCTACGATCCCGAGACCGGCCGTATCTCCCTGACCACCAAGTTCCCGGAGACCAATCCCTGGAACGGCGCGGATGAGAAATACGCAGTCGGCAATATCGTCACCGGTAAAGTCGTTCGCTTTGCGGACTTCGGTGCATTTGTGGAACTGGAGAAGGGGATCGACGCACTGGTTCATATTTCTCATCTGTCCAACAAATTCATCAAACATCCGTCTGAAGTACTGACGATCGGCGAGACAGTCGAAGCGAAAGTCATCGACTTCAATGCAGAGACCAAACGTATTTCCCTTACGCTCAGAGACATCCCCAGTCAGGAAGAAGCGCCGGCTGAGGAAGGCGAATATGTAGAAGAAGTCGTCTATGAGGAGATCCCGGTCGAAGAGGGCGAGTACTCTGAAGAAGAGATCGTCGATGAAGCTGCGAAAGCGCAGGAAGCTGACGCCGCGCCGGCCGAAGAGTAATTAAGAGATCCATGATCAAGTGGGCTGCCTGCAGAGTGTTCAAGCTACTCAGGCAGCCTGTTTTATTTAAAGGACATTGTTGGTATGCAGATCATCAGGACGCCGTATTTCATGACGGACGAAGAAAGAGAAAAGAACCTGTTTTGCTGGCAGATCCTGTGTAAAGAGAATCAGGCGGATCTTTCCGGGATCTGTTTTCTTGATATCGAAACGACCGGATTCTCCAGACTGTACTGCAGTATTTATCTGATCGGCTACACCTTCTGGGAAGAAGGCGGATTCGTCACCCGGCAGTATCTGGCTGAGTCCTTTTCGGAAGAAGGGATGCTGCTTCGGAAGGTACTGGATGATCTGCGGGAGTTCCAGATCGTGGCGACCTACAACGGAGACATGTTTGATCTTCCGTTCATCAAAGAACGGGCGGCAAGGCTCCATATCCGTGAGAAGGAAGACAGCCTCTGGTTTGACCGGATGGTGAGTCTGGATCTGATGCGCCGGTACCGCCCGTATAAAAAGTTTTTCGACTGGCCCAATCTGCGGCTCAAAACAGTGGAAGCAAGTCTTGGCGCGCCGCGAAGAGATCCTTTTGACGGCGGTCAGCTGATCGAAGTTTATGAGGAATATGTCAAAAGCGGCGATAAAAGACTGGAGAAGACTCTGCTTCTACACAATTATGAAGATATCGTGAACCTCCTGTCCCTGCTGAAAGTCGAACGACTGATGCAGGAGATCCGGACAGGAAGAGCTGTCGATATGAAGATCAGCGGGTATACGATCCAGGTCCGCTGGGATCGTCCGTTCTCTCTTTCTGTACAGGGGAAGGTTTTTCTGGGAACAAAGAACGGACCGGAAGCCGTGTTTTCCTTCCGTGAAGGAGAGACAGCCTTTTCGGTACGGCTTCCGCGGCCACAGGAAAGGCTTAGGTATTATCTGCCGCATCCGGAAGACTACTATTTCCTTCCGGAAAGGGGAGAGATCGTCCATTCTTCCCTCGCTTATGATATCAAGGCTTCCGAGCGGAAAAAGGCAAAGTCCGAACAGTGTTTTCTGCAGGCACCGGAGGGAGAGTATATCGGCGGTATTTCTTTCCCGGAAGCAAAGCTCAAAATGTACAGAAATGCGGCAAAGGAAACAGCCGTTTATTATAACATCAGTGAATTTACAGATTGGATCGGACAGGGCGATCAGGAAGAACTTTCCGCCTATGCGGAAAAGCTCGTCCGTCTGATCCTTCAGGAGGTATGAGTTGGGAACGATCAACCCGAGGCCTGTATATGACAACGAAGGGACCGAGGAAGCCATCCGTCAGAGGAACATCATCGAGGACCTGAAAACGGATCCCAGACGGCCGAAAAGATTTTTCCTTTCGACGATGGGATGCCAGATGAACGCGAGAGACTCGGAAAAACTGAGAGGGATCCTGCTTTCGATCGGCGCGGAGGAAACGGCGGAAGAGAAAGCGGATCTGGTGATCTATAACACCTGCTGCATCAGAGAAAACGCGGAGCAAAAGGTATACGGACGGCTGGGATATCTGAAGTCAGTGAAACGGAAAAATCCCGGAATGAAGATCGCGCTTTGCGGATGCATGATGCAGGAAGACGCGGTCATCGAAAAAATCAGAAAGTCCTATCCGGAAGTCGACCTGATCTTCGGGACCTATAACCTGTATAAATTTCCCGAACTGCTGGAAACTGTACTCGAGACCGGTGATCAGATCATCGATATCTGGGATAAACAAAAGGAGATCGTCGAGGATCTGCCTTCTGTACGAAAGTCCTCCTTTAAAGCTTCCGTGAACATCATGTACGGATGTGATAATTTCTGTACCTACTGTATCGTTCCGTACGTACGCGGACGGGAAAGAAGCCGGAAACCGGAAAATATTCTGGCGGAGATCAAAAGCCTCGCGAAGAGCGGCGTCAGGGAGATCCAGCTGCTCGGGCAGAATGTCAATTCGTATGGAAAGGGCCTGGAAAAACCTATCAGTTTCGCGAAACTTCTGGAGATGGTCCAGGAAGTCGAAGGGATCGAACGGATCCGGTTTATGACATCCCATCCGAAAGACCTTTCCGATGAGCTGATCGAAGCGATGGGAAGGTTTTCCAAAGTGTGTCCGCATTTTCATCTGCCTCTGCAGAGCGGGAGCGACCGCCTGCTGAAAGCGATGAATCGTCATTATGATCAGCAAAAGTACCTGGATATCGCGCGCAGGCTGAAGGAAACGGTACCGGGGATATCGCTCACGACAGATATTATCGTAGGATTTCCCACAGAGACCCGCGAAGACTTCCTGGAGACACTGAAGGTCGTCAGGGAAGTCCGTTTTGACGGGGCTTTTACGTTTATTTATTCCCCGCGGATCGGGACACCGGCCGCCCGGATGGAGCAGGTACCGGCAGAGGACTCGAAGAAGAACTTTTCTGAACTGCTGAAGGTCCTGGAAGAGATCGGAGAGGAAAACAACCGTCAGTGGCTGGGGAAAACGGTGGAGGTGCTCGCGGAAGAGCACAGCAAAAACGATCCTTCCATGCTGAGCGGCCGTACGGCGCACAATCAGCTGGTCCACTTTGTGGGCGGATCCCGGCTGATCGGACAGATGGTCGAAGTCGTTATTACAGAGACGACACCTTTTTATCTGATCGGAAAACAAAAGAATCTTCTGGACTGATCGGAGGATAAGATGAGTACCAAAATGACGCCTATGATGGAGCAGTACCTGGAGGTCAAACGCCAGATCCCGGATTGTCTTCTGTTCTACCGACTCGGAGATTTCTATGAGATGTTCTTCGAGGACGCGGTCACGACATCCCGTGAACTGGAACTGACGCTGACCGGGCGCAACTGCGGCGAAGGCGAACGGGCGCCGATGTGCGGGGTACCGTATCACGCGGCGGAGAATTATATCCAGCGCCTGGTACAGAAAGGGTATAAAGTGGCCATCTGCGAGCAGATGGAAGATCCCAAACTGGCTAAAGGCCTGGTGAAAAGGGAAATCACTCGGATCGTGACGCCGGGAACGACGATGAACGAGAATATGCCCGGTGAGAACAATAACTATATCCTTTGTCTGAACTGGGTACAGGACGTGATCGGCCTGGCTGTATGTGATATCACGACCGGTGAATTCCTGGTCACAGAGTTTTCGGAAGAGGAAAAACTCCTGGACGAAGTAGCCAAGTTCAAGCCTTCCGAGATCCTGGTCAATCAGGATGTGATGGAACTGGAGAACCTGAACCTTTCCGCGGTATGTGAACGGCTCGGGATCTATCTGAACCGGTTTGAATCCTACCATTTCCAGTATCAGCGATGCAAGGAAACGATCCTCCGGCAGTTTGGCGTCATGCAGCTGGAAGGACTGGGTCTGGCGGAAAAGGAACTTGGTGTCACAACCGCCGGCGCGCTCCTGGAATATCTGACGGATACGCAGAAACGCAAACTCGAACATATCAATCAACTGAAAACATATTCCGTGCAGGATTATATGCTGCTGGACATGGCGACCAGAAGAAATCTCGAACTGGTAGAGACCCTGCGGGATAAAAGCTATAAGGGAAGCCTTCTCTGGGTCCTGGACCATACACGCACGGCCATGGGAGGACGGCGTCTTCGAAAATGGCTGGAACAGCCGCTCATCCGGAAAGAGAGCATCGATGAGAGGCTCGACGCGGTAAAGACACTGGTCGACGATCCGATGATCTCGGCGGAACTGAAGGAAACGCTGAGCGGGATCTATGACATGGAACGTTTGATGGGCCGGATCAGTTACGGGTCCGCGAACGCGAGAGACATGGTCGCGCTTCGGGAATCGCTGAAACTTCTGCCAAGCGTCCGGCTGATCCTGGCAGACCTTATGGCAGGCGGATTCAGAAAGATCGAAAAACAGCTGGACCCGCTGGAGGATATCACAGAACTGCTTGAACAGTCGATCATGGATGAACCGCCGATCTCCCTTCGGGAGGGCGGGATCATTAAAGCCGGATATAACGAGCAGGTCGACAGGTACCGCCATGCGGCGACAGACGGCAAGAAATGGCTGGCTGAACTGGAAGTAAAGGAAAAAGAAGCCACCGGCATCAAAACACTGAAGGTCGGATACAATCATGTATTCGGATATTACATCGAAGTCAGTAAGGGTCAGCTTCCGCTGGTCCCGGACCGGTTTATCCGCAAGCAGACACTGGTGAACGGTGAGCGTTTTATCACGGAAGAACTCAAAGAGATCGAAGATACGCTCCTTGGCGCCAAGGAAAAAGGAGAAGCGCTGGAATACGATCTGTTCACGGAAATCCGGGAAAAGGTATCCGGGGCAATGGTCCGCATTCAGCAGAGCGCGGATGCCATAGCCGATCTGGACGCGATCCGGTCGCTGGCGGATACTGCCTACCGATACGGTTATGTACGGCCGGAGATCCTGCCGATGGGCGGTCCTATCGAAATCTCGGAAGGCCGGCATCCGGTCGTGGAACAGATGCTGCCGGAGAACAGCTTCATCGCCAATGATACGCACATGGATCAGGATGAGCGACGGATCGCGATCATCACAGGTCCGAACATGGCCGGTAAATCGACCTACATGCGGCAGGTCGCGGCGATCTGTCTGATGGCGCAGATCGGATCTTTCGTACCGGCGTCTTCAGCGAGGATCTCGATCTCGGATCGCATTTTCACAAGAGTCGGCGCGTCCGATGATCTGGCCAGGGGACAGTCGACGTTTATGGTGGAGATGAGCGAAGTCTCGAACATCCTTCGGCACGCGACCAGAAACAGTCTGCTGATCCTGGATGAGATCGGACGCGGGACTTCCACATTTGACGGTCTGTCGATCGCGTGGGCTGTCGTGGAATATATCAGTGATCCGAAAGTCATCGGTTCCAAGACACTTTTTGCCACGCACTACCATGAACTGACCCAGCTGGAAGGACAGCTTAAAGGTGTGAAGAACTACTGCGTCACGATCAAGGAAAATGGTGACAGTGTGGTCTTCCTTCATAAGATCCAGCCGGGAAGCGGAGATCAGAGTTACGGGATCGAAGTGGCCAAACTGGCGGGACTTCCCGAATGGGTGCTTGACCGGGCGCATATCATCCTGGCAGAACTTTTGGGACGTGATGTGGTCAAAAACGTGGAGAATATAAAAGCCGTTCAGTCCGTGGAGGATCAGCAGCAGGATCTTTTCAGTGAAGGAACGGAGGATCCATCCGCTGATCAAACGGCACTGCAGCTTGTACGGGAACTTCGCGGACTGGATATCAACCGGCTGACGCCGCTGGAAGCCATGCAGCTGATCTATGACTGGCAGCAGCTATACGGAAAGGAATAACATGCCACAGATACGTTTGTTGGATCAGGCAACGGTGAACAAGATCGCTGCCGGAGAAGTAGTGGAGCGGCCTGCGTCGATCGTCAAAGAGATGGTTGAAAACTCGATCGATGCCGGTGCGAACAGGATCACGGTCGAGATCCGGGACGGCGGGATCGGACTCATCCGCATCACGGATAACGGCTGCGGGATCGAGACTGAACAGGTCCGGACCGCTTTCCTGCGGCACAGCACCAGCAAGATCCGGCAGGTCGAAGATCTTTCCGCCAGCACCTCTCTTGGTTTTCGCGGTGAAGCGCTGGCAAGTATCGCGGCAGTCGCACGGGTAGAGATGCTGACCAGACCGGCAACGCAGTATACGGGAACAAGATTTGTCATCGAAGGCGGGATCGAAAAGGTTTTTGAAGAAATAGCCTGCCCTGTAGGGACAACGGTAAAAGTTGAAAACCTGTTTTTCAATACACCGGCAAGAAGGAAATTCCTCAAAAAACCGGCGCAGGAAGCAGCTGTGATCACGGATCTTGTCCAGAAGATCGCGATGGGACATCCGGAGATCGCCTTCCGTTATATCAATGGGAAGAAAGAACCATCCTTCCAGACGCCCGGCAATGGAAGCCTCAAAAATGATGTTTTTGCGGTTTACGGGAAAGAGATCGTTGACAAACTGCTGCCTGTAGACGGAGCGATCCCTCTTTCGGATGGGAAATCACTGAAGATCGAAGGATTCATCAGCCGGCCGCAGCTCGTCAGAGCGAACCGTTCCTATGAAAACTTCTTTATCAACGGACGATATGTTCGCAGCAGCCTGCTGGAAAAAGGAATCGACGAAGCCTATAAGGATTATGTTGCCCCGGGCTCTTTTCCTGTGGTGATCCTTCAGCTTACCATGGACCCGGATACACTGGACGTCAATGTGCATCCGACAAAAATGGAAGTGAGATTCATTCAGGAAGATAAGACACGTTTCGGACTTTACGAAGTGATCAGTGAAACGCTTCGTCAGGCTGATCTGGTTGCCAGGGTGGGAGATTTCTACCGCGAAGTAAAACCCGTGACGCCCGAGCCGGCTCAGATCAGCGCGGGTAAAACGCCGCTCTTCAGCCGGGAACTGACGCCCGCGGAAAAAACCGTTCAGGCGGTTTTGCCCTCGCAGAAACGCTCCAATGAATATGTTTCATTCTCCGGGAAAGTCCCGCAAGGCGCGGTCAAGGCGAACGATATAGAGGTAAACTGGCCGCAGCGGCCTAAAAGATCCGGTGAACGGCCGGTGCTGGAAGAGGAAGGTTCGCCTGTCGGTCTTGAGCCACGGAAAGATCAGATCAAGGTCCATGAAGACAGCTTTACGCCGGAACCGGTCAAACAGATCGAGATCGTGACCGAAACGTTCACTCCCGAACCGCATAAGCTGAAGATCATCGGACAGATCTTCCGGACCTACTGGATCGCGGAAGAGAAGGACGTATGCTATATCGTTGATCAGCATGCCGCGCATGAACGCGTTTTATATGATCAGTATCGCGCGATGCTGAAAAATGATCATATGGACACACAGGAACTGATGGAACCGGTAGTCCTGAGCCTTGACCCCAAAGCCGTCGCGCAGCTGCCGGACTTTCAGAGCGTGCTGGAACAACTGGGTTACGTGGTAGAAGCTTTTGGCGAGGACGCTGTGATCGTTCGGGGCGTGCCGTTTCTTTTCGGGAAAGCACTGCCGGCAGAAGACCTTACGAAAATGATGGAGATGCTGTTTGAAGGACAGATGGATACCGCCAGAGACCTTCTGATCGATCAGATCGCCACGATGTCCTGTAAAGCCGCGGTAAAAGGCAATGACGCTCTGTCGGTTTCGGAAGCGCAGAGCCTTCTGGATCAGCTGTTCGCTTCGGAGAATCCCTACAACTGTCCGCACGGACGGCCGACTGTCATTTCCATTACACAGTATGAACTGGAAAAACGGTTCATGAGAGTATAGAGATGAACGCTGAAAATAAAAAGATACCGCTGCTGATCCTTGCGGGACCGACTGCTTCCGGCAAAACTTCTCTTTCCATCGAGCTGGCACACAGACTTGACGGAGAGATCATCTCCGCGGATTCGATGCAGGTGTATCGGGGCATGGATATCGGGACCGCGAAAGTCACAAAAGACGAAATGCAGGATATTCCTCATCACCTGATCGATGTGTGCGATCCCATTCCTCAGTCTCAGGAAGATGAGTGGAATGTCATGCGGTTTGTGACGGAAGCAGACAGACTGATCCATGAGATCCACGATAGAGGACATTTACCCATGCTGGTCGGCGGCACCGGGTTTTATATTCATGCGCTGGCCTATGGCGCGGAGTTTGAAGAGGAGCCTGAGGTACCTGAGATACGCAGCCGTCTGGAAAAGCTTTCCACAGAGGAACTTGCCGCCCGCCTTGCGTTGGTGGATCCATTAAGTGCAGAGAGGATCCATCCGAACAACAGAAAGCGTGTCATACGGGCTATTGAGTACTATGAGATGAACGGATCACCGATCAGCGAGATGAACGATCGGCTGAAAGAAAAAGAAAGCCCTTACCGGTTATGTTATCTGGTATTGGACATGCCGCGGGATATTCTGTACGAACGGATCGATCAGCGCGTATCACAGATGATAGAAGGCGGTCTGGTAGAGGAAGTCAAGGGTCTGTATGACGCTGGAGCCTCCCCGGACCTGGTTTCGATGAAAGGCCTGGGATATAAAGAGATCCTGGCGTATTTGAGAGGTGAGACTTCGCTGGAAGAGGCGGTCTATATTCTCAAACGTGATACGCGTCACTTCGCGAAACGGCAGCTGACCTGGTGGCGTGGAGAAAAGGATGCTGTTTTTCTTTCGGTAGATCCAAGAGAAACATTAAATGATCGCGCTATGGAGATCATCCGTTCGAAGCTGTTCGAAAAATAAGAAAACTTGTTCTGGAACAAGAAATTTTCTTTCCGTATACATATTGTGGAATATCGTTGACCGGGAAAAGAAAACAGACAAGATATGGTAATAGAAGCTTTTTCGAGGTTCTGTTCGAGAAAAAGCAGGAATTGACATCAAAAAAAGTATCTGATAGAATAATCCAAATCGCTCTGGATGCAGAGAAACGCCTGAAAAGCACGTAGAAAGCCGGACATGAAATTTCAAGATTTTCTTAAAAAAGTTCTTGACAATCGAGATGTATCGTGGTATTCTATATAAGCTGTTCAAAACGAACAGCGTTTTTTAGGCTCTGAGGACGAAGTCCTCACACAGCTGGAGGCCAAAGGCCGAAGCTGTTATGTACTTTGAAAATCGAACAGTATAACATCATCTAAAAGATGAGAATGGTTTAATAACCAGTCAATTCTTTACAAACGAAATTTTGGATGAACGAGACGAGAGTCAGAGTTTA
>JAFZQZ010000014.1 GCA_017620135.1 Bacillota bacterium
GCAGGAACAGCTCGCGCATCGCAGTGTTGATTGCGTCGCAGACGAGGTCGGTATTCAGGGCTTCAAGGATGGTTTTACCGGGAAGGATCTCACTGTCCATGTCGGCGGAGTGGGTCATACCGGAGCAGCCGATCGTCTCAACAAGCGCTTCTTCGATAACGCCGTCCTTGACGTTCAGGCTCAGCTTGCAGGTGCCCTGCTGAGGCGCGCACCAGCCAATGCCGTGGGTATATCCGGAGATATCCTTGATTTCTTTTGCCTGGATCCATTTTCCTTCTTCAGGAATCGGAGCGGGGCCGTGGTTTGGGCCTTTTGCGACACAAACCATCTCTTCAACTTCCTTTGTGTATTGCATGTGAACATGTTCCTCCTGTTCAGATTTTTATGAGCATACTTAAGGAAATTATAAATGGAAAACGAGGGACTGTCAACCGGAAAGATAGGATTCTCCGTGGATTCTAAGGGAAGGAAACGATGGACGGATCTGCCAACTCGTCTTCCCTTAATTGTAAACATTTTTTGAACTTTTGGGCTTCTGATCAGGCTGAAAATGTATCTTCCCCAAAAAACTTGTGGTTTGGTTCAAGCTATTTAATTTGTTAAACAAAAAACGGCTAAATCCCTCTGTTTATACCGCTTTCCGGGATTGACAGACATGCTATGATGAAGGAAAAAACCCAAGGAGGAGCTGAAGAAAATGATCCCGGAACCTGTGATTCGGATGAGACTGAATGAACTGGAATCAAAAATCGAAGATATCCAAAAAGCTATGAGAAGCCTTCCTGCCGGAATCTTGAAAATCGACCAGAATGGCCCTTATGTCAAATGGTATGTTCTGAACAGGCAAAAAGAAGGCGTCAGATCCATGAGGACCTATCTGCCCAAGCACAAACTGGCTCTTGCAAAGAAACTGGCTCTGAAGACCTATTACGCAGCACTGCTTGAAGATTTGAAGACTGAACAAATCTGTCTGAAAAAGAAACTATCCCAGAACGAGAGCGCTTTTCCTGTAAATTCTGTGGAAAAGCTGTTACAAAACCAGTCGTTCCGGGAACTACTTCCACCGGAGATACGTTCCGTGGAAGAAGAGATACACGACTGGCAAAATGCAGAATTCGCGCGTAATCCTTACATGCCTCAGGAACTAAAGGTTCCTACTCTGGCCGGTATTCCGGTCCGTTCCAAATCAGAAGCCATCATCGCGGATTCGCTCTTCGAACGAGGAATCCTTTTCCGCTATGAACCCGGTATCATCCTGAGTGACGGCCGAATCGTGTATCCCGATTTCATAGTCCGCAACCGATATACCCATCAGGAATACCCGTGGGAGCATCTGGGGCTCATGGATGATCCGGCCTATATTGCAAAAAACACTGAAAAGCTTCAGCGATATTCGGCGTCCGGCTATACCCCTATGGTAAACCTGATCCTGTCCTTCGAAACACGAACGCATCCCCTTTCCCGTCCTCAGGTCATGCATATCATTGACCAGTTTCTCTCGTAAATAGGGTAGATCGGGCCCGTTTGGGCCAGATTGATCCTTTGTGCTCCTTGCCACCCAAAACTGCCTGTGTTTTTTGGAATAGATATCAACAGGACGAGCTATCTTATCCAAGGATTGGAAGAGATAGCTCGTCAAAAGAATTTCTCGCCCAAACGGAGTTTTTCTGAGCTGTTTTTTCTGGATAAGATACCAGCCAGACGGCTCTTCCCGCCCAGGGATTGGAGAAGATAGCTCGTCAAATTGATGCGCCGCCCAATAATGCAAAAATGTACTGGGCGACGGACCTTAAATTTGCACTAAACGCTCCAATGGCGTGGGGCGAAAGCTTAAAATGTTTTGTAAACATCCCAAAGCGATGGCCGGAAACACGAAAGGCTTGAACTTTTCCAACAAAAGGACTATAATATTTTGCGGTAAAATATCGCCCCGTTTTATAAAGGACGGGGCTCTTATAGTCAGGAGGCATATCATGGCAAAGAAACAATTCAAGACCGAATCAAAAAAACTGCTGGATATGATGATCAACTCGATCTATACCCACAAAGAGATCTTCCTGCGCGAGCTCATTTCCAACGGCTCCGACGCGATCGACAAGCTGTATTTCCGTTCGCTGACCGACAGTTCGATCGCCCTGAAACGAGGTGACTACGAGATCCGTCTGATCCCGAACAAGGAAGCCCGCACGCTGGTGATCAAGGACAACGGCATCGGAATGACCGAGAAAGAACTGGAGAATAACCTGGGCACGATCGCCCGCAGCGGTTCTCTCGATTTCAAGAAGAACGCGGATCAGCAGGACGCGGCATCAGCGGAAGCGGCAGAAGCATCTGATGCCAAAGCGGCCGAAGCGGAAGACGACGGCGCCGACAAGGCTTCGCCCGACAAGCCGATCGACATCATCGGCCAGTTCGGCGTGGGCTTCTACTCTGCTTTTATGGTGAGCGCCGAGATCAAGGTCGAATCCAAAGCCTACGGCTCCGACGAAGCCTGGTGCTGGATCTCCCGCGGCGTCGACGGCTATACCATCGACCCCTGTGAGAAAGCAGAAAACGGCACCACGATCACGCTGACCCTTAAGCCTGATACGGATGACGAGAAATACAGCGAATTCCTGGAAGAGTGGAAGATCCGTGAACTCGTCCGCAAGTACAGTGACTATATCCGCTACCCCATCCGCATGCAGGTGACCCGTTCCCGCAAGAAGGAAGGCTCTCCTGATGACAAGCCGGAGTATGAGGACTATAAGGAAGACACCACGCTGAACAGCATGGTACCGCTCTGGAAAAAGCCTACGTCCGCTGTCAGCGACGAAGAGTATAACAACTTCTACAGCGAGAAGTTCTTCGATTACGAAGCCCCGCTGAAAGTCATCCGCCAGCACAGTGAGGGAACCTCGGACTTCGTTTCCCTGCTGTTCATCCCGTCTCACGCTCCGTACAACTATTATACCCGCGAGTATGAAAAGGGTCTGCAGCTATACTCCAGCGGTGTGCTGATCATGGATAAATGCAAAGATCTGCTGCCCGATTACTACAGCTTTGTTCACGGTCTGGTAGACTCCTCCGATCTTTCCCTGAACATCTCCCGTGAAATGCTGCAGCACGACCGCCAGCTGAAGATCATCGCCCGCGCGGTCGAAAAGAAGATCTCGCAGGAACTGAAGAAGATGCTGGAAAACGACCGTGAAAAATACGAGACTTTCTTCAAAGCCTTCGGTACCCAGCTGAAATACGGTATCTATCAGGATTACGGCATGCATAAGGATCCGCTCCAGGATCTGCTGCTCTTCGCCTCCAGTTACAAAGCAGAAGCGCCGGAGGCGGATGAGACCGCCAAAGATCAGCCGGACGCCGCTGAAGAGAAGAAGGCTTTTGTCCCCACCTCTGTCACCCTGAAAGAATATGTTTCCCGCATGAAGGAAGGTCAGGACAAGATCTATTACGCGCCAGGTGAGACCAAAGAGCAGATCGCGCTGCTGCCGCAGGTCGAAGCCGTCGTCTCCAAGGGTTACGAAGTGCTGTACCTTACCGAAGAGATCGATGAATTCGCGCTTCAGGTCATGAATACTTATGAAGAGAAAGCTTTCTCCAACGTATGCAAGGACGATGTGGACCTGTCTACCGAAGAAGAGAAAGAGACTCTGAAGGAAGAAAACGACCTGTCCAAGGATATGTTCGAGTTCATGAAAAACACGATCGGTTCCCCGGTCACAGCCGTACGCTTCACCAACATGCTCCAGAACCACGCAGCCGCGCTTTCCAGCGAAGGCGAACTTTCGGTGAACATGGAAAAAGCTCTCAGCCGTATGCCGGGAGCCGAAGAAAATGAAATGTTCAAAGCTCAGCTGGTGCTGGAGATCAACATGAACCATCCGATCGCGCAGAAACTGAAAGAGCTCTTCGTCGTCGATCAGGATAAGCTGGCCAAATACAGTAAGATCCTGTATGCTCAGGCCAGACTCGTCAGCGGTCTTGAGCTGACGAACGCCTCCGAGATCAGTGATCTGGTCGTCGGATTGATGACAGAATGATTCTTTCTTAAATTGAAAGGCATGATCCAGTTTTCGGATCATGCCTTTTTTTCGTTCTGTAATAAGAAAATATCATTCTTGACAAAACAATGAAACATCAATTATGGATAACCACCTCAGCATAAAACGCACGAGTTTTTCCATCGATCAACTGATCGTCTGTCACAGTAAACTTTCCCCGCAGACGAATATCCTCTGAGGAAGCGCCTGCCTGAACGCTGAAATCACCCTTTTCGATCTTCCAGTTCATATGCTCATCCAGAAAAGCCATCTGGGAAGGATGTACAGTGAACGTTATGGATTTCGTTTCACCCGCTTTGAGAGATACTCTTGCAAATCCGGCAAGTTCCTTTACCGGTCTGGCCACAGAAGCGTATTCATCAGTCAGATATAACTGAACGATTTCAGTCCCATCTACTTTGCCGGTATTCTTAACCTTAACAGAGATTTTGATCGGCTGGTCAGGAGCGACTTCGGATTTTTCGATTTTCAGATCTGAATATTTGAAATCCGTATAGGAAAGACCGTATCCGAAATAGTACCTTGGGCGCTGCGGACAGTCTACATAGTCTGAAAACCCGATGGATTCACCTTTGTGCCAGCCACTGCCATATTCATGACAATAAACCAGCGGGATCTGTCCGGCATTGTATAAAACACTGACAGGAAGCTTTCCGGACGGATTGAGTCTCCCGGTCAGAATATCCACCAACACTTCAGCTCCAAAAGCACCCGGACAGAATGCTTCTATAACGGCACTCAGACACTGATCAGCCGCATCGCTGGAAATCGGTTTCCCGCCAAAGTGGATACCGATCATCGGTTTTCCAAATGCAGACGCTTTCCTGATAAATTCCTCCTGGCATGGAGGAAGCTGGATACTGGAAGCGTCCACGCCTTCTCCCATGGTCGCAACAGACCCGGTTCCATATTTCCCGCCGAGTGTGAGGATTACCAGATCCGCTTCCCGTATCATCTCCAACGCTTCCGGATAATCATCATCCGCGCTTCCGGCAATTGGATATCCTTTCGCCCAGGCAATATCCGAATCAGGATAACATTCTCTCAGTTCCTGCAATAAAGATCTGCATCCCGGATCGATCCAGGACAGGACGCTATCGAAGCTTTCGTTATCATCCCGTTGGACCTTGGTGCCTTTGATCAGGCTCGCCTCCTGAAGATCTTTATCCGCGGAGCCGACTCCGGCCAGTGAATTCTGTGCAGCACGTCCGGATTCCATCATACTCAGATGCGTATAGCCTCCGAAGTAGAAGCGGGCATTTACGGCATGTGGTCCGACCAGTACGATTTTTCCAGGTTTTTCCGATATATTCAGAGGAAGAATTCCATCATTTTTCAATAGAACGACAGATTCCTGTGCTGCTTTTCTGGCTGCACCGGACTCTTGTTCTTCTTTGATTGCCGTTTCAAGTCCTTCCAGGGTGCCGAAGGGGTTTTCAAAAAGACCCATTCGGAATTTTTCTGTCAGGATCCGTAGAACAGCTGTGTCCAGTAACGCTGCATCATAGATTCCATTACGAAAACGCTCCTGGAGTTCGTCGGAATAAGCGACCGGATTGGGCAGCTCATAGTCCATCCCCGCCGAAAGACAGCGGAATCCTGCGTCCGCATAGCCGTCACTAACTTTTTTCGTATCAAAAACCTGAGAAACAGCACCATAATCAGAAAGAGTCGTTCCATCAAATCCCATCTGGTTACGCAGCGTCTGGGTCAGATATTGATAAGATGCAGAGAATGGAATTCCATCAATTACATTGTAGCAAGGCATCACGCCTTTAAGGTTTGCTTCCGTGATCGCCGCTTGAAAGCTTTTCCCATAGACTTCGTTCAATTCACGGTTGCCGATCGAACTTCCGGCGCCATGAAAACCTCCGCGTGAGGTATGGAACCCCATGAAGTGTTTGGCTGTAGCTGCCATTTCCCGTCCATGATCCTTGCTTTCCTGAATTCCCTTAGTGAATGCGACACCCAGCGAAGATGCCAGTGTAGCATCTTCACCATAGGCTTCGCCAAAACGTCCCAAACGCGGATCTCTTGCGACATCCAGAACCGGAGCCAGAACCTGTGTGATACCGGCCGCGTTCTCAATACGTGCAACGTTCTTTCCGATCTCATACTCTAGTTCCGGATCAAAAGCAGCTCCCCGGCTGATTCCGGTCGGGTAGTTGGCTGCCCCGTGAAAATATGCGCCGTTTACGCCTTCCATGTGGAAAATGGCCGGAATATGATGTGGGCTTTCCCTTATTATTTTTTCCTGAAGATCTCTGAGCCACTGAATCGCTTCCGGAAGAGGTGTTTCCAGCATCTGCAGCCGAAGCGCACTGACCTGTCCGATGCCGCGTCCGCGGATCCATTCTTCATGCTTATCCCCCGGAAGGAATTCAAACGGCATGACGCCCCGGATCTGGGCCATCTTCTCTTCCAGACTCATTTTTCCGAGCAGATCCTGTGCTCTTTCCAAAGGTGTCCTTGTTGAATCCAGATATTTCTCCATGGTGGCTCCTCCTCTTCCTTTACGCAAGATATTTCAACAGATTGTCATAGACACTTTCATAGCCGCCGGCATACATATGCAGACCTTCTATCGTGATCTCGGCACGAAGCTGTCCATTTTCGTCCTTGAGCCCATCATTAACATCGATAAAGGAATAACCGTATTTTTTCGCAAGTTTCCTTAGCTTGCTATTCGTATCGTTCAGCGCTTCGTTCGTACGTGTTTTGAACATATTCTTCGCCCAGTCGGGGCCCTGGTCTGTAGGATTCACTGGATAATATGCCATCATATAGACCATGGTTCCCGGAAGGCGCACTTTCATCTGACGCAGGATCTCTTCGTAGTTTTTCAACAGATGATCCTGCCAGTATTCCCCGTCGCTTTGTTCGTTGATATCGTTCGTTCCTATATTAATAAACACTTTGGACGGCTCCAGGTCGAAGAGGACTGTATCGATCTCCCGAAGAAAATCATCGGTCGTCGTCCCTCCGATCCCCCTGTTGTACACGCACTTTCCAAGATCTTTGGAAAGTGCGTATTCTGCTATGGGGAACTGTTCCATAAGAGAGGAACCCGTAAAGAGGATCTGACCTTTCTTTGCGATCCGGTTCATCTCATGGTAATTGCGAACTTTGTTTTTCTGCTCGCTGCCGACAAGGTTTCTGGCCATTTCGCCGCAGGCATCCAATGCCGCAAGCAGTTCTTCCTTCGTCATTTCATATGGGCTTTTGCCCATCAGCTGCGTAATGACAGCCTCGTTTTCTTTTCTCATCTTATTCAGCGTCTACCGGCAGTTCGTCTGCTTCGGTCTTGATATCTTTTTCACGAAGGACACGGCCCATATCCGCACGAACTTCATCCGTGATCGGATAGAAGTGAAGAACGATGAAAGCAATGAGAGCCAGGATGACCGGGATCACTCCCATGATCACGATGAAACCATTGATCATACCGGGAAGGGAAGAGATCTCGCCGGCGAAATTGCCGGTCACAGAATCCACTTTGTAACCGATAGCGATCAGCAGGGCGCCAACGATAGCGCTCGAGATGGCAGTCTGGGCTTTTGAAAGCAGATTTCCAACAACATTTGTCAGAGCACTTCTGTCCTTGCCGGTCTTATAGATCGTATAGTCCATGATCTCCATTTCGATCGAAGAGAAAGGAACGAAAATCAATCCGACGCCTGCAGCGGTGATAGCAAGACTGATAAAGAACAGCATGGGGACGGACTTCATAATTCCGGTAAACTGGGCCAGCGCCATCATTCCACAGCCGACCATCTCCAGAATCAGACTGAAGCGGACCGTACGGACAGGAGACTTAAAAACATTCTTCATAAGGGGCTGTGCGATCAGAGAAGTGATCAGCACCGGAAGGACCTCAGCCAACGTGAGGATCAGCGAGTAAGTTCCGAAAAGAGTCATGTTGACATCACCGGTATTGAGATTGGCGCAGAAAGCCCATTTCACGTAATAGGCCGGCGCAGCCAACAGCAGGGTCCAGACAAAACCATGGAACAGGTTGAACAGAACACCGATGACCATCGCCTTATTGACTTTAAACAGAGCGAAAAAGTCAGAGATCTTGACCTTGTCTTCCGGATCGGGTTCAACAACGTGACGCTCTTTAACGATCATCCATCCAATGATAGAGATCACGGCACTGATCGACATAATAACCATGACTACCACGCGGAAAGTGGTGGAATAGTTATGGAAGAAAGCTTCGTTAACCGCTACGATAATGGTGATAAAGGCGGAGATCGCGACACCGAGGATCATTGTCCATACGCGGGGACCGACGACCAGCTTGGCGCGCTGGTTGGGGTCGATCGTCATAGTACGGTACAGAAGGTTCGCGTGGAAGAAAGAAGTACCGACATCGTAGATTAGGTAGAACAGAATGACCCATACCGTCACGAGAACCGGTTTGGTACTGATTGCCTGAGGAAGGGAATAGAGCAGGACAGAACCGAGAGCTGTCATCATGATACTGATCAGGAAAAATGGTTTGTATTTACCGAAACGGCCGGGTTTTGCGCTGTCCATGATGAAAGACTGCAGCGGGTCATCCACCGCGTCAATGATCCTGGCAGCCAGAAGGAGGATCGTTGCCAGGGAAGCACCCCACGCGCCAAGACCTGCGTAGTCAGTCATATAGGTCATCAGCAGCGTAGACATCAACAGACCCGACAGAGCACTGGTGGTCGTCAGGGCGGTAACACCGAAACATTCCTTGAATCCCATCATTTCAGGATTCTTAACTTTAATCTTAGCCATTTTCTTACCCCTTTCTTTGATCGCGTACTTTTGTTTTGTTGGGTATAATGTAACCGAAAAGAACAACAAAAAATTTCATATATTTGTCTTTCGTTATATATTTTTATCCTATTGAAAGAAGATCATGCCATTTCACGCATCCAAGTGATGATCCGAGCCGCACAGCGCATGAGATCGCCGCGGGTAAGTGCATACGGATGATCCTTCCGGGCAAGTGCATCCAGGACATCCGCAAGATCCATCTTAAGTCCGGGCATCGTCAGATCATTTCCAGCCTTGATATTGCCTGCCGTGGAAGCACAGGGCCATTTTTCTCCTCGAGGACCCATGCCGCCGGTCACCAGCCAGTCTGTCATAACGATCCCCTGGAAACCAAATTCGCTTCGGAGGATATCCGTGACCAGCGCCTTGCTGTTGCAGGTATGTTCCCCATTGACAAGGTTATAGGAAGTCATGATGCACTTTGGCGCGTTCTTCTGGATGCAGATCTCATATCCCTTGAGATAGATCTCTCGTATAGCCCTGGAGCTGACATTGCTGTTGGAGAAGAAACGGTTGGTCTCCTGATTGTTGCAGGCATAATGCTTGACTGTGACGGCGCAGCCATGATGCTGCTGGACACCTTCGGTTACAGCGGCTGCGGTCAAACCGCTCACGAGAGGATCTTCCGAATAGTATTCGAAATTACGCCCGCAAAGAGGAGAACGCTGAATATTCATAGCCGGCGCCAGCCAGATATGGATCCCGAAACGTTCCATTTCACTTCCTACCAGGTCGCCGCAGCTTATTGCGACATCCGGGTTAAAGCTTTGGGCGATATCCGTTCCGATCGGGATAGACACACAGTATTGATAATAGGTTTCCAGGGCAGGATCCTGTTTGCTTCCGGCAGCTAGGGCGGCAAGTTCTTCCGGTTTGAAGACCAGCAGCATATCACCACCGGCAGCGACACTTCCCTTGACGCCTTCCTGTGTAACGGTATATTCCTGACTCAGTCTAAGACCGGCAGGACCGTCTGCGAAAACAAACCAGGGAAGATCCAGGTCTTTTAGAACATGTGTTGTTTCTCCAGAGGCTCCTGCCACCGTGGTAGATGCATTTCCAATAATCTCCAGAAGGTCATCAGAATCTTTAATGTTACCGATACACAGAGAAGCGAGCTGTTCATTACTCAGGCCGGCTACAAATGATTCAGGACTCTTTTCTCCGGAAAGGATTTTTTCAAAGGAGATAGCCTCGGTTTGTTTTTCACTGATATCAGGCAGAGAATACTCAACCGTCTCGGTATGAAAGGCGGAAGGATCCAGTTCAAGTCCTTCTCCTTCGACAGTCGGCAGCGAAGACACAGACTGAAGATCCCGGAACCCACAGTCACCGAGTGTATCACGGACTTTCCTGAGGACGATCTCTTCGTTCAGATAGACAATTCCAGCCATCTGTGTATTGCGGGAACTATTCCCTGAGCGGATGATATAGGAACCAGCTTCCAGGATCCATGCGTGTTTGTCTTCACTGTAAGAGGCCATAGCATCGGCATCAAAGGTAACCGTGACTTTCTCGGACTCTCCCGGAGCGAGTTCCTGTGTCTTGGCATAGCCGACCAGTACCTGATATGGTTTATCCAGCTGACCTGCCGGTGCGGAGGCATAAACCTGTATAACTTCCTTTCCTGGTTGATTTCCTGTATTCTTTACCTCTGAACGGATCGTGATGTTTTTCCCGTTTACGCTGACCAGCGGTTCGCCGATCTTGAAGGATGTATAGCCAAGCCCAAAGCCAAACGGCCAGGAAACCTGTTTCTCAAAAGTATCAAAATACCTGTAGCCGACATAGATCCCTTCCTTATAGCTGGTATCATTGGGATCACCGAATCCTTCTGTCGAAGGAAAAGAATCAAGCGGAGCCCAGGTAGCTGTCAGTTTACCGGAAGGATAAGCTTTTCCGAGAAGGATATCCGCGAAAACATCACCGGTAGGTGTTCCGAGCTGACCAAGGAGAAGGATCGACGAGACTTCACTAACAGGAGTAAGATCGACCATGCCGCCTACGTTCAAGACCAGTACAAAGCGAGGATACTTCCGGTTTAATGCAAGGATATCCCGAATTTCTGTTTGCGTTAATTGAATATCGCCTGCACCGGCCAACCGGTCAGCCCCTTCCCCGGAAATACGGGCAAGCACATAGACAGCGGTCTCGCCTTCTCCGTCCAGCGGCAGTTCATATTCCGGTTCCGGCGCATATTTACCCATAGCGAAGATGAGAGGGTTGACATGGTAAGCATCCGCCTGACGTCTTAATTCGGCAAAAAAGGCTGCTTTTGTTTGTCCAAGCAGTTCATCATAAGCATCCAGCCATTTTTTCGTGGTGATCTGGAAGCCAGCCTTTTCAAGGCCTTCTTCCACTGTAACAAAATGGCGTACGTTGACATCGCCGGACCCGTTGCCTCCTTTGATGGTATTTCTTGCACCGTTTCCGTACAAAGCGACTTTTCCTGTCCCGTTAAGAGGTAAAACGCCTTCGTTTTTCAGAAGAACGACACATTCAGCCGCCAGTTTTCGAACGGCATCCTCGTGATGGATCTCAAAATCCCGGATCTCTTTTTCTGCAATTCTGATCTTAGTCATGATATACCTCCTGTATTTCCATATCTGATCTTGATATAAGGATAATAGACAAAGGCTATGGTATATTGCAGATTTTTGATTTATAGTGTATAATTTTGTCATCATTGAGATTAGAAAACAGGAGTAAAGATATGGATCAGGATATCAAACGTTCTTTGATGGAATTCAGTGAAGCGCTGCAGATACCTATGTACCTGTATGATTCCGGAGAACTTGTATGGTCGTTTCCGGAAACCGCAGCGTTGTTTCCTCCTGCGAGCATATATGTAAAGGCTGCTAATCTTTTTTTAGAAGATCTTTCAAAGGGGCCGTTTATCTATACCCGCTTTTCAGCTGTATATGGCTGTCTTCCGCTTGATGGTGAGAAGAAACGGTTTTTGCTGGCTGGACCGGTTCCCATGCTCTTCTATGGGGAAAGCGACCTTCAGCAGTTATATGCGCATTACAAGGTTGAAAACGAGAAAAAAGACCAGTGCCGGTTCTTCTTCAGCAGCATTCCTGTGCAGACGTTCATTACAATGGATAAAAAACTGAAGATGATCCACTTCTTTCTGAATGGAGACAGTCCGAAAATCGATTTTACCATCAAAACAGACCAGGCTTTCATGAACAGGACCGTCAAATCAAGTATAGAGCAGAAATATATTCAAAACACCTATACGACACCCAATGATTCTCTTCAGTATGAAAGCGTCCTGACAAAGATCGTCGAGACAGGAAATGTGGAAGAACTGGAAAAAATACAGGAGTCTTTCTTTGCGTTCAACATGGGCACTGTCGCAAATAATCCGCTCCGCAACATTCAGGACCTGATCATCGCGTTGATCGCGCTGGTCTCTCGGGCAGCGATCCGGGGAGGACTGGATTCACAGACGGCGTTGAACCTGTCGGACCTGTATATTATGAATACGGAAAAAGCGCAAACAAGAGAGGAACTATTCCAAGTTGTCTTCAATTGCCTGACTGCTTATACGTCACAGGTCGCGCAGCAGCAGGACACCCTGGTTCAGAGCGGAGATGTTACGGATATAATCCGTTACATCCGGGAACACACCGACCTCCCGCTCACATGTGCTTACCTTTCGCGGCTTTTCGGATACAGCAGCAGTTACCTGTCCAGAAAATTCAAAGCAGAGACAGGTATGGGGTTTTCTGCCTTTATTACAAAGGCAAAACTGGAAGATGCCAAGCAGATGCTTGCCTATACCAATAAATCCCTTTCGGAGATCAGTTTTTACTATTGTTTCTCCAGTCAGAGTCATTTTCAGAACGCGTTCAAGAAACAATACGGGATCACCCCGCAGCAATACAGGATTAAGAAAAAACAAAACATCGTGTGACAAAAGCCCGCTCACCATTTCCGTGAGCGGGCTTTTGTCACCTTACTTCTATACATATCTTTTTGTTTTCTGTTTCCCAGATCCCATAATCGCGTGGGAGGTACGCAACCGGCAGGCCAAAGGTGGTCATACCTTCATAAAACAGTTTATTATATAAGTTGGTCGTAACAATAACGCGGATCTCGTTTTCTCCTGTTCGTACAAACTCTGTGATATCGACTCTTTTCATCACCTGATCCGGGAAAGCGGCTTTCTTTCCATTTATATATACAATGAAGGTGTCTGCGACATCTCCCAGATTCAATACATAACGACCGTCCTTTTCCACATCAGGAAGGGCGAATTTTCCCAGGTATTCTCCCCGTCCGGCAAAATGCTCCAGTTCGGGAGACATTATCCTCCATGGACGTAGTTCCCTGCCTGAAAGGTCCAGGATCACGGAAGCACTTTCATAAAATCGGCTCCGGATAAAAGATCTCTCATCTTCTGTATTTGGCCCAAACGGTACTAAGGTCAGTTTCTCAAAAGAGACCGGGACGGCATCCTGAGCCGGCAGTATGGCGAAGATCAACAGCTCATCCTCTTCTATCTGAACGACACCGGCCATATACCCTTTCCCATCAGCAACGAACTCGAGTTTTTCCTTGGTTCCGCTATAAGGATCCAGCAAAAAAACATCCCCTTCTCCGAAAAGGCGAACGAATACCGCATGACGGCTTTGGCGGCCTGGCCGCTGATAACTGCCTTTTGTCGTTCCTTTTCGATAAATCGCACTGACAGCGGCTTCGTCAGGATTGGGCTCGTCCGGTTGATAAACAACTCGGTTGTAAGCATAAAGGCCATAATACCGACTTCCCTTGGAATCGTCTGTCCGGGAAAGTGTCATCAGGTCATGCCGGCCATCAAGAATGACGCTGGCTGATACGCCGAGCATTTTGAGTGCTTCAGGTACCTGAGCGAGATCTCGGACATGAGTGATGCCGGAATTCTCCCAGAGATAATCCATAAGCGCTTGCCAGGTATTCCTGCCTTCTTCGGTGCTCCATTCCGCATGGAATTTGGCGTTTTGAGGTTTTTCTCCTTGCCAGATCACAGGGAGTCCTTCTTCGATCAACCTTTTTACCTCCAGCAGGAAACCTGTTGAAACAGCTTTTTTATAGGGAATGATCAGACATTTATAGGAAACGCCTTCTTTGTCCAGCAGGTGATCGGTCACTTTGCTTACCGGCAGTTTTAGAAGCTCTTCGGAGACAAACTCGTAGCTGTAACCGTGATTGGCCAAGGCGCCGTTATCAGGATACAGACAAAACTCGCCAGCTTCCCCGGGATTGATATAACTGTCACGAAAAACCGCACAGTCAACTTTTGCCTGCAGGCGGAAGATCGAATTCATTCTCGTGATCGTATCGATAACGCCTCGTGCGTCTTCGACAGAAGGCGTTCTGTTCCAGTAATTAGATACGTATTTCCCGAACCCTTCAAATCCCGGCCACTGGACACCGCGAATCTGCCCGTTTTCAGAACAGACACCTTCATAACGGCCACCATAACAGGCACCGTGCAGGACCTGGGCATTCATCCCGGCCATAGCAGCCCGTTTGACCCACCACATCAGGTCTTCATAACTCTGTCCGTAGCTGTTTCCGAATTCAGCTGCGCATTCAAAGGAATATCTGGTCTTTCGCCCCAGATGGGCTGCAGCGGCCATCGTTTTCTGATAATCAACAGACGGCCGTCCCAGAGCCTCGTTTTCCGGAACAGAAACATACAGGGCACTGCGTTCCGCCTCGAAAGGCTTGTTATAAGCTACCTGATAGCGGACGGTCTTTCCGTATTTTTCTGCCAGCTTTTCCAGAGAAGACAGATGGTTTTCGCAATAGCACTGTGTCAGGGTCTCCAGATAATCCTGGCGGATCTGTTCGGACTCAAACTCATTCTCAAAACGATATCCGGGAACATCTGTTGCCGGATATGTCGGCGTGATCCCAATGAAAGGCAGGTAAGGCAACAGGGAATAGCCCCGACGGGTTTCAAACTCGTCCAAAAACCGCGGCGTCCAGTCGAGTGCGACCTCATATTCCAAAGAATCACAAAAAAACGATTCCATGTTCCGATAGTTATGACCTGCGAAAACCTTGTCCCAGTAAGCTGCAACAGCGGCTGCGCCTTCCTTGCTCAAGTGATCAATGACATACGTCTGACCAGCATTGATCTTATGAACGGCACTCTGACAGTAAAAAGAAAAAACTTTCCAAACTCCTTTCGATAATGCTGGAAATTCGTAGTCAAGCCATGCTCTTTTCGTATCCACATAGGGCATCAGGTCGATATAACTTCCCTTACGAAGAACTTTGTCTTCCGTCTCCTGATAAGCCAGTACATGCACGAGTTCAGGCGCACCTTCGGAACGAACCGTTCGTCTTTCTGGTAATGGGCCGGCATAGCGGCCCGAAGTAACTTTCATTTCGCCGAATGTCAATTCTGTCAGTGCGGCAGGATCATCCGCGTTTTTTATCACAGGAGATGCGATAGGCCATCCCGGTCCAATGGCGATGTCCAGGCTAAGTCCCTGTTTTTCCGTTTCATCGGCCATGATATCCATCATATGGTCCCAGTTGTCCGTTCCCCAACCGTCCTCGCTCATCAGAAGATCCGGCGAGGTAATAGATAAAACGACAGCTTCAATTCCGCCAAATCCTCGGGCAGCGATATCCTGAATCTCTGTCCGTAAATCATCTTCCTGCATGGCGGCTGCCGGTAACCAGTAGCGAATCTTCGGGCGCATAGACAGCGGTAGGTCATTCCATATTTCAACCGGTCGTTTCATCACTAGATCCTCCATTCATCATCGTTTTCGCTCCATGAGCTGATTTTGTTAAAGAAAAGATACCAGAAATCTTGACTGACATATTGCAGATATCGGTTTTTTATTACATATATTTGATCAGATTTGTTTTATGTCACTGTAACCCGACCCATCCGGTTGAAAAGCAAAAGCCGACGAAGTAACCAACCGTTACCTCATCGGCCTTTTTCATTCGTTTTTAAACCCATTGAACCAGGCTCGTTCCTCAAATGCTTTCTTCCTGGGTTTGACTGGTTCTTCTTCCGCGACCCCGATCGGCAGGATACACACAAGCTCATATTCATCCGGCACGCCCAGGATCTGCGCCATCTGATAGCCGATCCTGTCCTCATCGGTGATATGTCCTTCGTACCAGCAGCTTTGGTATCCCAAAGCATGGATCGCTAACAGCATGTTCTCGATCGCCGCGGAATAATCCTGAACCGCGAAACAGCGGTCCCGATAAGCGATGATTCGCCTGGTCAGGACACAGATCATCGCAGGCGCCGTACTGGCAACCGGCGGATCGATGACGGACTTAAGTTCAGAAAGAAGTTTGTCGTCATCTACCGCGATCAGACTTGTCGTTTGCTTGTTGCAGCCGGAAGGCGCGGCAAGGCCGGCTTCCATAATTGCCGTCAGGTGTGCACGCGGGACTTTGATATTCTTGTATTTCCCCCGATAGCTTCGCCTCTCAAGGATCTGTTTCAGCAGTATGCGCTGATCTTCGGGGATCCTGTATTTCTCCAGTCTGTACAGACGCTCTGCATCCATCTCCGAATGACCATTCTTGAATGTATAACCCAGTTTCTGATAGAAGGGAAGGCCGGTGATCGAGGCAGGTATTTCGATCCTCTTTGCCCGCAGAGCAAACTCATCCTGTTCCAGTGTTTCAATGATCGCCCTGCCGACTCCTTTGCCCTGATAGTCCGGATGAACGAAGATCGTAAACAGGCTGCTTTCATCCTGTTTATCCCAATACGGTCCGATAGCGCCGCTCCCGATAATGCCGGTTTCGTTCTCCGCGACATAGAAATGAGTCCATGATGCTCTTTGTTTTACATGCTCCGGCGTCTCTCTTTCGATCAGCGCTTCTATCATTTCCGGCGGATAATCTTTCGCATTGGATATCCTTAACGTCGTTCTGATCAGTTCAGATACGGCCGGCGCATCCGCATCGGTAAATCTTCTGATTTTCATAAAGATCTTTCCCTATCCCTGCACGAAGCGGATGAAATCGTGGACTTCCTTCATGGTTTTCAGCTTGGCCGTATACATAAAGCGGCCCATCTGCGGCCAGTTCACGGGCGGCATCTCTTCCTGCATCACGATCGCGTTGCCGTAGCGCTCCATGATCTCCGCGTGCGTGTGACGGTAGTGATGGCCTTCCTTACGGCCCGCGTAGACGCAGTAGAAGCGTTCCTTCGCTTCCGGCAGGATCCGGCGGTCCAGTACGACCATGTCAGCGTAGATCTGATAAACATCGGTCGAATGCGCGAAATCCATCATATCCGGCGTATATCCGCCGGCCGGACGCATGTTCACTTCCAGCGCCACGAAGTCGCCGACCTCGCCAAGACCCGGCTTCGCCTTGGTCAGTCGGAAGAATTCCAGATGCACGAAACGCCGGTCCACGCCGAATGCTTTCACGGCCTTACGGCCGAGTACGCGAAGCTTTTCATCCATTCGCGGACAGGTATAGTACTTGAGATCCAGGTCACGGTTCACGATATCCATGATGGGCGGCCACGCGGTCATATTCTCGAATAGCGGTTCACAGGCAGAGTCGACGATCGCGTCGTAGGAACAGATCTCTCCCTCGACGAACTCTTCCATTACATACGGGACCGACGGCAGATCCTCGTAGAAGGCATTCAGATCATCCATATCCATGAGTTTCCAGGTATTCGCCGCGCCTACGCCGATATTCGGCTTCACGATCAGCGGGAATCCGACTTTTTCGGCAAACGCCCGCCCCGCTTCCGGCGTGCTGACGATGTGCTGGCGCGCCGTAGGGATCCCGTTCTCCTCATAGATCTTTTTCATCAGCGCTTTTTCCTTGATGAAGCCGATCCTGTCCTCGCGGATCCCGGTCGTGATATTGAAGTCCGTCCGAAGGCGCGCGTCCTGCTCGAGCCAGTACTCATTCATCGACTCGATCCAGTCGATCCGTCCGTATTTGAAGGTGAAGAACGCGACCGCGCGGTAGACCGCGTCATAGTTTTCCAGCGAATCAACGCGGTAATACTCGGTCAGCGAACTTTTCAGATTCTCCTCGAGCATATCGTACGGCGCGTCGCCGATCCCCAATACATTCACGCCGTTTCGTTTCAGCCGGTCACAGAACTGCCAGTACGTATGCGGAAAATTCGGTGAGATAAAAATGTAATTCATTGACTACTCCTCCTTGATCATATACGGCAGGAAATACCGCATCTGTCTGTACCACCACGGCCAGTCGTGTGCCACGTCGAATCCCCAGAAGTCGCACCAGGCATGGATTCCCTTCTCCCGGAAAACCTGTTCCAGGAACCGAAGCGTCCTAATGCCTTCCTCTTCCCACGGCCCCTGCCCGCAGCAGAGGATGATCTTCCGTTCATTATACAGCTGAATGTACGGGTGATCGGCCGGCATATTCGGCAGGAATCTTTCCGGGGAACTCTCATAGAGCACCGAATCCATCCAGCCGTGGAAGAAATAGTCCGTATCATAAACACCCGACAGCGCGATCACACCGCGGAACAGATCCGGCCTGCGCAAAAACGAGATCAGCGCATGATTCGCGCCCATACTGAACCCCGTCACCGCGGGGGAAAGCGGATTCCTTTCCCGGATCAACGGGACGACTTCATCGACGATATAATGAAAATACTGTTCCTGCCGGGCTGCGCGCCAGGTATTGTCGCCACCCTCGTTCGACCAGCTCTCCTCGTCCACGGTATCGACCACGAACATCTGGATTTTTCCCTCTTCGATAAAGTCGGACAGTTCCTGGATCATCCTGAAGTCTTCATAGTTGTGGCACTTGGAATTCTGCGTGGGGAATCCGAGAACCGGAACGCCGCCGTGCCCATAGACCATGATCTCCATATCCCGCCCGAGACTGTGGCTGAAATGCCGTATATATTCTTCTTGCAAAACAATACCCCTTTTCATTTGATGGTATATATTGTATGCACACAAATCATTCGTTGTCAACTGGAATTATCTGTGATAGGATAAGACAACTGATAATTTGAAAAACAGGAGGACGCCATGTCCTATCTTCTGACCATCGACGGCGGAACCACGAATACCCGATATACCCTGTGGGATCAGACAGACGAAGTCATCGGAACCTACCGGCAGGATACCGGTGTCCGGATCAGTGCTGTCACCGGCTCAGCCGACGCCTACCGGCAAAGTCTCGCTGAAGGGATCCGGCAGATACTCGAAAAAAAACAGCTCTCTGACCATGAGATCCTATCTGTCTATGCATCCGGCATGATCACCTCTTCCCTCGGTCTTCAGGAAGTGCCGCATATCCCGGCGCCGGCCGGAATCGAAGAACTGGCCGCGGCGGTTACGCCTGTTCAGTTTCCGGAGATCTTTCCCGGGCCGATCCATCTGATCCCGGGCGTGAAAAACGCGATGAGTACCGGTATGGATATGATGCGCGGGGAGGAAACGGAAGTGATCGCTCTGCTCGCGGCGCTGCCAGAACATGATGTTTCAGCCACGGGCGACGGATCGTCTCATTCTTTCTCCCGGCTGATCATCCTTCCCGGCTCTCACAACAAGTTCATCTGGATCAGTCCGGAAGGAAAAATCGAGCGGTGCCGTACCACCCTCTCCGGCGAACTCATCGACGCGCTCTCTCATCATACCATCCTTGCCGATGCTGTGGAACATACCTTCGCCCCGTCTGATTATGATCCGGGATGGCTGCTGGCTGGCGCCAAAGCGGCAGACGCCAAAGGCCTGACCGCGGCCCTTTTCGAAACGCGGATCCACCGCATGTTCGACGGACTTTCCGCACCACAGGCAGCTGCCTTCCTGCTGGGTGCCGTATTGGAGGAAGATCTGAAGGTCTGTTCTTTCGCTGACCTCCCCGATGAAATTATCGTTGCCGGGAAAGAACCACTGCGAAGTGCCATCATGTATCTCCTCAAAGGAAAAAACCTGTCCCATATCCGGGAGTATATCCCTGACGATAGACCGTTGGCCGCCTATGGCGCGCTGCTGATCGCCAGAGAGAAAGGAGACTTTTGAAATGCCAGTAAATGTAGAACTCCTTCAGAGAGAAAAGATCATCGCTATTATTCGAGGCATTCCACTGATAGACATGGAAAAAGCCGGAAACGCCCTTTATCGGGGCGGCATCCGGCTCATGGAAGTTGCTTTTGATCACACAAGTCCTGACGGGTTCGAGCGAACCCTGAATGCTCTTCGCCTGCTGCACGCCGCTTTGCCCGAAGATGTGCATCTCGGCGCCGGCACTGTCCTCAGCGAGAATGAAGTCCAAGGCGCTTTTGAAGCCGGCGCCGAATTCATCATCTCTCCCAACACGGAACCGGCTGTCATCCGGAAAACCAAAGAGCTCGGGATGCTCTCCATGCCCGGGGCGATGACGCCGACTGAAATCGCAGCTGCCTATCAGGCAGGCGGTGATATCATCAAGCTTTTCCCGGCTGACTGCCTTGGCCCGTCCTATGTGAAAGCCCTTCGCGGTCCGCTCGGGTATATCCCTCTCGCGGCCGTCGGCGGGATCAGCCAGGACAACATCCGCAACTGGCAGGAAGCGGGCATTCAGGTGTTTGGTATCGGTTCTTCTTTGGTCTCAGCCTCGCTCGTTCGTGAAGGCCGCTTTGAAGAGCTTACCAGCCGTGCGCTGGGATTCTTTCAGGTACTGAAGTAACATATAAAAAAAGTGCAGTCACACGGACTGCACTTTTTGCATCAGAGAGGGTCTTTCGCTTGTATCGTTATGTATTTCCGAAAGCATTTAGCCTTCGATCATGATGGTTTTCTTGGTGGGGATCTCTTTCGCTTTCTTCGGGATGTTCAGGGACAGAACACCATGCTCGAACTTTGCTTTGATATCCTCTTCTTTCAGTGCGTCACCGACATAGAAGCTTCTCTGCATGGAACCGGTATAACGCTCCTGACGGATGATCCGGCCTGCCTTCTCATCCTTCTGCTCTTTCTCCAGCCCTTTGGCCGCGCTGACAGTCAGATAGCCGTTCTCGAGTTCCAGATGAATATCTTCTTTCTTGAAGCCCGGCAGATCGATGTCCATCTCAAAATGATCATCATGCTCTTTGACATCGGTCTTCATCAGGCGATTCGCGTGTCTTCCGTACAGTTTCTTTTCAGCCTGGTCAAATCCTCTCATATCCGGGAAATCAAACCAGTCATCCAATAGATTCTCTCCAAAAATACTAGGCAGTAACATATCAAACACCTCCATAAACTCAATTTAGTTTTTGAGCAACGGGAAGGAGGTTTTTCAGGATCAGGACCCGGCTCACCAGCCGACCCCGTCACTGATCTTCTCTTTTCCTTTGTTCTGAGTCTATTATACCACATTGTTAGCACTCGTCAAGAGCGAGTGCTAACAAATTCTGTGAACTTTTTGTAAACAAACTCTTTTTATGGCATGCCGCTTCCTCCTGTTGGGGCGTTTACAGAGCAATTTTCGCTTCCGCCCCAACCTGTTGGGGGAGATAGTGCATTTTTAAGCTGCGCCGCCCAGTACTTTTTTGCATTATTGGGTGGCGCAGCTATTTCACAAGCTATCTTATCTAATTTCTGGATAAAATAGGCTATCAGACTGGTATCTTATCCAGGGATTTGCATTGGATGGCAGGCTCGATTGGGCGAGCGGCTTTCTTATATGACTATCCTTTCCAATCCTTGGACAAGATAGCTCGTCCTGTTGATATTTCATCCAAAAATCACCGGTGATTTTGGGCGGCGGAACGATTTTTAACGGTAAACGCCCCAAACGGGCTTGAAAAGTGGTTTTATAGAAGATACGGCAGGATCACCTTCCACGCTTCTTTGAGACGCGCCATATTCCAGGCCGCGTTGGCCGGGCTGGTGGAGGGAAGCTTTACGGCGTCCCGGCCGGTCAGTTTCTTCGTATATTTCTGATAAAGCTCAAAGGACTTAGTCCCGTTGCAGAAGATCTGCCGGATATCGGCCGCCTCCAGGATCAACCGGAGGTCATTGACGGTCACGTCCTCGATGGTGCTGTCGCTGGAGCCTTCGATCCGGCAGCTCTGGATCACGTCCCACATAGCGATCCCGTGAGAAAGTGCCAGATGCCGTTTCGCTTCGATATCTCCGTGCGCCGGCGCCTCTTCCCCCAGGAGCGAGGCGATCAGCGGCCAGTAACGGTTCTGCGGATGGCCGTAAAAGAAGCTCTGCTCCCTTGATTTTACCGAAGGGAAACTGCCGAGGATCAGGATACGGCTCTTTTCGTCATACATAGGACCGAAGGGATGTTCGATAAACTTCATTCCGGCTTTAATCCTTCATAGACCAGATCGCGCATGCGCGGATGGACCACGCTGTAAGCTGTACCGAAGCCCAGTACGTGCATCACGTAGGTGATCGCGACGTGGTTAAACGGATCGACCACGCCGAATCCGCCGGCGGCGCCGTCCCATCCGAACTCTCCCACAGGCGCCTGGCCGAGATTCTCATGGTTCTTGACCCGCACGCCCAGACCGTAGCCGTACTCCGGCCTGCCGCTCTTATGAAAGTCCGCCAGCGGCTGTCCGTGCGTGACCGAGTGGGTAAAGAGCATGACCGAGTCTTCCTTCAGGATCCGGGCGCCGTTCACGCCGACCCCGCCGTTTGCCAGCGCATCCATGACCGTGTGGTAGGCGATCGGCGTTCCCGCCAGTGCGGCGCCGCCGCTCTCATACTTCTCACCGATGCTGAACCCGAAATTGATCGGGACCGGTCTGATCCTGTTCTCTTCCGGTTTCCACGCATACATCGCCGCCATCCGTGCCATCTGCTCTTCGTTCGGATGGCAGGTCATGTCCGTGATCCCCAGTGGTGTAAAGATGTGGTTCTGCATATAGTCACTGTACCGCTCTCCGCTGATCACCTCGATCACTGCAGCGATCACGTCATGTCCCAGCGAATAGCGCCACCTGGTCCCCGGTTCGTAGATCAGCGGTACTTTGGCCAATGCCGCGATCACCTCGCGTGTGGTCGGGTTGGGCTCCTTCTCGAGTAATGCCTGGATCGCCTCATTCTTCAGGTCATAGGTCAGTCCCGCCATCATGGCCATGCAGTCGATGATCCTCACCTGATTCTTCGCGAAATGGCTCGGCGTACGCAGTTTCGGCAGCAGCATCGGATCTTCCGCGTAACGAACGTCATCGACCACAGTCACATATTCCCACTCCGGCAGGTATTTGCAGACCGGATCGTACAACCCGGCCCGGCCCTGTTCGATCAGCTGCATCATCGCCGTCATGGTGATGACCTTGGTACAGGAATAGAAATAATAAAACTCGGATCCGTTCACGGGCACCTTCAGGTCGTAGTCGGAATAGCCCGTCTGGTGGTGATAGACGGTCTCATGATCTTTGGATACGAATACTTCCAGTCCTTTGATGCCGTATTCCTCATCAAGACTGTCCAGATACTGTGTTAAAAGATGAAAGTTCATGATGCCCTCTCCTTTTCTTGTATTAGCCACAGAACAGCGGTGTGGAATAATAGCGGTCGCCGGAATCCGGTAAAAGCGCGATGATCGTCTTTCCGGCATTTTCCGGCTTTTTGGCGTACTGGATCGCGGCTGAAAGCGCGGCGCCTGAAGTGATGCCGACAGAAATACCTTCCTTCTGCGCGAGCATCTTCGCAGCCGCAAAGGCTTCTTCCGTGCTGGCCGGATAGATCTCATCGTAGATCTCCCGGTTCAGAAGGCTCGGAATAAAGTTGGCGCCGATCCCCTGCAGCTTATGCGGGCCTACGTGTCCTTCCGAAAGAAGCGGGGAATCCGCCGGTTCCAGAGCGACGACACAGACAGCCGGGTTCTGCGATTTCAGATATTCCCCGATACCAGTCAGGGTACCGCCGGTCCCGACGCCGGCGATAAAAATATCGACCTTACCGTCTGTGTCCTGCCAGATCTCGGGACCGGTAGTCTTCCGGTGCGCGTCCGCGTTGGCCGGGTTGTCGAACTGACCGGGAATAAAACTGTTCGGGATCGTCGCGGCAAGCTCTTCCGCTTTTGCGACAGCCCCGCTCATATCTGTCGCTCCCTCCGTGAGAACGACCTGCGCGCCATAGGCTTTCAGGATATTCTGTCTTTCCACGCTCATGGTATCCGGCATGGTCAGGATCATCCGATACCCGCGGGACGCGGCGATCGCCGCCAGCCCGATGCCGGTATTGCCGGAAGTCGGTTCGATAATGACCGAACCCTCCTTCAGAAGGCCTTTCGCCTCCGCGTCTTCGATCATGGATTTAGCGGCGCGGTCTTTCACGCTTCCGGCCGGATTGAGGTATTCCAGCTTTACCAGCACTCTTGCCTGGAGACCCAGCTGTTTTTCGATATTGCAGACCTCCATCAGCGGCGTACGGCCGATGATCTCCGTGATCCCCTGAACGATATTTCCCATGTTTCCTCCTATGAGTCCGGTGATGATTTATCCTAAGATCCGATCGGCCTTCTCCGCGAAGTCCAGTGTCAGCGCCCAGGTATTGATATCGCTTTCGATCTTCCCTGCCTCCATGAGATCACAGAAATGTCCGATCTCATGAACGAACCCTTCCTCTTCCGGATCTTCAAAGGTTTCGACAAGTCCCTGCCGCCCCTGATACAGTCTCGCGGTGCGGCAGCCCAGGAAATAGTCCATCTCGATATAGCCTTCCGACCCGGAAAGGATCCCCGTGGAATCCATCGATCCGCCCACGGACGTCAGACAGTTGGCGATGACTCCGTCCGGATAGCGCATGTTGAAAGCCACGGTCATATCTACTCCCGTAGGCGCCAGATCGACCATATACTGCAGTTCCTTGGGAGCGCCTCCCATCAGTCCCGTCACGAATTCATAGGGATATACGCCGGCATCCAGGAAAGCGCCGCCGGCCGTTTCCTTTTTCCAGATCCGGGAATCCTTCAGCCACTGCGGCATCGCAAAGCAGAACGAAGCACGGATCATTCTCAGTTTTCCGATCTTTCCTTCTTTCAGCCAGGAAACGACCTTCTGATAAGCCGGCTGCGTACGGGTCCAGAAGCCTTCCATGATCAGCACCTGCTTTTCTTTCGCCAGTGCCATGACTTCTCTGGCTTCACCGGCATGGACAAAGAACGGCTTCTCACACAGGACGGCTTTGCCAGCCAGGATCGCCATCTTCGCCAGTTCAGCATGGGTGTTGTGAACGGTCGCGATATACACGGCCTGAACGGAAGGATCCGCCAGCAGCGCTTCATAGCTTTCAAAAGCCTTCCCGCCATATTCTCCGGCGAACTTCTCCGCCCGCTCCGGGTCACGTGCCGCGCACGCAAATAGTTCCGCTTTTTCGGATTTCGCAAGTGCCTTCGCGAAACGTCTGGCGATATTGCCGCATCCGAGAATTCCGAATTTGATCATTTTTATCTTCCTTTTATTTTACCCAGAGAAGCTGGGAGAGCCATACGATCCCGGGGATCGTCAGTACCGAGAAAAGCGTGGAGATAACGACCGTCTCCACCGCGTAGGTGTGATCCTTGCCGTGCAGCTGCGCGTAGACTGCCACGTTGGAACCCACCGGGCAGGCTGCCGCGATCAGGATCGCCGTCCTCATTTCCATCATCGGGACGCCGCCCAACGATCCAGGCAGAAGCGAAAGGACCGCCAGAGAGATCACGGGGATAAGAAGAAGCCGGACAGCCGAAACGGCATAGAGTTTCTTACGGCGCACCATCTTCAGGATGTCAGCCTGAGCCAGGTAAATACCTACGGTAAACATAGCCAGCGGTGTATTGACCGCCGCGATCGTACTGATCACGCTTCCGATCATCGCCGGCATGGGAAGACCGGTCAGGAAGAAAAACAGCCCGATCAGGATCGCGATCATAAACGGTGCTTTCAGCACGGCCATCGGTTTCAGGCCCTTCTTTTCGCCGGTCATGATCGCCACGCCGTAGGTCCACTGCAGCAGATTCAGAAACGCGATAAACGCCGCCACATAGAAAACCGCGCCGGAACTTAAGGACCCCACGATCAGTGGGACGCCAAAGAAGCCCGGATTGGAAAAACTCGCGGAGAAAGCGGCGATCGGATCTTTCTTAAAGAAGATCCGCGATACCAGGATCGCGATCGCCAGCACAACTGCCGCCGCCAGCGCGGAAAGCCCCAGGGCGATCAGGCTTTCCCTCGTCCGGTTGATGAGGAAACTGTTTATAATGACACACGGAAGGGAAAGGAAGATCAGGATATTGCCGATCGTCTTGCTGCCTTCCGGCGTGATCTTTTTGGTTTTGAACATCACGAATCCCACTCCCGCGAGCAGGAACATGATGAGGACTTGTTTCGCTAATGTCAGGATCACTTAAGATGGCCTCACTTTCCGATCAGTCTGTCAAGAAAGCCTTCGAGACTAAGGCCCAGGTACGGACGCAGATTGCGGAAGACGACTTCGTACGCCGCCGCGAGCATATGCACGCCGTCGATAGCGAATTCCTGCTTCTGCTCGCCGTTCTCGTCGGTAAGGCCATCGTTCACGTCGATATATTGATAACCGTATTTCTCCGCGAGCGCCCGGACACGCGCGTTCATTTCCGCGATGTTTTCCAGGGTACGGTCCTTGAGCATGCCCTTTGACCATTCCTCCGCCCAGGGCAGATGATGATTCACGGGATAGTAAGCCATGCAGTAGATCTGTGCCTCCGGGATCTTCTCCTTCGCGATCTGAAGGATCTTCTCATAGTTGGCTTCCAGATGGTCTTTCCAGCCGTCTCCGTAGACGCGGTCGGTCATGTCATTGGTGCCGATATTGATGAAGACTTTCCGCGGCTGAAGATCCAGCAGCACCGTGTCGATCTCCCGCAGGAAATCGTCGGTGGTCGTTCCGCCGATGCCCCGGTTGTAGACCGGTCCTTCGACCCCTGCCGAAACGGCCATCTCGCACACAGGGAACTGTTCCATCAGCGATGAGCCCGTGAACAGGATGCCGCCTTTCTTCGCGAGCGCGTTCAGAGTCTTATAATTTTTGACTTTGGTTTCCTGTTCTTTTTTCATGCGCTCCATCATCTGCTGTCCGATTTTTTCCATCATTTGCTGTTCAGTCATGGTTATTCTCCTTGTTGTCTTATCGGGGATCGTCTTGTGCATTCCTCTAAACTATGATACCATGAATTCATGCTGAAAGAAAGAGAGTAATTCACCTTGATGATCGAAATGGCCCCCATGGAGGGGATCACGAATTATATCTACCGTCAGGTCTTTGCCGCGCACTTCGGGGGTGTGGACCGCTACTATACGCCGTTCCTTTCTCCCAACCAGACCGAGAGCCTGCAAAGCAAGGAGTGGAAAGAGCTGGATCCGGAAAACAACGCCGGTCTTCATGTCATTCCACAGCTTCTGACGAAGAACGCCGATCACTTTCTCTGGGCTGCCGGGCAGGCGGCAAAGCTCGGATACCGGGAAGTCAACTACAACATCGGCTGTCCCTCCGGGACCGTTGTGGCGAAAGGCAAGGGTTCCGGCATGCTGCGGGATCCGGATCAACTGGACGAAACGCTGGATATGATCTTTCGTTCCTGTCCCATCGCCGTCTCCATCAAGACCCGCATCGGGATATCGGATCCAGCTGAGTTCGAGAAGATACTCGCTATTTATAATCAGTATCCCATCGTCCGGCTGATCATCCATCCGCGGGTCCAGAAAGAGTTTTACAAAGGTTCGGTGCACAGGGAGATCTTTGCGCTGGCCTGTGAGCAGGCGAAGATGCCGCTGGTCTTCAACGGGAATCTCGCAACGGTTTCGGACGTCGATTCCGTCATGGAGGATTTTCCACACCTCAAGGGAGTCATGCTCGGACGCGGGATGCTGACCAATCCGGCGCTGGCCGAGCAGGCGATCCGGGTACCGGGGGCTTCCCTTACCATGGACCGCTTCGCTTCCTTCCATTCCGACCTGATCCGGCAGAACAGCGAAGTCCTTTACGGCGACCATCAGGTCCTTCACCGCATGAAAGAATTCTGGCCCTACTGGTATGTCAATTTCACGAACGGCCGGAAATACTGGAAGGCTGTGCGAAAAGCCAGATATCTTTCCGACTATCTCGCCGCCGTCGATCAGCTGTTTTCGTCAGAAGAGATCATCCCCGGCGCCGCATTCGAGGCCTATTCGATCCGATGAAAACCGGACTAAGCCCTTGCCAATACCCTGCACTTACGATAAGATAGAACTAATCAATATGACGAAAGAAAGCGAGGTCTCCCAATGAAATATTATGTCAGCGCTGCCTCTTCCCGGGACGGGAACGGCTCGAAGGAAATGCCCTTCAAAAAGATCGGTGACGCCGCTAAGATCGCGCGGCCGGGTGACGAGGTCATCGTAGCGCCCGGCGTCTACCGTGAACATGTCATCCCCCGTTATGCCGGCACCGAGGAGGAGCGGATCGTCTATCGCTCCGAAAAGCCGCTCGGCGCGGTCATCACCGGATCCGAGAAGCTCTCTGACTGGAAGCCTTTCGAGGGCAACGTCTGGAAAGCGGAAGTCGACAACGGGATCTTCGGCACCTATAACCCTTATAAAGAAATGGTCTGCGGCGACTGGTACTTCGCTCCGACAAACAAACATACCGGCTTTGTCGTCCTGAACGACCGCATGATGTATGAAGTGACCAGCCTTGAGGCCTGCCTCAAAGGCGAATCTGACCCTACTTCATGGGCCAAAGCTGTTCCCGGATGGGAAGCCGGTTTTGTGGATGGCAAGGCATCCGATGAATCCGTCTATCAGTGGTTCACTGAGCAGGCAGAAGGCAAGACCATCCTCTACGCGAACTTCCAGGGTCTCGACCCACGCAGCGAAGACGTCGAGATCGCGGTCCGCCGCAACTGCTTCATGCCGGTGGAAAACGGCATCAGCTATATCACCGTCAGCGGATTTGACATCAAGAATGCCGCCACCACCTGGGCTCCGCCCGCTGCCTATCAGGACGGCGCGATCGGTCCGCACTGGTCCAAAGGCTGGATCATCGAGGACTGCGAAGTCCACAACAGCCGCTGCTGCGGAATTTCACTTGGCAAATACCGCGACCCGGAAAATGACATGTATTTCTACACCAAACATGTCAAAAGCCCCACGCAGATGGAGCGCGACGCCGTCTGCCGCGGCCAGTACCACGGCTGGCTGAAGGAAAAAGTCGGCAGCCACATCATCCGCCGCTGCCATGTCCATCACTGCGAACAGACCGGTATCGTCGGCCGTATGGGCGGGGTCTTCTCGACCATTGAAGACTGCCACATCCACCACGTCTGCAACTCCCAGCAGCTCGGCGGCGCCGAGACTGCCGGTATCAAGCTCCATGCCGCGATCGACGTGACGATCCGCCGCAACCACATCCACCACTGTATCATGGGCGTTTGGCTGGACTGGCAGGCCCAGGGTGCCCGTATCTCGCAGAACCTCATGCATGACAACATCCGGCCGAAGAACGCTCAGCCAGCCCTCGGCGCCATGTTCTCGAACGATATCTTCATCGAATTCGGTCACGGACCGACCCTGATCGACAACAACGTTCTGCTCTCCGAAGTATCCGCGGCTATCCCCAGCGAAGGTCTGGCCTTCGTCCACAATCTGATGCTGGGCTCCTTCGTCCTGGTCAATTCCGGCGTGGATTCCGTCGTGAACGGCCAGCGCGAGCCGCGCTATACGCCCTACCATATCCGCCACCGTACGGAGGTCGCCGGCTTCATGACGATCCTGCACGGCGATGACCGGATCTACAACAACATCTTCCTTCAGCAGCACCCCATCGCTGAGGATAAAAAGCCCACCGAGGCTTCCTACACGACCGTCGGTACGGCTCCGTTCGACATCTTCCCCACCTACGATGAGTGGATCTCTCACTTCATGATGGGTGAAGAACCCAATATGGGCAAACTGGCGACCTATCACTTCGGTCATCTGCCGGTCTGGCTCGGCGGCAATGCCTACTTTAACGGCGCCACGGTCTGCCAGCACGAAAAAGCTCCCTATCAGTCCGACGAGCCCGCTTACGTACGTCTCGCCGAGAAAGACGGGAAGCCTGTTCTCGAAACGAATATCTATGAACTCCTGAAGGATTTCTGCTGCGGCATCATCACCACCGAGACTCTCGGCAAAGCCTTCGAACCGGAAGAATGCTTCGAAAATACAGACGGCACACCGATCACTTTCGACAGCGATTTCTTCGGAAGCCACCGCGGACTTAAGACGATCCCCGGACCGTTCGCGGAAGCGGCGGAAAGCTACATTTTCTAATCAGCAGGAGAGCGAAAGAATGAATACGATGTTTGACCTGAGCGGCAAATGGGCACTGGTCACCGGCGGACGCGGTCTCGCGGTCGGAATGGCGGAAGGTCTGGCAAAGGCCGGCGCGGACGTCATATTGATGAGCCGAAGCACACCGGAAACCGAAGCCTTTCCCTATATCCAGGCGGATCTTTCCAGCCGTGAATCCGTGAAGAAGGGTTTTGACGAAGTACTGGCCATCACCGGCGGACGCCTCGATATCCTTGTCAACTGCGCCGGCATCCAGCGGCGCCACGAGATCGAAGAATTTCCCATCGAAGACTGGGACGAGGTCATCGAAGTGAACCTGACCGCCTGCTTTGAACTCTGCCAGCTGGCAGGGAACGTCATGCTGAAACAGGGCAAAGGCAAGATCATCAATATTGCCTCGATGATCAGCTTCTTCGGCGGCATGCGTATCCCGGCCTATGCGGCCAGCAAAGGCGGCGTCGCCCAGCTCACCAAGTCGCTCGCGGTAGGCTGGGCGGGCAAAGGCATCCAGGTGAACGCGATCGCTCCTGGCTATATGGCGACCGACATGAATACCGCCCTGATCGAAGATCCTGTGAGAAATGCGTCGATTCTCAGCCGGATCCCCGCAGGGCGGTGGGGTACGAAAGAAGATATGGCCGGCCCCTGTGTCTTTCTGGCCTCAGAGGCGTCGGACTATGTCAGCGGCGCGATCCTTCCTGTGGACGGCGCCTACCTGGTCTGCTGATCAAAAAGAACGATGGACTAAAAAATGCAAATACTCGATTTTTTATCCCATTTCAGCCATTTCCAGGGGTTCGGATGGACTAAGAATTGCAGAAACCACTGGTTTTTATCCCACTTTTCAAGCGAAAATCAGAAAATGTGGGACAAGAATTGCATATATGAAAAATCGTAACCCTTCACGTCCTGTTGATGCAAGAGAAAAGGGACAAAAAATGCAGATATAAAAAAACTTAGTCCCTCCCGGCGGCCTAAAAGGCGGCCGGGACTATCTTGTATGTAAATTTACTCCCAGTCCGGGAACTGGTCCTTGAATGTGCGATAGAAATACTTCTTCATCACGGTATCATAGACTGCGTCCGCATAGGCCTCGAGCTGACCCTGGTCGTAGAGGTACTGCAGGATCGTATAGCGCTCCCGGAACGTCCGGCCGCGCAGGATCCCTTCCACGAAGCGAGTCTTGTCCGTGACGGTAAAGGGCAGTTTCAGAGTCTGCTGCAGCGCTTCGATCTTGTCGAAAGGAGGCAGGTATTTCCCGATCAGTTCCTTCAGGTGCGCATCCCGGGTCTCGCCATACAGCTTTCTGAACAATTCTATAGCGACGAACACACCTTCCCCGACCTCTATTCCATGGAGGTTGGGGATTTTTCCTTCTTCCACATCCATGACTTCCCAGGTCTGACCGATCATATGCTCAGTCCCGGATGCCGGCCTCGAGGAACCACAGAAAGCGATACATTCACCCGAGAGGATCAGTCCTTCGCTAGTCGCCCGGATCGCGGCAAGATCCCGGCTTTCCAGGTTCACAGAAGCCGCCAGGCATTGATCGGTGGCTTTCAATACCATATCCGCGATCTGGTCACAGAAGTATTCGCCGTTCCGATCCCGGCTGATCTCCCAGTCCAGGATCGCCACATATTTGCCTACCATATCGCCCACACCGCTAAGGAGCAGCGGATACGGCGCGGCCGCGTTGACAGAAAGGTCGATGATGATATGACGCGCGATCGAGCAGTTATATACGATCTTTTTCCGCCCGTTCAGAAGCGGCGCGACCACGGAGGCATAGCCGTCCATCGAAGGCGCCGTACCTACGATCCCGTACGGGACTCCCAGCCGGTAGCTCACCATCCGGACCGTATCATTCACAGAGCCGGATCCCACCGCCAGAAAATAATCCGGATTCCAGGACCACTCGTTGATATCGTACACTTCCCGGTCTCTGCCGGCTTCGATGAGCACCTTTCCGATGCTGTCCGCATTCGGAAGCGCCGGGGATTCCAGAACCAGGCTGTGGCTCAGTTGTCCGGAAGCTTTCAAGAGTTCCTCGACCCTTCGTCCGGCCACTTCATAGGTGTTTTCGTCCGCCACCAGAAAGATCCGGTGATAATCTTTCAAAATTCCGGGAACTTTTTCGATCGCATGTTCCGATACTTCGATCACTTCGGTAGGAATGCTGTGATGCTTCTGCACACAGGTGCAATCGAATTCTATCATTAGGGCGACCCTCCTCAGCCTTTTTCCGGCCAGGCGAAGTTCACGGCTTTCGGGGCGATCTCAACCGTAAAGTTGTCCTCGTAAATGATCTCGCCGTCCAGCGAATAGGCAAAGCCCGCCGGCGCGCTTACTTCGACCTTCTTGGCCTGTGTGTAGCAGATGATGTCCTGCATGCTGGGCTCGTCCAGGTGATTGCCTTTGGTATAAATATCCTGGATCTTCACGAAGCGGATACGGGAGATCGGCTTGACCAGACAGACCTCGATCAGACCGTCGTCGACCTTGGCTCTCGGTGCGCACTTGAAGGAGCCGCCCACGTACTGGCCGTTCGCCAGTGTGCAGAGCAGCGCTTTGCCGTCCGGGTTCAGCACTTTGCCGTCCGCGGTAACGGTGAAGGTGTTCTTCATGCTGGTGATCAGGGCTTTGACGATGCCTTTGGTATAGGCGCTCTTGCTGCTGGTCCCCTTCTTATAGCGGGCTTCGTTGACCGAGATCGCGACAGTCGTATCAAAGCCGAAGTTGACCACGTTGTTGCTGTAGCGATCGCCTACTTTTAAGAGGTCGATCGGTTTTGCCTCAGCCGCAAGGATCGCCGGGATATCCAGGAAGATTTCCTGCCCGCCGAATGCCTTGACGAAGTCGTTGCCGGATCCGCAGGGATAGCAGGTGACGGATGCTCTCTCACAACCCGCCGCTCCGTTCATGACTTCATTGATCGTTCCGTCGCCGCCGCACGCGATAAAGCGGACTTCCTCGTCCGGATGATCCGCGAGAAACTCTTTCACATACTTGATGGCGTCGCCGATGGCCTTGGTCTCGTACAGAACACACTGCTCCTTCTCCGGCAGGGCATCGATCGCGGCCTGGATCTTCGCCTTGGCGTCGCCGGCGCCGGCTTTGGGGTTCAGAACAAATACATAACGCATAAAGAATACCTCCTCAATATGTTTACCCGGCGAGGCCCAGGACTCCCAGAACGATCAGGAGCTCGCCTGCCAGATAGGTGAGCATGACAGTGAAATGCCGCTTGAAAATAAGGTTCGGATCCTTGTAGTAGCGGAC
>JAFZQZ010000003.1 GCA_017620135.1 Bacillota bacterium
TAAAGGTAGCGGCAATACACTCCTATTGAGTAGTCAAGCTACAGGGAAAAATCAATTGTCCACAGTATCTGAGTTGTATTGAACCACGAAATCAAACGAAAGGAAATATGATGGATCTGCTTCTGATTACATCATACAAGGAAAAAAATGAAAAGAACACTTTTGGCCATTTTTCTTTGTATCGTACTTGTTATGCTAAGTGCATGCTCAGGGGGAAAAGAGGCTGCGTCTTCAGGATCTGCCGCGTCAGAGTCTGAGAAAGAGACAGTCGCTGAAGAGAAGACCGAAGACTCAAAAGAGACTGCTGAAGAAAAGACCGAAGACTCAAAAGAAGCTGAAGTGACGGAACCTTCGGAGACCGTTCCCGCCGGGATGAGCGTTGAAGAGTTTGAAACGAAGTGGCAGTCCGCTGACTGGAACAGTTTTGAGAATGATCCGTCAGGCTTTTTGGATGACTTTCTTGCCTTATCAGAATATGTCTCTTCGGCTACTTTTGATAATAATCCCTTTGAAGCATGGGAAATGGAGGCGCGGGGCAGTTCTTCTTACTTTGTGAAAACCTGTACGCTGCTTGGCAAAACGATGGCGATCAGGATCGGCTTAAGAGATTCTGAAGAAGGGACTGTCTTTTCGTTGAGTTCTATTCAATGTGAATCCGGAAGAGACGATGATCTTGCTTTTGGGAAAGCGGTAGCTCTGTACGCCCTGGACAATCATCCCGACGGCTGTGAAATCAGCGCACAGGCGAATAACCACGATTCTACAGAAGAAGAACTCAGAAAACTCTTAGTTGAAGGATACGAGATCGGCATGTTCCAGCTTGTTATTTTCAAAAAAGCAGGTGAGTCATATGAATACGCTTTCAGTATGTATTATACCGCTTCCGGAGCAAGTGCCAGCGATCCCGGATTTGCTCAGCTGTACTATAGGAAAGACTAACTGGAAAAGCACTTTGAGGTATCCGTATGCGTTGAAGAAGGCAGATTATTTCATCCATATGTATTTCTTCAGTTTTACGGTTATAGAAAAGAAGCCGATGGATCATTGACGAAGGTCAGCGATGACGTCAAAATATGTTTTTACAGTGGATTTTTCGGCTTCAAAAAAGCGAATGTGTATGCTGGGCTGATAGAGAACAGTATCGTGCAGGCTCAGATGGCATATCCAAGGTTCAGCAAGGGAAACGTATGAGCTGATGGTTTCGCATAGTCCAAAATGATGCATTATTTTGACTTTTCATAGTCCGAAATGATGCATTTTTTGTCCTTTTGATAGTCCAAAATGATGCATTTTTTGTCCTTTTGATAGTCCAAAATGATGCATAAGCGTTGACACTTTCCTTTATTTCTGGTATTGTTGAGGCACGGAGGTAACCAGAGGCTATGTTAAAAAGAAAAGTATACCAGATCCTTCTGGACTGGAAAGCAAATAAAGGAAAAGAATGTCTTCTGATCAAAGGAGCGCGCCAGATCGGAAAGACATATATTGTAGAAGAGTTCGGAAAAAGAGAATATAAGAGTTTCATAGAGATCAACTTTTTGAAGACGCCTAGCCTTCGATCTGTTTTTTCCGGTGATCTGTCAGCGGATGAGATCTACAAAAGGATGAGCGCGAATTTGCCTGGAGTAAAGTTTATCAAAGGAAATACGCTTATTTTTCTGGACGAGATCCAGCGGTGTGCGAGTGCCAGAACAGCTTTGAAATTCCTGGCTGAAGACGGTCGGTATGATGTCATAGCATCCGGCTCACTCCTTGGACTGCATTATGGGCAGGATGCCGACAAAGAAGTAGAAGAAATCGAATCGATACCGGTAGGATATGAACGTCAGGTCATTATGTATTCGATGGATTTTGAAGAATTCCTGTGGGCCTATGGATACGGGCAGGATACAGTGGATTATTTACGATCGTTATTTGATAAAAAAGAAAAAGTTCCCTCAGAGATCAACTGGAAATTTGAAAACATATTGCGTGAATACGTGGTTGTGGGCGGCATGCCGGAAGCAGTTCAGATATTCATGGATACAAAAGATTTCGGCAAAGTTCAGCAGATACAGGAAAAAATACTGGCTGCGTATGACGATGACATTTCCAATCATGTGAAAGATACAGAAAAGACGAAGGTTCGTGCTTGCTATGACAGTCTTCCCAGGCAGCTTGCCCGAGAACAGAAGAAGTTTAAATACTCAGAAGTGGAAAAGAGAGGAAACGCGCGAAAATACGGCGACAGCATCACGTGGTTAAAAGATTCGAATCTCGTTCATGTCTGTTATAATGTGTTTGAACCGTATATACCATTGACAGCAAATTCAAAAACAGATGAATACAAACTGTATATGAATGATTCCGGCCTTTTGCTGGCGAAATACGGGATGCAGACAAAGCTGGCTGTTCTGAACGGAACGATACAGGGCAATGCCAAAGGCGGGATCTATGAGAATGTGATCTCGGAAATGCTGATCAAGCGGGGCTATCATCTGCACTATTATAAGACACAGAACAGTTCCATGGAGATTGAATTCATTATCGAGAAAGAAGGATCCGTCGTTCCGGTAGAAGTAAAAGCAGGCAGTTTTTCTTCTCCGTCCCTTAACTGTTTTATAGCGACATTTCATCCACCGATGGCTTATAAACTGATTGATGGTAATATCGGAGTATCAGAAACAAAGATCACATTGCCTCATTATATGGCGATGTTTTTATAAATAAGGTGCAAGTGCAAGCAAACCGGGAACATAGGAGCATATCAGAAATATAAAGAGATGCGGCTGAAGTTGTGATTTTGATAATAGGGGTATAAAGCTTTGGAATATGTGATTCAATTAGGGACAGAGAGCGACAGGGAAGGATTGCTGGAGCTGTACAGGTCTCAGATCGGACGGGAAGGGTGTCCGTGGACGGATGAGTATCCTTCGAATGAAACCATAGACTATGATCTGGAGAGAGAAGCCTTATATGTGGTAAAGGTCGATGGCAGGATCGTCGGTTCGGTTTCGATCGAGGAGGATGAAGATGTGGACGCGCTGCCTTTCTGGGATCGGGCATTGGAACCGGCGGCTGAATTTGCCAGAATAGGTGTAGCCCCGGATATGCAGGGAAAAGGAATCGCAAAAGCGATGCTTCGGTTTTTGCTGGCAGAGCTGAAGGATCGAGGATTTCGCAGTGTTCATATCATCGTCAACAAGTATAATCCGAAGGCGCTCAGGCTATATGACTCTTTTGGCTTTCAAAATGTAGGAGAGTGCCATATGTACGATCAGGATCTTTACGGCTATGAATTAACGTTGGAATAAAAACGGAGGGATTCATATGGGGCTGTTTAAACCGTTCTGGATGAAAGAGACAAACGATTCTATCAAGCTAAGAAAGATCATTGCGGGTGTCAGAAGGATCTCGAATCAGAACAAGCTTTACGAAATAGCCACGAAAGCCTATCATGGCAGCGTAAAAACCGCGGCGGTAGAATGTATCACGGATGAGGCGATGCTTGCGAAACTTGCGCTGGCTTCTCCGGGGAGCGTGGGAAAGGCTGCGGTCCAGCGTATCAAGGATACGGATCTGGTGTACGATATCGCTCTTCGTTCCAGGGATTGGATGGTCTCGGAAGCAGCCGCGGAGAAGATCGAGGATCAGGCGCTGCTGGGCAAGATGGCTATGAACGCAGCACACGAGAAAGCCAGACGGAGTGCGGTCAACCGTATCCAGGATCAGGAAGTGCTTGCCAGGATCGCTCTGGAAAGTACAGACAAATGGACAGCGGATGATGCGGCAAGGCGAGTACGCGCGCCGGAACAGGCCCTGAGAGTGGCAATGAGTAACCGGGAATGTGCGGTTCATTGTGCCTATGTCGTGTCCGATCCGGCCGCTCGGCTGAAGATCGCCTTGGAAGCTCCGACCAAAGACGCGCGAACTGCCGCCATTTCAAAGCTTGATGATGCGCTGGCACTGCGGCAGATCGCCTGCGGATCATCTTCCAATGAAGAACGGCAGGAAGCGGTTTCGAGACTGAAAGATACAGACGCGCTCATTGATGTATTGGAACGCGACCCTGCACAAAGTATCCGAGACAGGGCAGTTTACAGGCTGCGGGAGAGTACCGGCGAACGACCTTTGTCGGATATACAGCGAGCGAAACTGATCCGGGTGATCACCGCCGATACGAAAGACGGAAATGATACCATTCGCCTGATCGATCTGCTGGATAAAGCGGAAGACTTTTGGCAGATACTGAAAGAAGCGGCACGGACGGATGTGCAAATAAAGGCGTTCAACAAGCTGGCGCCGCAGGTGCCTGCCTTGCAGCTTGCGGATCTTTGCGACGAGGCCTCCGCGCGGTACCGCGAAGCCTCTGAGGGGGATCGTTGGGATTGGGAAAGAGCGCTGGATCTGGTCATATCTTTGATGCCGCAAAAAGGCAGAGTCGATCTGTTGATGCCATTTATTCGGGATACCGCTTATGGGTGCGCTATAGCCGGCAATGCTGTCAAGGCACTTTTTAGCGAAGATCTGGATCATCAGGACGATATTGACGAGCTGCGGGACGAGGCGGTAGAGACGTATCTTGCGAATATTCCTGCGTACGAAAAGCAGTTCAAAAAACAGGACGAAGAGACCTGCATCATAACGCTGGCTACCATCCTGCCGCCTGCCGCCCAGGAAAAGTATGGCTTTAACGTCTGGGAAAGCGAGCGGGAAGATGAGGATCAGTACGGCCGGAATACCGTTACCGAGACCTGGGTCAAGTGGCAGGGAAAGAGCTATTGTACGCCGTAATGAGAGGTTGTTTCGAATTTCGAAAAATATTTATCGAAAAACGATAATTTATACTTGACAAATGATAAGAGCCATGATATAGTATCCTCAGAGTTAACGAAAAACGTTAATTAATTAATGAAATAAGAGGAGATGGTATCATGGAAAATAACAAACTCATTAAAAGTGCAACAGTGATCGATCGCATTTTAAAGATCTTTCAGGGGTTCGCGATCGCCGGCATGGTTGTGGCGGCGATCTTTATCCCGCTGAGTCTGATCTTCGGAGACAAGATCATCGCGAAAGCGGACAAGCTGACGCTCGACGCTCTGGATCTGGAACTGTCCGGAGACCTGTCTGCGTATCTGAACATGGCGAACGTCAAGTCCAGCATCGTCGTCATGTTGATCGGTATGATCCTGATGGCGGCGGCGGTCTGGTTCTGCCTGCGCGTCCTTCGCGAGATCCTGGCGCCGATGAAAGAAGGCCAGCCTTTCGCGAGCGGGATAGCGGATAAGATCCGCAAGCTGGGATGGACCGTACTGGTCGCCGGCGCGATCTCCGAGATCGGCGGGATGCTCAATGCCGTTTTCGAGCTGCGCATGTATCAGCTTGAAAAGATCGTGAATCCGGCACTGGTCTCGGAAATCAGTTATGATTACAGTTTCAATATCGGGTTTGTCTTCGTGGCGCTGATCATCTTCTTCCTGTCATACGTGTTCCGCTATGGGGAAGCGCTGCAGAAAGAATCGGATGAAACTCTGTGAGGTGCGAGATGGGAAAAATCATTCTGCGGCTGGACCGCGTGATGGCGGATCGCAAGATCAGCCTGAAGGACCTGTCGGATCAGGTCGGTGTGTCAAACGTAAACCTTTCTAAAATGAAGACCGGAAAGATCAGCGCGATCCGCTTCTCTACGCTGGAAGCCATTTGTGAGGCGCTGCACTGCCAGCCCGGGGACATCCTGGAATATGATCCCACCGCGAGCAGTGAAGAAGAGTGAAAATAGAAAGATAGGCACCGGAGGTTAAAGACTTCCGGTGCCTATATTGTTTTTGGGAAATATTAGTTGAAAATACCGCGGTCAGATGGGATAATTGTTTAAAGTATGTGTGACGATTGTCGGGAGGTGGATCACATGAGTTCGCAGGATGAGAAAAGGAAAGCGATCATTATTCTTTGCAGTATATGCGGTGTTCTTCTGGTTGGGGGGATCCCGCTGGCTGCCAGCGCTGAGACGGTCGGCTCCAATGTCGTGCAGGGACAGATGTGGAAACTGGTCCTTGGCGTGATGATGGCGTCGTTCGGCGGGTTCGGGCTGATCGCGATCGCGTTTGTCGCGCTGCGACACCGGGTGACGAAGGATATCCTCGATCCCTACAACGCGTATTATCGGGACCGGTTATCCCGGGAACGGTATGATTCGATCCGCAGGAAAGAGATCGTCGCGTTGATCATTTTGGCCGTGCTGGCGGTCGCGATGCTGATTGCCTGGTTCAATCCTTTCTCCGTTATCCTGGCGGGTGGAATGATCCTCGGTGCGGCAGGGGCGCTTTTGCTATCGGGCAACGGGAAAGGTTCGCTGATGGGGCTCGGGATCGGCGCAGGGATCGTCGTGGGCATCATCTCCGCTTTATCAACAAAGATCGATAGAAGCAAACAATATGAGTATTTCGTCAACGGGGTCAAGGTAGGAGAAGGCAACGGCGCTGCCGGCAATTTCTTATCCAGTCTCCTTGGCGGCACGTTGCTGGGCTTTTTGCTGATCATTGGCATTGCCTATCTGATCACGATCATCTGTACGATGGTCACGAAGGATCAGCCGGAAGAAGGTGTATGATGAAGTCTATTCTAATCAAAGATACGACGCGTGAAGAGCGGGTCCGGATCGTCCACCAGGCACTGTGGGGCGCCTGCGGGATCGACTGTGAGTTCTGCTCCGGCTGCGACAACCGGGGCGGCGGCCGGACAGACAGTATCTATCAGCCTTATATCGACGGACTCAAGGAGATCCGCGAGATCAATGAGGAGTTTAGTGCACCGCTGGTGCGGGGGTAGCATCAAAAGATATAGATAGAAGGAGGACTCTAGCATGGGGCTGTTCGGACTTCGTGCCGATACAAGAAAGACAAAAACAGAGTAGTCTAAAGCTCTATGAAAGAATTAGAGAACTCGTCGGCTTGAGAAGCGAGTTTTTCAAAACCGCGCGGCGGCATAGATCGGACATTTTTCAAAACCGCGCGTTCGTGCTCCCTATAAGCCTGATTTATCAAAACTGAACGCTGCATCCACTCTTGTATTGCGGTCTAAAATAGGGATTTATCAAGACTGCGCGTAAAAAGGCCAGGTATGAAGCCGAAAATACGCGTCGTTTTGATAAATCCCTATTCTACGGAGCAAATGAAACGTGCGATTTTGAAAAACATGCCTCTCAGGGAGCACGTACGCGTGATTTTGAAAAACCTGGATTACAGGGAGCAGCTCACACGGTACCGGCTCGAAGGTTCAGCGAAAAAGTGTTACCTTTTGGGGTTCAGAGCATGGAGCTATTTTCGGAGATGGGATCACTGGTTGTTCCGGATGTATCTTGCGCCTTTGGATACACCGATTCGTTTGATCGTGCCGTTCTTGACCATTTTCCCGAGTACGGCTTCGACGGTCGTCGGACTGATATCGGGATGGATCGCGCAGATCTCAGCTTTGGATAATGGTGTCAAGCTGTTCAGAACTGTTGCTTCGATCCGGGCGGTTTTAGTTACCTTTTGTCCATGGACAACAGCAAATCGCATATCCAGTTCCTTATAACACATATACAGCATGGAAAGGAAGTTGCGGATAAACGGAAAATAATCATTCTGAGCGGTGTCCCATCCAACGGATGAACGCTGCAGAGCGTCGTAATATAGGTCTTTATATTTGTTGATCTGCTCCTCGAATGAGATATACTTTCCGGCATCAAATCCGTTTTTATATAACAAAAGAAGTGATAACAGCCGGGATATGCGTCCGTTACCGTCCCGGAACAGATGGATACACAGGAAATCAAGGATGACACAGGGGATAAGCAGCAGTTGGTTGATATGTGAATTAGAGCAGGCTGCAAGATAGGCAAGCTCCAATTGTTCCATGGCCGCTTTTGTTTCGTCTGCCGGCGTAGGGCGGAATCTAACTTTCCTGTAGCCGGAAGAATCGATCTCTACGACCACATTGTCTGTTTGTTTATACTTTCCGGCCAGATCGTCACCGGAAGGCGTCATCATGATTTCATGGAGCAACAGGATATCTTTTTCGCCGAAAGTCAGATGTTCGTATCCAGTATGGATCCTATCGAGAGCGTCTCTGTAGCCGGCTATTTCGGCTTCATTATGATTGAGGGGTGCACTGCTATGATTGACGATCTCCGCGATTCGCTGATCACTGGTTATGATCCCTTCTATCGCGTTGGAGCTTTTTACGGATTGGATCCTGGCGATCGATTCCAGCTGCGTGAATACTTTTGCGTAGTCTTTTTTCCTGGTACCGGCAGCTGTGCGAAGAGAGTAGATGCTGGCTGTCATCGTGATCAGGCTTGCGGGTAGCATGCCGTCATCAAGAAACGAGTAATCAAAACGTCGCATAAGGTCGCCTCCTTTTTTGCATATATTTTAGCATTTTATATGCAGAAAAACAAGGTCTAGGGGAATTATCTGCATATAAACTGAAGAATTATATGCAGATAGCCGATTTGATTGATGCAATGTTTTAGTTTCGCATAGTCCAAAATGCTGCGTGCGTATTGACGGAGCCTATGGTTTTTTGTTATGCTTCGACTGGTAGTTTTTAGTTTATGAGCTTTGAGAGGAGATAGCGCATGGGACTGTTCGGACCGACGTATGCGGCCTATGATACGATCGAGGCTGCAAAAAGTATACAGGAAAGGGCTGTGAATGATCATTCGTACGATGTCCCGGCCAAAGAAGCGAAACTGCTGAAAAAGCTGGCGTCGGAAAGCGACAACCGTAAACTATTCTATTTTGCACTGGTCAGCAGGCCGTCGATCCGGACGACCGCGATCAATCGGATCACCGATCCCAGGGCCGTTTCCAGCTCGGAAGAACTGATCGTGCGATGCCTGAAAGAATACCCGCTTGAAAGTATGGCTGTCCTGAAGAAGCTGTCTCCGGAAGGAAGGAAGAGCGTGGCGCTGCACGCGAAAAGTGAAGATATGCGGAGTCTCGCGGCCCGGACATTGCTGGATACCGGTCATGTGCGGGTGCTGCGCAACCGGTGCCGGTATTGCGGAGGAGAGGTGGAGATCACTCGTGCTCAGGCAGGGACGATCGAGGCGCATAATTTCTACCGGTGCAAACAGTGCGGCAGGACCGAGCATGAAACCGTCCTGGACTCTGTGCCGATGGCAGTAGATAAGTATATTTATGAAGAGTGATGTGCCCCGAAGGGACTAACTTTTTTCATATATGCATTTTTTGTCCCTTTTGACCTGCATCAACAGGACGTGAAGGGTTACGAATATTAATAAAAGCGGTTTACGACCGGCTTCCACGGCTCTTCATAGCCCAGACGCTCGAGCTGCTGCCGGATGACGTTCCCGGTCCTGTAATCTCCATTCGTTGTTTTATAAAAGGCCTGCAGCTGTCGAAGCTCCTGCTCACCTGTGATCTGGACGATCAGTTGATCGATTCTGTTCTGGACCAGCTGATGGGTGACCTGGCTTCGAATGTGCATTTCATACGTTTCGCTGATGGCTATGAGCGTGCGCAGATCGAGGCGTTCCAGGCGGCGCATCAGACGGCGGTTCAGCATCGGTCTGTGCACTTTGTATGTGTTGATCACAGGAACATATGCCTTGTCTGCCATATGGTCCAGTTTCTCGAACTCTTCTCTTGCGGCTGTTCTTTCCGACTCTGTCAATGGCTCGTAATTCATGGAACGATCCTCCTGTTGATTTCATGTCAATATAGATCTATGCTTCCTTCTACTATGTTCTACATGTAAACACAACTGAAAAGCTTTGTTGTCCTGATGGACAAAAGATGGTACACTCAACTTATAGTCAGAATAAGAAGGGGGAAATGAATAATGAATGCTTCTTCGAAGACACTAGCGGATCTGTTAAATGAATTTCCGTTGACCGGACCAACTTTCTTTGTCTTCGGTGCCAATTATGCGAATGCTTATGCTGCGTTTGGCTCCGGTAGATATCTGATGTGCAGAAAACCAGATTCCAGCAAAGATATCCGGAACATGACTGAAACAGAATGGGGACGATTATTCCCGTGTCAACCTGTCATTCTAAAACCTGTGTTTGATGCCTTGCTGGATATGCCTGTTGACTCAGTTGATTCTGTAACATTTGAAAGCAGGTATGCTTTTTACAATGAATTTGGTATTGACGTAGGTTCGGCTGTTCAGGTCACAGTTTTGTGTGATGCCGATCAGGCTGATCAATGGAATGAGCTTTTTAAAGAAGCGAACATTCCGGTAATCGGACTCGCTCTGTAATATGTTGTTTTGAAAGATAAGTGATGGAACCCGTGACCGGATAGACTGAAAATCCGACCTTCTTTACGCCAGGAATACCGACAAAATGTTACTACTGATAAAATGTCAGTATCTATTTTCGAAGGAGAAGATGAGAAATGGGATTTTGGATATTTATGCTTATCATGGCGCTGCTGATCCCATGTTCCCTTATTGGTTTTGGTTTCCTGTTTTTGAAAAAGATGCCCGGTAACATTAACAGTACCTTTGGATACAGGACGAGAAGATCCATGCAGAATAAGGAGACATGGGCTTTCGCACACAGATATATAAGAAAGCTATGGCTGATCTGTGGGTTCATCCTTTTGCCCGCCGCGTGTGTCTGCATGCTCCTTGTTCTTGGAAAGAGTGATGAACTGGTCGGGACGGTCGGAGCCATTGTGGAAATGTTTGAGATAGGACTTATGCTGATAACCATTATTCCGACCGAGCAGGCATTAAAAAAGAGTTTCGATGAGTATGGCAGAGCAAGAAGTCTCTGATGGACATGAGGGACCAAAAATGAAAAAGTTCGTTGAGATTCAAAAACAGAGCAAGAAAGCGCAGAAAGCCTTTTATAACCGGCTTCGCAAAACATGGGGAAATCTGAAACCGACGGAAAGGATCATTCCCAACAAAAAGAAAGAAGCCAAGGATACCGGCGAGTATCAATCTAAGGATCATTATGAATGAAACGATAAAGCAATATATTGATCAGCATTCCTTCTGTTCGGAATATTTGTTTAAAGACTGGGACTCCTTCCTGGATCTTTTGTACAGCGAAGGAGGAAGAGTTTCCGCGATCCTCTGGTGGGATCATTGCAGGAAGAAGATGCAGCATGTGTCGGCAGGCAGCGGCGGCTACTCGGATCCGGATGACCCGGAATATATGTATGCGGAAACACAGTTTTATGAGGATGGATTCGAGACAAAATCTCTTGATGAGATCAAGGGTCACATCAAAGAAAGAAGAGCATCAGGCCTGATTCTGGGTGATAAGTATTTTGCTTTTGATCTGGTACCGTCGTTCTATCTTGAGGAGCGGTAACTTCTCAGGTTTTTTCAAAATCACGCGGCGGCACAAATTGGACTTTTTTCAAATCCACGCGTTCGTGCGTGCTGTAGGCCGGATTTGTCAAAATTGAACGTATCATCTGCTCTTGTAATGCGGCATGAAACAGGGATTTATCAAAACCACGCGTAAGAAGGCCAGGGAAGAGACTGGAAATACGCGTCGATTTGATAAATCCCTATTCTACGGAGCAAATGAAACGTGCGATTTTGAAAAACAAGCCTTTCACGGAGCACGAACGCGTGATTTTGAAAAACTTGAATTATAAGGAGCAGCTGTGATAACATAGATTCATAATGTGAAGCTGGAATAAGATGAGGAGGCACTATGAAATTCCCGGAGTTTATGTTCAGGCAGGAAAACAAAATACCCGCGTCGCAGCAAAACACGCCTGACATTGAAGGCTACTATTACACGGCGAACGACGGCAGCCAGATGGCATTTTGGATCTACAAGGCAGACAGGGTCTCAAAGGAGCATATGCATGATTACGATGAGTACATGCTCTGCGTGGAAGGCGAGTATATCGTGACGATCGACGGGGAAGAGCACGTTCTTCATGCGGGGGATGAGCTGTTTATACCCAAAGGAAGCCTGCAGGGCGGAAGGGTAAAGGCCGGAACACGTTCGATCCATGCATTTGGCGGATGCCGGGTCAAGAAGTGAAATACATATAACTGGAGGAAACAACAAATGAAGAAATGGTATGACGAGGAATACGAGTTCACGGTTGAAGTGACCTCTTTTGTCCACGGGGATCATACGGAGAGATACTGCCGAAATGGTGAAGAGGTAGGTGACAAATACACCTGTACGTACGGATGCCCGGTCAATAAGGACGGCTTCGGGATCTGCTCAAAAACCATGATGATGCTCTTTCCCCTGATGGAAGCGGTAAGGAGCGGTGGGGACCTGGAGAACGTCGGCGGAGACAGTAAGTACACGAAATCGGTCGTCTGTCCCGATGGCTGCGTCATGTTCCGGCTGACGGCAAAGCCGCTTGGCAACGAGAACTTTCACAAAGGTCATTTCTGGGATTATCCGGACCAGACATAATAGCAGCTGCCAATACGGCCTGGATTATTGATACAGTAGGAGGGAAGTCATGAGTACAACGATTATCGTAACCAGTGATCATAGTGACGAGAGCATTCGGCGATTCCGGGCGCTTCCCGGGGCGGAGGTCGTTTTTGCGGAGGATGTCGGAGATATCCGGGAAGAGGATCTGGCGAGGTGCGAGATCTTTGTGGGTAATTTCATCTCGCCGGAGATGGTGAGCAAGATGCCGAAGCTGCGTGTGGTGCAGACCTTCAGCGCCGGCGCGAACGGATTCTCCTTTCTGCCGGAAGAGGTCGTCCTGGCCAACGCGTACGGCGCCTACGGCGACTCGATCGCGGAGCACATGCTTACGACGACTCTAATGGCCATGAAACGGATGCCCGAGTATGTCCACATGCAGGATGAGAAGGGCTGGATCCTGCTGAATAACATCGACCGGTTTGAAGGATCGAAGATCCTGTCGGTGGGCATGGGCGCGATCGGCACATCGTATCTTCGGAAGGCCGCTGCTCTTGGGGCGATCTGCTATGGCGTGAGGCGTACGATCCACGATCAGCCGAACTTCGTACAGCAGCTCGTGACGCCGGATCAAATGGACGAGTTGCTGCCGGAGATGGATGTGGTCGCTCTGAGCCTTCCCGGGACCGGCTCGGTGGAGGGGATGTTTGATGAGCGGCGCCTCCGGTTGATGAAGAAGACAGCGATCCTATTGAATGTCGGCCGCGGTAATTCCGTCGTGACCGGGGATCTGGTCCGGGTACTGGAGAGCGGGCATCTGAAGGCGGCGTGTCTGGACGTCATGGATCCGGAGCCGCTGCCGGCGGATCATCCGCTGTGGACCGCGCCGCGAGCGTACCTGACGCCGCACATTTCCGGCGGCTACCGCGCCGGAGTCAACTATGAGCGCGTGATCGATGTGGTGATCGAAAACCTGACCCGCGTCCTGGATGGACGGCCGCCGATCCATATCGTCGACCGGGCGCTGGGGTATTAAGGAACACGTCATGTGTGATTATATAGTCAGATATAATGAACTTACCGCGGAGGAATTCGTTTTTCTGTGGAAGTCGGTATGGGGAAATCCTCCGTCACTGGAACAGACCAGGCTTGCCATGGAGAACACACTCTTTAGGGTATCCATTTTCAAAGAGAACGAGATCGTGGCGATGGCAAGAGTGATCGGCGATCAGGGCCTTTGTTACTATGAATATCAGGGTCAGGGACTGGGACGTCGATTGATCGATGAATTGCTGACATATATCAATGAACACGGCGTGCCAGGTACACAGATCGCGGTAGAACTATGCGCGATGCCAGACAAGATCCACTTCTACGAGAAGTTTGGGTTTGCCGCGAATGAAGCACAACGGTTAAGACTGATGTATCAGGTAGAGGATAAGGAGTCTTAGTATGTTCAATCATCATGATATAAGCCGGAACGCGTGCATGCTGCATGGGCCGCTGGCCCATCACGGATATGACTGGTGGTGGCATTCCTTTACAGCGCAGGATGTGGAGACCGGCGAGGACAAAGCATTCTTTATCGAGTTTTTTGTCTGCAACCCCGCACTGGCGGAGGATGAGCCGGTCCTGGGCCAGCTGCCGGCGAACAAGGAAGCAGGGAAGAAGCCGTCTTATCTGATGGTCAAGGCAGGCACCTGGGGAGAAGACCACTGCCAGCTGCACCGATTCTTTGCCTGGAAGGATGTAAACCTTCACGGCGACGCCCCGTATCAGGTCGAAGCGGATGATTGTCTGGCCTCAGAGACCGTGCTGAAGGGCAGCATCACGATCACGCCGGAAGAAGCGGCGGCTCATCCGGAATGGATGTGCGACTTCGGCAGTCTATCCTGGAATCTTACGATCGATAAACAGATCGCGTTCAACGTAGGATACGGCGCCAGCAAACCGCTTCGGGACGCGGAGGCGTTTGCGATGTACTGGCACGCGGAGGGAATGAAAAGCGCGTATCAGGGCACGATCACACTGAACGGCAGAGAGTATTCCGTTACGCCGGAGAAAAGCTATGGCTACGCCGACAAAAACTGGGGCCGGGATTTTACGAGTCCCTGGGTATGGCTTTCATCCAACTGCCTGGTCAGCAAAAAGACCGGGAAGCAGCTGGAAAACAGTGTGTTCGATATCGGCGGCGGCAGGCCGAAGATCTATTTTGTCCCGCTGGATCGGAGGCTGCTGGGTGTTTTCTACTATGAAGGAAAGGAATACGATTTCAACTTTTCGAAGATCCACCTGATGGTAAAAACAGAGTTTTCCTTCGAGAAAAAAGAGGACCTGGTGATCTGGCACGTGCGGCAGGAGAACATCCACGCGGTCATGGAGACCGAGGTTTTCTGCCGGAAGAAGGAGATGCTGCTGGTAAACTACGAGGCGCCGGACGGCAGCAAGAAGCATAACCGTCTTTGGAATGGCGGTACCGGATGGGGCAGCGTGAAGCTGTATGAGAAAAAGAATGGCGCGCTGGAACTGATCGATGAGATCGAAGCCACCCATATCGGATGTGAGTACGGAGAATACGATCAGGACACGTAAAGTTGTAAAGGAACTGTTATTCAGTCCTGCAGGCCTCATTCCCTTTCCACTATAGCAAGGTGGGCGGCATTTTTGACTAGACCTTGCTAAAGCCCGGCTGTTGAATAGCAAGATGGGCCGTCTTTTTGATCAAATCTTGCTACCGCTATAGCAAGATGAGCGGCATTTGTGTCCCGACCTTGCTAATGTTCAGCTGTTGTGTAGCAAGATGAGCCGTCTTTTTGATCAAACCTTGCTACCACTATAGCAAGGTGGGCTGCTTTTTTGACTAGACCTTGCTAAAGCCCAGTTGCTGAATAGCAAGGCTGGCCGTCTTTTTGATCAAACCTTGCTACTGAACCGCCGCACCGCTCTGTCTTGAAGTGTCGGGTGATCATGATGAAAGCAAAAAGGCTGCAGCCATGATAGCTGCAGCCTTTTCATTTCCATACTTCGCCTGGTGGTGCATGTTTTTACTCAATGATCTTTACCGCGGTGCCGTAGGCAACGACTTCCGCGGCGCCCTGCATGACCTGCGAAGAACCATAGCGTACGCCGATGATCGCGTCGGCGCCGAGCGCCTCCGCCTCGTCGACCATACGTTTGGTCGCGATCTGACGGGCTTCGTTGAGCATTTCGGTATAGCCGACCAGCTCACCGCCCACTAAGGATTTCATGCCGGCCATAAAATCTCTTCCCAGATTCTTGGTTTGAACGACAGTCCCTTTGACCAGTCCCAGCACTTCGATCTGTTTACCGGGATAACTTTCAATACTTATTAGCTTCATCCAATTCTCCTTTCTTGACTTCTTTGAGTCTTTGAACTAAAGCGATCAAAACACCTACGATGATACTTCCGAACAGAGCGATCACGACGATCAGCACGCCCTTGGGCGCAGGATCGATCTTATCCGCCCAGAAGATCAGAACGATCATGGCAGCCATCAGGACTACCATGAAGGCGGCCGCGATGATCGCGCCGGTTTTTCTTTTCCGAACGTCAGACATTCGGATATTCATGAATTTTCCACCTCCCTTTTCCAGCTCTTTCATCTTGTCCAGATATAAGGACGCATCCAGCGACGAAAAGGTGCCGGTCTCCTGGGAAAGCAGGTCGCACATCGTTCTCATATGATCGATGCTGCGCTCCTCTTCCTCCAGCTCTCTCAAACGGTCGTGCATACATTTTTCGATCTCCAGCTTGCCATCCTTCATTTTCCGGATATTGTCGCAGGAGATCCCGAGCTGTCTGAGAAGTTTGATCCGCATGAGCTGCCTGACATCGTCCAAAGAATACTCGCGGTATCCGTTCTGGGGATCCCTTCCCGGATCGACCAGGCCCTGGTCTTCATAGAAGCGGATATTCTTTTTCGTGATGTCCACGAGTTCCGCTACCTGATTGATCTTCATTTCTTCGTCCCTTTGATGCGTTTCTTTGATCTATGCGGCGAGTATAAGCGTTCCACAAGGTGGAAGGTCAAGTGTTTTTTTCAAAAAAGTTAAGAATTGTTAAAGATTTTTCTTTGTCTGGTGCTCCGTGATATAAGCCCGGATCTTCTGGCGCTCCGTCTGGTCGATCGGATATTTGCGGAAGATCAGAAGTCCGATGATCGCCATCAACGCGGGGAGTACGCCAATGACCACGATCATACCGGTCAGCATCGTGGGGACCTTGGAAAGCTCGCCCACATAGTCGCCGGTGACGGAATCGACCTGGTAGCCGATCGCGATCAGTACCGAGCCGACGATCGCAGAAGAAACCGCGGTTTGCGCTTTTTCAAGGAAACGCTCGAGCACGCCGGTCAGGGCCGAACGGTCCTTGCCGGTCGAATAGATGGTATAATCCATGACCTCCATGCTGATGCTGGAGCCGGGGATAAAGTCGATACCGATCGCCAGCGCCATGAGGAACATCACGATAAAGAAGAACGCGGGAGTTTTCTGGAGGATCCCGGTGATCTGCCCGAGGAACATCAGAAGGCCGCCGGCGCCTTGCGCCGCGAGATCGATACGGTGCATCTTGACGAAGTCGCCCTTAAGCGCCTTCAGGATCGGGTTCGCGACCACTGTGCCGAGGATCAGCGGGAGCAGCATCATGAGCGAGACGATCATGGAATAGGTGGCGAAAAGTTCCATGTTTACGGCGCCGGTCGAAAGATCCGCGCAGTAAGCCCATTTGACATAATAGGAAGGCGCCGCGAAAAGGAAGGTCCAGATGAAACCGGTGAAGATACCCTTGAAGAAGTTGAGCATCATGGGTTTGTTGGTCTTGATGAGTTCGAAGAAATCGGAGAATTTGACTTTCTCGTCTTCATCCTGCTCGACCACGTGTTTCTCCTTGACCAGGAACCAGCCAATCACAGAGACGATCGTGGAGATGCCCATACCTACAGCGGCCAGGATCGTGAACGCGGTCTTATAGCTGCCTACGACCGCCTGGATCGAGACTGCGATGGCGGTCATGAACGAGCCGATCATACCGAGGATCATGACCCACAGACGCGGACCGACCAGCAGTTTGGCACGCTGTTCGGGATCGTTGGTCATGGTGCGGAACAGCAGGTTCTGGTTGTAGAACGAAGTACCGATATCATAAACAAAGTAGAAGAAAATGACCCAGATCGTGACGACGATCGGCATGCTGGTAATGGCGTTCGGCAGGGAGTAGAGCGCGATCGTACCGATCGTGGTCATCGCGATGGAAAGCATGAAGAACGGTTTGTATTTGCCATGCTTGCCGATCTTCCCGCGGTCCATGATGAAGCCCTGGATGGGATCGTCGACCGCATCGATGATCCTGGCGACCAGGAGAAGCGTTGTGGCCAGTGTGGCGCCCCAGGCGCCGAGGCCGGCATAGTCGGTCATGTAGATCATAAACAACGTGGACATGAAGATGGCAGCCAGACCGTTGTTCGTTGACAGGGCGGTGACGCCGAAGATTTCCTTGAAGCCGACAGCTTCCGGTGATCTTTCCTTGATTTTCTTTGCCATGAGGAAACTCCTTTTATGAAAATGTGAGGATCGTGCCTATATGGATCATGATATACAAATTCGCACGAAAAAACAATAGGAACATCACGGAATTCACTTCACGAAAAAGCCCGGCCGAATGAACGGCCGGGTCTTTCTGCTCATGCTGTGATGACGATTATGCCTTTCCGGAACGCTCCAGCAGACGGGCTTTTTTGCTTTTCGCGTGCTGCAGTTCGGTCTCTTCCGTCAGGCCCCATTCGTTTTCGAGAAGGTCGATGATCCTGTCGTAGGTCTCGGCCGCTTTTTTATAGTCGCCCTTGATCTCACAGATATCGGCGATCCCCTGCAGCGCGTCCATGAACCGCGGACGGCGCTTGTCCACGTCGAAAGAGCGCTCATAGCACTCGATGGCCTTCGGATAGTCACATTTCATCGCGTAGAACTGCGCCATTTCGAACAAGGCGCCGTCGTCGTCCGGATGATCCGCGAGAAGCTGATCCATCAGGGCATTTGCCTTGGGCTCATCAAAACGGGCCAGCGCGATATACGCGGGATAGACGCGGATCATAATGGGGTTGGCGTCTTTCAGGACGCTGTAGCGTTTCAGCCAGGATTCCGCTTCGTCTGCCCGATGATCGGCGATCAGATTGTCGATGAGATACATGTAAGGCAGCGCGGCATCCGGGTTTTGTTCGGCGACTTCGCGGTAAAAGTCGATGGCGAGCGAGTGATTGGCGATATTCCAGTCCCAGACAGCGTGGCGTTCCGCCTGGCCGAGCATCCACTGGCACACCTTTTCGGCCGGTGCCATGCGGATCGCGTCCTTTGCGTAGCGGCGGACCTTCTGCGCGTATGTGTTCATGCGGTGCCAGTAGAGATAGGAGATCAGCTCGGTCGCGCGTTTCTTGTAGGTTTCCGAGGAAAGCTGGCTTTTCAGGAATTCCTCATACTCCCAGAAGATGTCCTGAGGAAGTTCCTCCTCGACGTCCATGCGGTTCTCGATGCGGTTCAGGCGCTGCTCCGTACTCAGGTCAAACAGATCGTCTATACTGACCCCGAAGATCTCCGCGATCTGCGGGAGCAGTGTGATGTCCGGCATCGCGACCGCGTTCTCCCATTTGGAGACGGACTGCGGTCCGATCCCAAGCCTGTCCGCCAGCTGTTCCTGTGTGAGGCCGGCTTTGAAGCGGAGCTGTTTGATCTTTTTTCCAAGTTCCATGGTATCATTCCCTTTGCTTTACGTTTGATGTGCCTTTATTGTAAAGCCCCTGCCGGTCAGGTTCAATAACGCAGATTTCTAAGCCTCTCGCCCGTTGGTAGAGTTCGGATATCAGATGTTCCTGGTCATCGGCGAGCCGCATTCGGAGCAGAATTTCAGGCCGGGGGCGACTTTCGCGCCGCAGGTCGGGCAGAAGCGGCCGGAGGCGGATGAAGAGCCGGAAGAGGAAGTGACCTTCTGGGAGGAGAGACTCAGCTTTTTGTCTTTCGGCCAGGAAACGCGGTAGCTGAAGGTGATCGTTTTCGCTTCACGCGGAGCCAGGGACAGTTTCCAGGTCAGGAAACCGGTCTCAGCTTCCAGCTCTGCCTTGTCGGAGGAAAGCAATTCGACCGTGATCGTCTTGTCCTGAGAAACGGGGATCTGGTCCTGGATGTTCAGGGTGACAGGCGCGTCCTTGGTGTTGGTCGCGGTGATCTCATAGACGTAGTCCGTGCTCTTCGTCCCTTTGAGAAGAGCGCTGGAAGTCTTCTTGGATTTCTCGATCCGGCTAAGGCGGATGCTTTCATCCTGGTCGAGCGTGATATCGGCGCTTTCTTCCGTCAGGTCAGGCTGCAGCGAGGTCGTGCCGGTGTAGATGCCGGAAAGGTAGATCGACGCGGTGCCGCGGACGACGGACGGAATGTCTTTGGTCTGGATCGTGGCGATGAGATAGGCAGAGCGATCCAGTTTAGGCACAGAGGCCAGGCGGTATTCGCAGGGCAGTTCGAACTGCTGCAGGTCCGCCATCGTTCCGGACGATCCGGACGGGATCGTCTTGGCGGCGGGGAGGAGGTAAGCGTCCATGGTCTCCTCGCTGGAAACGGTCGCCTCTTCGGTCTCGACACGGGAAAGCTTGATCGTGTCGGACATCGGGGCTGCTTTGGCCATTGCCATCTGAGGCATTGCCATCTCAGCGCTGGCCATCCGCATGGCTCCGCCCATGAACATGCTGTTTGCAGCCTGTTCCTCGCGGATGTTCAGATAGATCGCGGGCAGGGTGGGCAGGCTTCCACCGGACGGGCGCCCGGTCAGGAGTGAAACGGACACATTCTCCCAGTCCTCATCGGTATTCTGGTACAGCTGAGCCCGCATCCGCAGGTTCATCGGACCTTTGGCGTCCGTGTGGATCTCGTAAACGCTCTTCCAGCCTGCCTGATGCTCGAACGCGTGGACTTCAAACGCGCACGGCCCGGCAGCCGGTGCCGCCACGACCGCCTCGATCACAGGCAGCGATTCGGTCCGCGCAGCCTCGGAAAGCTCTTTTTCCAGAGCTTTCTGTTCCTTTTCGAGACCGGTGATCTCCAGGTAAAGCTCCTCGAGACGCTCGGGAAGCTTCTGGATATAAGCCTCGATCTCTTCGATCGGCTGCTGCGACCGGCCGGAGAATGTTCCGTTCTCCTCCCAGAGGTCAGCCTGTTTCTGTTTGATCTCGATCTTTTTCCTGATGGCGTCGAGTTTCGCCTGGATCGCATCAGAAGGCTTGTCCTCCTCGGCGGCCGCGTCGAAGTTGAACCGCAGATCAAGCAGACGAACGCCCTCGGGGAAGAACAGGCGGGCGGTGTCGGTGTCGGCGCTGCGGGTCAGGCCGCCGATCTTCAGCAGGTTTTCGCCTTCAAGAAGTTCGGTCTGGCCGCGGCGGATGATGTCCGCGCCACTGCGGTAGATTTTTACAGAAGTAATAGTAGTCTGGATCATGTGGACCTCCTTTGATAAGTTAAACTTATGGAATGGTTGCATAATTCGAATTGATGACGGGCGTCAGGTTGATATAATTAAAGCAGAATCATTTGAGGAGGAATTGAAATGGTACAGCAGAACAAGTTTTTCCCGGAGATCAAAGGGAACTTCGGTCTCGGATGTATGCGGCTTCCTATGGCGGGCGAAAATGTTGACCTCGCGGAAATGAACAAAATGGTCGATGCCTTCATGCAGGCCGGCTTTAACTATTTTGACACGGCACACGGATACCTTGGCACGAAGTCTGAACCCGCGATCCGTGAGAGCGTCGTCAAACGTTATCCCAGAGAGAGCTTTGTCCTCACCAACAAGCTTTCAACCCATTTCTTCCGTAAGGAAGAGGAGATCAGGCCGCTGTTTGAAATGCAGCTGGAAGCCTGCGGTGTGGACTATTTCGACTTCTACCTGATGCACGCGCAGGACGGCGCCATCTATGAAAAGTTCAAAAAGGCGCGGGCCTACGAAACGGCCATGGAACTGAAAGCGGAAGGCAAGATCCGTCATTTCGGTATCAGTTTCCACGACAAGGCCGACGTTCTGGAGAAGATCCTCTCCGAACACCCGGAGATCGAGATCGTCCAGATCCAGTTCAATTACGTAGACTATGACGATCTGTCCGTAGAAAGCGGTAAAGTCTACGAAGTCTGTGAAAAGTACGGGAAACCGGTCCTGGTCATGGAGCCTGTCAAAGGCGGCAGTCTGATCAACCTCCCGGAAGAAGCACAGAAAGTCTTCGATGACCTTCAGAAGGATGAGGAAACCAAACAGTCGAACGCCTCTTACGCGATCCGCTTCGCGGCGAGCTTCCCGAACATCTGCGTGGTCCTTTCCGGGATGAGCAACATGGATCAGATGACGGAAAATATCGGATTCATGAAGGACTTTGTCCCGCTTTCGCAGGACGAGCACGCGGCGATCGAAAAAGTCCGCGCGATCTTCAACTCGATGGGAATGATCCCCTGCACGGGCTGCCATTACTGCGTGCTGGATAACGACTGCCCTATGAAGATCAAGATCCCGGAGCTGTTCGCCTGCTACAATATGAAGACCGTCTTCCACAACTGGAACGAGGATTATTACTACAGAAACATCTTGACCAGGGACGGAGGAAAGGCCTCCGATTGCATCAAATGCGGGAAATGTGAACGCATCTGCCCGCAGCACCTGAAGATCCGCGAACTGCTTACCGAAGTCGCGGGAGAATTCGAGAAATAAGAAAAGGCCCGAGCCTTATTCGAACTGCGCTTTCAGAAGATCGGCAAACTCTTCGATATAATATCCGGAGTTGTCGAGGCTCCAGAAGGCGCAGTATTTTCTTGTCACTTTTTCACCGCGCCGCATCAACGGGACGCGCACGATCGAACGGTCGAAATAGATATCGTCGCGGACGCCTTCGATGGGCAGGAACCCCCGGCCGGAAGCGATCATGAGCCGGGCTTCCGGAAGGGATCGGGCAAAAATGAATCCGCCGGAAAAACCCATATTGGCGAGGTAAAAGGCTGATTCCGATTTTTCCTGATCCGGTCCCGCCACCAGGATACAGGGCGTATTCTTCAGATCGCTGATCTCGATCGAGGGAAGCTTCGCGAACGGATGGCGGGCCGAGATCTCGACGTAAGAAGTGGCTTCCGCCAGGATCAGGTTGTTGTAATCATCATAGAAGACACGTCGCTGATCGCTGAACGCCAGGTCGATTCTACCCGAAATCAGCCAGGAATACAGGTCTTCATGGGTGCCCTGCAGGATCGTCAGCTCGACATTCGGGTATTTCTCCGCAAAAGCCGCGATCGCCTCCTGAAATTCTCCTCCACTGTAGGTAGCCAGGTATCCGAGCTTGAGTTCGGCGGTCTCTCCGCGGGCGATCCTGGCGGTTTCCCGGCGCAGTTGATCCAGATCGGACAGCAGGATCAGGCTTTTCTGATAAAAGTGACTGCCTGCCGGCGTCAACAGAAAACTTCGCCCCTTGCGCTCCAGCAGCAGGACGCCGAGATCTTCCTCGAGCGCTTTGATCTGCTGCGAGATGGCAGACTGTGAAATATGACAGGATTCAGCGGCTTCTGAAAAGCTGTTGTTTTCGACGACCGCCTGAAAGTATTGGATCTGTTTGAGAAGCATCCTATCCTCCGTTTACAGATAAGTTATACTTATAGGAAACATCATAAACGAAAATTGATTCATTAGCAAGACTCTAATACAATAAAGGCAGAAACTGAAAAGGAGAAACACACGATGGGAAAAACACTGGTGATCTATTATTCGAGAAAAGGGATGAATTATGTCAATGGAGCGATCCGTGATCTGAAAAAAGGCAATACCGAGATCGTAGCGGAATACTTCCGGGACCTCGCCGGGGCCGACCTGTTTGAGGTCGATACGGTGAACGCTTACAGCACCGACTATATGACCTGTACGGACGAAGCGAAACAGGAACTGCGGAAAAACGAACGTCCGCAGCTGAAACAGTATCTTAGCAGTATCGCCGCATACGATAACATCGTCGTAGCGGGGCCGTGCTGGTGGGGCACCTATCCCATGGCGGTTTTCTCACAGCTGGAAAAACTGGACTTTTCCGGAAAGAAAGTCTTTCCGGTCATGACGCATGAAGGATCGGGGCTTGCCGGAGCGCCGGCCGCGCTGAAAAAGCACTGCAAAGGGGCAAGCGTGGGACAGGGATTGGCGATCCATGGCGCGGACGCAGCGAGTTCGAAATCGATCATTACCGCATATGCAAAAGCAAATCTGAAATGAAGATCGATGCTTTGCTCGACAGACTGAATATGCCGGCTTACGGCCGCAGATAAGGGGCGCCGTCTGTCTTTTTCAGCTCTTCAAAATCGACGCCAAAGTCGGCAGGGGCAGCTCCCGTAGAGGTCGCAAACTGATCCGGAAACTGCATGTTTTGATAGACATGATCCCAGCCGATATCGGCCTCTACGACAGGCGGCACGCCGTATCCGAATGAATTCGTATAAAAAGAGTTCACTCCGCGGATCGCTTCAGACTGTAGATTGCTGACCTTCTGATTTGTCTCGGCGTTGCTTTGGAACATCTGATGCATCACCGCGTTTTCATAGTTCGAAGTATTCTGGATGATCTGCTGTTTTCTGTCCCAGGAAGCCATCTGCTGCTGATTCATCTGGCTTAATGCCTGATTGACGATCGCGTCGTCCTGCTGCTGTTGCTGGAACAGCAGCTTCCAGAGCCGATCCCTTTCCTGCTCGAACAGAGGAAGGACTTTTATGCTTTCGCGGATCCTGTCATGGTTTTTCACGACGTCCGGGAATTGTGCCTCCGGGGCACATGTTTCAAGAATGTACTGTACGGTCCAGAGCAGTTTAGGCTGAGGCGCCGGGATCTGAGGTTCGGCCAGTCCGGCCACTAAACCGGCAAATCTTCCGTTCGCAGCAAGAGAGGAGGCCAGATTCATTTTTCTTGCCTGTGACTGCAAAGCCATCTGATACAGCATCTGTTCCGTCTGTGAGACAGGCTGATAAGCGTAGGTAACAAGCGTTTCGACCTGTTTGCACCAATGCTGTCCGTTTCTGTCGGCAAAAGAGGCGGTTATTTTGTACCATTCGGATCCGGGTTCAAGCATTCCGGCGTTGATCGATTCGGCGGCTCGTTTCTGTCCAAGGCTGATGGCCCAGGCATCCGGCTCGTTTTCTTCCGAAAGGATCTGAAGGTTTTCTGCCTCAGATTGATTCTGCTGCAGGACGGAGCCGCAGATCATCTGAGCGCTTTGAAAGGAAAGTCTGATCACCCTGTCCTGCATCTGTCCCTGCCACTGTGCGTTTTGAGGCGTAGGATCAAGGTGTTTGAAAGCTCGCGTTCCCGTAAAGATGATCGAAGCATCTTCTTCCGGGGAACGGTACATGACCTGCACCGTCAGCGGGCAAAGAAGATTCGCTTCCCGCTCCGGAGCGTTGGTGGTCACTTTCCATCCTTCCGGAATATAGCTCTCTACCAGCGCATGTCCGGCGTAAAGTCCGATCGAAGTTTGAATCTCGGAAACGGTGCCCTGACCGATCTGAACACCATCCGAGCCAGGAATAGAATTATTCATGGCTGCCTCCTTCTAAAGTCATGGACACAGGTCAGTACCTTCCAGCAGCTGAGCGATCTCTTCCAGCCGCTCCGCAAACAGGATTTCAGAAAAGTACTCGGTCCGTCCGAAGCCGTGCTGAAGGATGTTGGAAAGAACAGCCTTCATCGGTTCATAGTAACCTTTCATATTATAAAAGATGACCGGACCTTGAAGGATCTTCAGGCTTCGCAGCGAGATGATCTCCGTCATTTCGTCCAGGGTCCCGATCCCTCCGGGCAACGCGATAAACGCGTCGGCAAGCTCGATCATCTTCGATTTGCGCTGGGCCATGGTCTCGGTTTCGATCAGCGTCGTGACGCCGCGATGGATCCGTCCCTGGATCTCCGCCACGTTCGGGACGACGCCGGTCACGCGGCCTCCCGCTGATAGGACGCCATCCGCGACGGCGCCCATGAGACCCGTGTTGGAACCGCCATAGACGAGCTCATGTCCGTGTGTGCCCATCCACTCGCCAAGCTCCCGGGCTGTCTGTACATAAAACGGATCGTTTCCGGGCGTAGACCCGCAGTATACGGCAATTTTCATAGCTCTTGGTCTCCTTTCGCGGCGATGGCCGCAGATCAGATTCGTTGTCAGCTATTATACCATATTTTTACAGGAACAGAAGATAACAAAAACAGGAGGATATATTATGCAAACACGTAAACTTGGACAGACCGGATGGGATATCTCAAAGAAGGACAACTTACAATAATTCCTTATAGACGTCTAGAGGAAAACCTGTGAGAGGAGGTTTTTGATGCTTTTGGGGCGTTTAACTTGTTTTTGTAGTGAAAATGCAATATCCCCCCAAAAAGGGTTGGAGGTCCCTAACCCTTTGGGGGGGATAAAGAAAAATGTGAGGATTAACCCGATCTATTATTCCAGAGCCGCTGCGCATTCCTGAAGCAGAGTAATGATCGGCAGATGCTGCGGGCACGCGGCTTCACACTGACCGCACTGCAGACAGTCGGAAGCTTTTCCGTGGTTCCTGGTCATGAAGCCATAGGAACGCTTCGCGCCGTTTAGATCGTTATACATCAGCTGCGTATTACGCGCGCTGAAGATATTCGGGATCTGAATGTTCATCGGGCAGCCTTCCACACAATAGCGGCAGCCGGTGCACTTGATGGAATCCACTGCAGCGATCGCAGCTTTCGCCTGCTTCAGGACGGCGTGTTCCTCGGAAGAAAGCGGTTGGAAGTTCTTCATATAGCTCAGGTTATCTTCCATCTGAGCGATGTTCGACATGCCGGAAAGGACCGTAATGATCCCATCCATGCCGGCAACGAACCGGATCGCCCAGGATGCGGGGGAGAGATCGGGGCGGGATGCTTTGAAGATCGCCTGCACGCTGGGAATAGGATTGGCCAGTGCGCCGCCTTTGATCGGCTCCATAACTGTGATCGGCTTATTATGTTTTCTGGCGACCTCATAGCAGGCACCTGACTGGATCCGCTCATCTTCCCAGTCTGCGTAGTTCAGCTGAAGCTGGATGAAATCCACGTCCGGATGTTCATAGAGGATCTGCTCCAGAAGTTCGGCGCTTCCGTGGAAGCTGAAGCCATAGTTTTTGATCAGTCCGGCCGCCTTCTTTTCCTTCACGAAATCCCAGATATGATATTCGTCAAACTTTCTGTAGTTGTTTGGCATCAGGCCGTGAAGCAGATAGAAATCGAAATAACCGGCGCCGGTACGTTCCAGGCTGGTGTAAAACTGCTGCTTGCAGCTTTCCTCATCGTGACACTGTTCCCAGGCGTTGATCTTTGTGCACAGAGTGAAGCTCTCACGGGGATACCGTTCCACGACCGCCTTCCTGAATGCTTCCTCCGAACGGCCCATATCATAGACGTATGCCGTATCAAAGTAGGTGCCGCCGGCCGCGAGGAACAGATCCACCATTTTCTTGACCTGTTCGATATCCGTCGAACCGTCTGCGTTCTTGGGCAGCCGCATCAGGCCGAAGCCCAGTTTAAAAATGTCTTTTCCAAGATACTCGCTCATTTGAAAAACTCCTTCCTATTCTTATAGACACATCCTGTAGATATTGACGATGTCTTCCTTCTTCAGGTTCTTGAAGCTGTACAGCTCACCACCGCGGCAGGCAGCCTGCGCCATCTTCTCGAAGTTTTCCTCACCGATCCCCAGCGAGGACAGGTGGCTCTCCAGGCCAAGCGTTTTGAAGCAGAAATCAGCCAATGCATCGATCGCTTTTCTTGCGTCGCTCATCACATCGTCCGTCGCTTCGATCCCCATCACCCGGACGCCAAACTGCCGGATCTTCGGGGCAGTATTTTCATCAAGAATATAGGCGAGCCAGCGGGGAGTGAGGATGGCAAGCCCCAATCCGTGTGTAATGTCATAGTAAGCGGACAGCTCGTGTTCCATCGCGTGGCAGGCGGTCATCTGCCTCACGCCGCAGTACAGGAAATCGTTCAGTGCCCAGGAGGACGCCCACATAAGGTTGGCGCGAGCTTCGTAGTTGTCCGGCTCAGCGATCGCGACCGGCGCGTACTTGACGACGGTCTTCAGCACTTCTTCCTGGATCCGCTCCAGCATATCCATCTGAGGCTGGTTGCTGAAATATGCTACATCAAAGATATGAGACATGATATCGAAACTGCCGCATGCCGTCTGGTACGCCGGAACCGTAAATGTCAGTTCTGGGTCCTCAAAGGTGACCTTCGGCCGGCAGATCGGGCTTCCGATCCCGCTCTTGATATTCAGGTCCATATTGCTGATCACGGCGCCGGTATCCATCTCGGAACCTGTAGCGGCGATCGTGACCACCGTTACGATAGGAAGCGCCTCGGTGTAGCTGACTTTGTGTTCGACCAGATCCCACACATTATCGGAAGAGGACAGGGTCGTTGCCGCGATCCCTTTCGCACAGTCGATCGTCGAACCGCCGCCTACTGCCAAAATCACTTCGACATCGTTTTCGCGGCAGATCGCCACGCCTTTGTTTACTGTCGTATGGCGAGGATTCGGTTCAACGCCGGGAAGCTCGAAAACGGTCAGTCCGGCACCGGTCATCAGTCCCATCAGCTTATCATACAGCCCGTTTCTTTTGATAGAACCGCCGCCGTAGACCATAAGCACACGAGTCCCGAAATTCTTCAGTTCCTCCGGAAGATGCTCCAGCTGGTTCCTTCCAAAGAGAACTTTCGTAGGGTTCTGAAAGGTAAAATCATTCATAAAATACGTCCCTCCTTATCAGCACGATTCAGTCTTGGATAAGTATAGCCAATAAGAAAGGACGAATCAATCTGGTTTTCTATGGACATTGATAAGTAAAACTTATTTTACGGAGGGATGGTTTATGATATACTTGTCCCGGAAAAAGATAGGAGGCATCAGATGAAAACAGTGTTGATCGCCGGAGCCGGGCATGTGGGGCTCGCTGCTGCCCAGGCTTTCGCGAAGGCCGGGTGGAATGTACACATATTTGATGTGATGGATGAAGCGGGCGTGATCGCCAGGTATTCCTGGGCAGACTGTATCGAGCTTTCTGCCGTGAAGGCTTTAGGACTTCCTGTACCGCAGGCTGTCGGCAGGGACGTAAGCGGGGAACTGGTCAAGGCTACGCCGGATCCGGACAGTACGGGCGTTTTTCAGAGCCGGAAGAGTTCCGGAGATCTGTATCTGATCGACCGCGGCGGACTGACCCGCTGGCAGTTGGAGAAGGTAAAGGCGCTTGGGGTTCAGCTGCATTTTTTAAGCAAAGTCAACCGGTTGGATGGGAGACTGGGCCCCCGACTGGAAGATATCAAAGTTACCGGTTTTTCGGTACTGGAAGATGGAGAAGAAAAGACCTATGAAGCAGACCTGGTGATCGACGCAACCGGCATCGACGCGGTCCTGCGCAGACAGCTCCTGCCGGAAGCGATCGCGGCAAAAACGGATGTGCCGCAGTTTTCTTCCTTCAAATCGGTGAGGCGGACAAGAGGAAGCATGACACCCGGGGAGATGCATTTTCCTTTCCAGTATATGGGCCATTGCCAGATGGAAGGCGTGCGGGGGTATACCTGGATGTCACGCCTCAGTGCGGACGTCGTGGACCTGGGTTGTTGTGTGGAGGTGTTCGAGCCGGATGGCGGCGAGACCGCACGGAAGATCGGTCTGGAAGGGATCGCGGCGTTTCCACAGATGGCCGAAGGCACAGTTCTGGCGGAAGGTGCCGGCGTGATGCCCTGCGGCGACCCGCCGGCGGCTTTTGTGGCCGGAGGATTCGCGGCACTGGGCGACAGCGCAGTCATGACGAATGAAGGCGGTCTGGGAATCACCGGCGGGATCGTGACCGGGGCTCATTTAGTGGAGAATGTTTCAGAAACAGGTAATTGCTCGATCAAATCCCTCTGGCCGGTCGCTCATCGCTGGTATACACAGAAGGAAACCACGATCTTGAGAGCACGCGGCGAGGAGAGCCTGGCAAAGCTTTTCGAATCCTATCCCGCCACCTGGGACGCACGTCAGTTTGATGAATGGTACCGCGAATTTCCTGAACTGAAAAAGGATTGACTTTTTTTATATATGCATTTTTTATCCCTTTTTCCCTGCATCATCAGGACGTGAAGGGTTACGAATTTTCATATATGCAATCGTTGTCCCACTTTTTTTGATTTTCACGAGAAAAGTGGGATCATAATTGCATATAGAAAAATTCTTGTCCCCCTGACTGTTGGCTTGAAGCTCAAAAAGGGACAATAAATCGAGTATTTTGCATTTCTTAGTCCATCGCATGATATCCATGGGTCTTTGGACGTGCGAGGATTTGATCTATTTTACTGAGGACCAGTCTGTGGTATACTTGTCCCAGGAAAAGAAGAAAGGAGCCTTCCTATGAATCCGTATTATCCACATCTGCTGTCTCCGCTGAGGATCGGGGACGTGATATTGAAAAACCGCATGATCTGTCCGCCTTCGCAGCCGTATCACGCGCAGGCTGGGGAGACCTGGCCGTCCGACACGCTGATCGAATGTTACGCGTCGAGAGCAAGGGGAGGCGCCGCTATCGTGACCTGCGACGGGAACGCCTTCGGCAAGAACTGGAAAGGCGGCAACGGATGGGACGCGTTCGATGAGGACGCGCAGAACTATATGGCTCAGATGGCGGACGCAGTTCATTTTTACGGGGCGAGAGCGCACGGCGCGATCATGGTGTTCCCCGAGATGAAAGCGGGAGCGCCGACATTCCACATGGTTCAGAATGAACTGACGACAGATGAACTTTATGAGCTGATCGAGAAATACTCCGATCTGGCGAAGTGCATGGCGGACTGCGGATTTGACGGCACTTATATCCATATGTCCTACCGCATGGTCCTGACAGGCCAGCTGCTGTCACCGATCTCCAACTTACGAACGGATGAATTCGGCGGCAGTTTGGAGAACAGGAGTCGGTTCTCACTGATGCTGTGCAGACGGATCAAGGAGAAGTGCGGGAAGAACTTTACGATCGAAGCTTCCCTGACCGGGCATGAGATCGAACCCGGCGGCTGGACGCTGGATGATACAGTGGCATTTGCACGGGCGGCGGAAGGCCTGATCGATATTCTGACGCTTCGCTCCTATGAGATCGACAGCCAGCATCCGATCGGTTTCGCGAAAAGCCGTACACCGTTCCTGTATATGGCGGAATATGTGAAAAAAGCCGGCGTCAAGACAGCGATCGCGGCCTCTGCAGGCTTCTTCGAGCCGGATGACTGTGAGAAGGCGATCGCGGAAGGAAAGGCAGATCTTATCTCCATGGCACGCGCCTATATATCCAACCCGGATTATGGGCGGCTGCTCTATGAAGGCAAGCCGGAAGAAATCGTTCCCTGCCTGCGCTGCAATAAGTGTCATAATCCCAATCATCAGCTTTCGGTCTGTGTCGTCAATCCGCGCTTCGCGTCGGAGAAGACGATCGACAAACGGATCGTACCGGTGGAACGGAAGAAGAAAGTCGCTGTCATAGGCGGCGGTCCTGCCGGCATGAAAGCGGCGCTGGTCTGTGCCGAACGCGGCCACGAGGTCACACTTTTCGAAAAGAGCGATCATCTTGGCGGTATGATGGATCACAGTCGGTATGCCTCGTTCAAGTGGCCGATGAAAAACCTGCTCGCTTACTTTGAACGCAAGTGCGGGGAGGCGCCGAATCTTACGATTCGTCTGAACGACGCTCCGGATCCGGAATGGCTGGAAGCGCAGGACTTTGATGTAGTGATCGCGTCGACCGGCGCGGCTTATGTGATCCCACCCATCCCAGGCATCAGCAAAGCTGTCCCGGCGACCGCCATTTATGGTCACGAGGAGAAGGTCTCGGATCCGATCGTCATCATAGGCGGCGGTGAAGTCGGTGTGGAGACAGGCCTTTATCTGGCTCAGAACGGACACGACGTCACGGTGATCGAAATGAAGAACGTGATCGCGGAAGAGGCCCGGCGCGGACATTATTATGGCATGTTCCTCGCAGCCGTGCGGGAATATGAGGATCATCTGAAAATCCTTCTGAACGCGACCTGCACCGGGATCGGGGAAGAAGGCGTCACCTATCGTGACCAGGCCGGAAAAGAGCATAAAATCGCCGCCGGCACGGTCCTGCTGGCGGCGGGGATGCGGCCGGACGTTTCCGGCGCGGAGAAATATATGAATTGTGGGAAACAGTTCTATATGATCGGCGACTGCAGCCGCCTGGGTGATCTGCAGACTGCGATCCGAAGCGCGTTTATGATCGGCAATACGATCTAAACCGAATTCAGCCGGGCCAGGATGCACAGGCCCATCACGGCGCTGATCGCGTCGGCCACGGGCTGCGCCATCAGGATGCCGGTATAGCCAAAGATCGCTGCTGTGATCAGCAACACGACCACGAACACCACGCCCTGTCGGCTGAGGGACAGTACCAGCGCCGGCAGGGCTTTTCCTGTCGCCTGGCACAGGCAGGTCATCAGCATCACCACGCCCGCGAACACAAAGCCGGACACCTGCCAGCGCAGCATGGGGATACCGATCTCGATCAGCACTTCGTCCGGCGTGATCAGGCCGATCAACGGCCTCGCGAGTACGAAGACCAGCGCGGACATCACGAGCGCGATGCTGCACGCGAACAGCAGGCAGAACCGGATCAGCTTGCGGACTTTCTCGCGTTCGCCGGCGCCGGCCAGGAAACCGAACAGCGGCACGCCGCCGAAGGAGAATCCCACCAGGATCATATTCACGATCATCGTGATCTTGAACACGATGCCCATCGCGGCGATCTTGTCGTCGCCGAAGACCAGCAGCTTCTGGTTGACCAGGATGATGCACAGGCTGGACGCGATATTGGTGATCGCCGCCGTGATACCGATCAGCACGATCTCCTTGAAGAAGCTTCCCTCGATGGTGAACTGCGGCCTGACCGAGAACGAATGACACTTACGCAGCACGACGATCAGCATGAACACATCTGTGCAGATATAACCGATCACTGAAGCGATCGCGGCACCCATCGCGCCCATGCTTGGGATGAGGATGGGGTCGAGGATCACGTTGACGACCGCGCCGAGGATGGTGCCGGTCATCGAAAGCGTGGATTTGCCTTCGCAGCGGACGAGGTTCGTGTGGATAAAGGTCAGTACGATGAACGGCGCGCCGATCAGCAGGACGACACCGTATTCCCTGGCATAGGGCAGCGTATCCTGGCTTGCGCCGAGCAGGAACAGGAACGGATCACGGATGAGCAGCAGCAGGCCGCCGATCACGGCCCCGATGACGATCGAGATCCAGAAACAGTAAGCGCTGACACGCTTGACGTCATCGGCCCGTTTCTGGCCGAGCAGGCGGGCGATCAGCGAGCTGCCGCCCTGCGCGAAGATATTGCCGAAAGCCATCAGGATCATAAAGATCGGCGAGCACAGCGAAACGCCGGCGACCAGCAGTGCGTTGCCGGTCTGGGCGATAAAGTAGGTATCTACCAGATTGTAGATAACGGAAATGATGGAACTGAAAACGAGCGGCAGAGACAGCTTGAAATAAGTAGGGATGAGCGGTTTCTCATCAAACTGCACTTCCTGCTGCTTAGACTCTTCACTCATCTTGCACCTCCTTTTTCGGTATAATGCTCTTTTCCTGCCATTTGCCGAAGGTAAAGTACAGGTAGATCAGCACCGCGCCGACGACCATGGAAATACCCATGGCGTAGAACATATACATGAAATGATCCGGAGCTGCCAGGATCGCGGCTGCGGAGCGCTCCGCTTCTTCCATCTTACTGTAGGCGCCGGTGGCAAAAAGCTCGTTGGCCTTCGTTATGAGTTCTGACGGCCTGGTGGCCAGCAGTTCATTGATCTCCGTGCGAAGGGGCCTTGTTCCAAGGAAATAGGCCAGGGGAATACGGCAAAGGTTCGCTGTGATGGAGGTGATAGCCGGAGCAAGAGCGGCACCGGCGCCACGCATGGCACCGCCGGTCACCTGATCCAGACCCACAAAGACATAACAGAAGGCCAGGAAACGGATGCCGGAGACGCCCATCATCAGCACCTGTCCGTCCGCACCGAAGGCCAGCATGATGTATTTACCCAGAAAGTACAGAGCAACGCCGACCACCGCAGCTACTACGATGGCGGAGAGCTGACCGGCCCGAACGCCTTTCTTCGCGCGGTCGAGCTTTCCGGCGCCGATATTTTGCCCTACGAAAGAAGTGGAAGCCATACCCAGTCCCATCATGGGCATGATGGCGAAACCATCCGCCTTCATAATAATGGTATTGGCCGCGATGAAGTTGGTACCAAAGGAGTTGGCAAAACTCTGGATCACGATACCGCCCAGAGACATAGCCGCATTCTGAAGGGAACTGGGAAGGCCCAGACGGAAGATCCGTTTGGCAGCAGCGCCGTCCGGATGAAGCATATCCTTGATGTACAGGCGTACGGGGTAGCTGCCGCTTTGGATGCGCCAGAGGGGGATCATTCCGCTCAGGAAATGGGCGATGGAAGTAGCCCAGGCGACGCCCGCGACTCCCATATTGAAATAAATCACAAATACCAGGTCAAGTACGATGTTGGTCACGGAACTCACCAGCATAGCTACCAGAGGCCAGCGGCTGTCGCCCATACCGCGCAGGGTACCGGATCCCAGATTATAGAAAACATTTCCCAGGGTGCCTATGAAGATGATCACCAGATAGGTCGTGGAATCCCCGATGATATTGGCGGGAGTCTGGATCAGCTTCAGCATGGGTTTGGCCAGTGGTACGCCGATAATGGTAATGGCGGCACCGATCAGGATCGCCATGGTGATGGCGGTATTGGTCACAGTCCTCAGGCCATCTTCATCCTTCGCGCCGAAGGTCTGGCTGATCACGATCTGCGCACCCATGGAAACGCCCATAAACAGCGCGTTGAACAGCATCATGATCGGGAATACCGCACCGACAGCCGCCAGCGCGTCGGTTCCCACATAGTTGCCTACGACGACAGAGTCGACGACATTATAAAGCTGAAAGCACAGGTTGCCCAGGATCACTGGGATCGCAAAGCCGATCAGCTTCTGGAAAATCGGGCCTTCCGTCAGATCGTTCCGGCCGCCCGCGTATCTGATTTCTGCATTAGCCATGGTTTATCTCCTATATAAATATTCTTCCTATAAAGATAAAAGATTATTTGCCCTACGTCAATACTTATTCATATATCTGTGTTTTCAGCAGGTGGTTTTGGCCAGGTTGTATTTCTATCAATATAATAATCCAAACATCCAAAGAGGGATCCGATGGCCGGAGCCGATCTGCGTATCGTCAACAGCCAGATAACTGTCAGGCAGATCCTTGATCTGTTCAAAAGATTTTCGCTTACCGCCAACTTCAAAGAGGTATCGATCATCAACCAGAAAATCACCTTGTTTGGGGTAGACGACTTTATGACCTGCGGCACGCAGTTGGTTTAAAAAGAACGTTTCCCGAATGCATCCTATCTCCGCGTTTGGACAAAGAGCATACATGATATTTGGATTGTCGCAGTATATTTTATCCGGACGGGACATGTTTTTCAGCGATTCCGAATCCGAAGACAGCAGGTTTAAAAGGTCTGCTGTTTCCAGTGTTTTCAGCATCTTCAGACCCTGATTCCGGTCTGTCTCCAACTCTGCGTATAAACGGGACATATTCGGGGTCTGAGGAGTTTTTTCCGCTAATATCATCAGCATTTTCTTGGTCTTTCGGATGGTTGCGTTACTGACATTTTCAACAGCCGGATAATCACTTTCAAGGATCTGGTTGATGATTTGCAGAATGCGTTCATCATATCCGCTATGGATATCTTTGTAAAATGGGTAGTATCCGAATTGCAGATACTGATAGAAGTATTTGATGATACTTTTCTCCTCCGTCAGTTCCATGGCTTTCCGGATGTGATCATCCAAAAGATCTTTCAGTGGAATTGCAGGAATCTGTGCAACACATTCCAGCTCGAGATATTCACTGAAAGAAAGACCGGGAAGCACATATTCAGCCTGACGCCTTGACAGATCTGCCTGTGCTTTATAAAGCTTGAGAATAGAAGATCCGGTATACACTATATGAAGCGTGGGGAAATCATCATAAAGTGTCTTGATCAGCGTTTCCCAGTGTTCCTGATAAGTTACTTCATCAAGGAAAACATGAGTTCCTCCGTTTAGAACATGGGCTTCGACAGAATCGTAGATGGAATGTGTCTTAAACCATAGATGATCTAATGACAAATACAGTGCTTGCTGCGGATCTGTAAAAGACGTTTTGATCCGCTGCAGCAACAGGGTGGTTTTTCCCGTTCCCCGAGCGCCGCGGAGTGAGATCAGGCGGTTTTCCCAATCGATCTTATGAAGCAACCGGCGAGAAAATTTCATTGGAACATCCCGCACTCGTCTGGCAGAAAGAGAATAAAGATAAGAAAGATTCATAGGCTCCATGGTTCGTTTCCTTATTAGGTGTTTGTGTTTATTATTATAATACAATTAAAAGTGTTTGAAAACACTTTTTTGGTAAAAAATTAGTGTTTCCAAACACTTTTTGTTTGTGTCTTCATATTTTTGCTCCTTGGCGCAGGAAGGAAAATAAGGTACAATAAAGTCAACAAATCAAAGCATGTGAAAAGGGAAAAGTCATGGCTGAGATCAAGTACGAGTATACATACGATGTGGTCGTCCTCGGGGCGGGAACAGCCGGCGCCGCAGCTGCCATCGCCGCTGCGGACTTCGGCGCGAAAGTGCTGGTCGTCGAGCAGTTCGGAAGCGCCGGCGGAAGTGGTTCGCTGGGCCTGGTCACGCCGCTTATGTCCACCGGGATCAAGGATCGGCCGCAGTGCTCTTATATCGGAAATGAGATCATCGAGCGCCTATATCAACTGGATGCCTCGGACGGTAATAAACGCGCCTATTTCGATCCGATGATGCTTTCGATCGTGCTGGAAGAAATGCTTCACGAGCGCGGCGTGACGATGCTGTATCACACGATGGTCACCGGCGTGGAGCTGGAGGGCGGCCACATCACCGGCATCCGCGTCTGCAATATCAGCGGCAACGGGATCGTCCATGCCACGAAACGCTATATCGACGCCACGGGCGACGCGGTCGTCTGTGACTTTGCCGGCCTTCCGACGCTTCACGGAGATGAAGAGACCCATAAAAACCAGCCGTGTTCTCTCCGCTATATGATCGGCGGAGTCGATGTGGACGCCTTCTGGCACTATCTGGCGGAAATGCGGAGCCAGGCCGGCCTTAGCTCCACGTCTGGTGACCAGACTGCCCCGCGTCCTGAGAATTTCTCTGACGCTGTCACCTCAGGGGAACGCAAGCGGGCGCTTAAACCGGTATTTCTGAAGGCGGTCGAGGCAGGAGACCTGGAAGAGGAGGATGCCATATACTGGCAGTTCTTCACTGTCCCCGGGCGGCGCGACGTTCTGGCCTTCAACTGCCCGGAATTCTTTGATATCGATGATATTACCAACGCTGAGAAACAAAGCTTCGTCCAAGTGCAGGGAAAACTGCGGATCCTCAGACACCTGCGGTTCTACCGGAAATACCTGCCGGGATTCGAGCATGCCTATATCGCCCAGATCTCCGCGATGGTCGGCATCCGCGAAGGCCGCCGCGCGATCACCGAATATATCTTCACGACTGAAGACGCCTTCGCATGGCGCAAGTTCGACGACGCGGTTTCTCAGTCCAATTACCCCGTCGATGTGCACGGGCGGAGCCTGCGCAACCACGCCCTCTCGCGCGACGAGAATGAGCCGCGCAAATATTATGAGATCCCCTTCCGCAGCCTGATCGTCAAAGGCGTGGACAATCTTCTGGTCGCCGGGCGCAACCTTGGTGCTGAGTTCGTCGCCCAGTCCTCGGTCCGGATCATCCCGACATGCCGTTCGCTGGGCGAGGCGGCAGGTATCGCCGCGGCCCTTAGCACCAACGACGGGTGGATCGTGCGTGCCGAAATGGAAAAGAAAGGCGCCGAGTTCGCCAAATAAACCGGAGGCAACAACCTTGAACATAAATAAAAGAAAACGATTGCTTATTCTCGGCTTGATCTTGTCCGCCTGTCTTCTCTTTCCAACCATCGTTCTGGCAGATGACGAAAGCGGAACCCCACCGTTCCTAAACGGCTCCGAACTATATCAGTCGTGGGAGGGAGAATACCCGGAATATATCACAGGTGTCTATTCTTTGGACGGAACGATGGATCACCTGGCCTTCATGATCCTGGCGATCGAAGACCAGGAAGCCATCAAGGAATTGATCCTATCTCAGGTCAGAGACAAAGATTCGATCACGTTTGTGGAAGGATCCGACATTCCGCGCGGCAAATTGCTGGAGTACGAGCAGTCACTTGCTGCGTATATGGGTGAAGAGACCGGCGTCTATGCGATCCACTACAAAGAAATGGAAGGCAAACTGGAGATCCTGATCATGCCGTCTGCCGAGAAAGCAGAAGAATTTCGGAACATGGTTTCGACCGGTATATACGCGAATTATGTCACTTTTACCGAGATCGATGAGCCGCTGATGATAGATGACGCGCTCGGAGGGACATCTAAAGAGACCATGGAAGAGCCTTCTAAACAGCATACTATCTTCGGCAATGAAACCGTGGATAAAATCGTCATCTGTCTTGTCATAGTCTTCGCTGTATTCTTTGTCAACAAATTGATCCGCAACATTGGAAAGAAATCCAACCCGGGTGATTCACAATGAAGGTAGACATTCACGCTTTTTGGCTCGACCGAAGACGCTTGCCAGCTATCGTCAGTATGATCGCTTTCGCCTTCTGCGTGCCGATGCAGATCCTGGGATACGCGGCTCAGCTGACGGATCCGGCCGTGGTGCTCGCGCTGGTATTCCTGCCAGCCCTGAGCGCCGTCCTGATGATCCTTGTGGCTGCATGCTTCGGCAAAAACCATGTGTGGCTTTCCGTGTTCGCGGTATTCATCGGCGTTCTGGGATTCGTCTTCAAGCTGGCGATGGATCCGCGCGGAGAGAGTCTGCTGCACCACACGTCCGCGATCGTTTTGTATATCGGCATCGTCGGACTGTGGGCACTGACGGTTTTCTATATCATCCGGACGAAGTGGGTCCTGGTGATCCTTTTCCTTGTCCCGTTTTTCAAGCATCTTCTGCTGGATGACCTGCCAGTCCTGATCGGCAGGCAGGCTCCTGTCCCGGTATCCATGTGGATGAAAGAATTCAGTATGCTTTCTTTCATGCTGGCACTGTCGTTCTTTGCCTTGGCATTAGAAAAAACAACAAACTACCGGAGGGTCGAATCATGACTGCAAACTTTGAACCGCTGTTTACCCCGTGGAAAATCGGCAATGTCGAGATCAAAAACCGGATCGTGATGCTGCCCATGGAAGGCACGAACATGATCCAGTGGGAAGCGAAGACCGGATTCGTCAAAGGAATCGAAGAACTTTACCGTGACCGCAAGGACAATCACGTCGGATTGTTTATCCCGGGCCTGATCCCGCTGATCAGTATCATCGGGGAGAAGTGGGCCTACAAACACCCGGAAGTGTTTGAACCGGTGAAGCCGATCGTGAAAGAGATCCATGAGAGCGGCGCGAAGATCTTCTTCCAGCTGAGCGCCGGCTCCGGGCGGTCGATGCTGCTGCCGCCCATGCTGAAACCGTTCGTGAAGGACGGGCTCCTGAAAAAAGCCTCCTCGAAGATGATCATGTCCAAATGGTGGTATTCCGCGCCGGATCCGGATGAACCGAACGTGTGGGATCCGGACGTGAAGATGGATCTGTTCACCTCCGAGATGATCAGCCAGTTTGTCTATGCCTTCGGCCAGACGGCCAAGCTCTGCAAAGATGCGGGCGTCGACGGCGTCGAGATCCACGCGGTGCACGAGGGATACCTGCTCGACCAGTTTGCCATGCCCTATACCAATCATCGGGACGATCCGTACGGCGGCAGCCTGGAGAACCGACTGCGTTTCGCGTGTGAAGTCGTGAAGGAAGTCAAGAAAGTCTGTGGTGAGGACTTTCCGGTATCGCTGCGGTATTCGGTCTGCTCGATGACCCGCGGATATAACGAAGGCGCCGTGCCCGGGGAAGAGTTCGAGGAAGTCGGCCGGACGATGGAAGAGTCGGAAAAAGCCATCAGGATCCTGGAAGAGGCCGGCTATGACATGTTCAACTGCGACAACGGCACCTATGACGCCTGGTTCTGGGCTCATCCACCGGTGTACGCACCGCTGAACCTGAACCTTTCCTATGTGGAACATATCAAAAAGTTTACCTCCAGGCCGGTCGTCTGCGCCGGCCGTCTGCAGCCGGATGCCGCGGCTGAGTCGATCGCGGCCGGCCGGATCGATGCCATGGGCGTCGGGCGTCAGCTGCTCTGCGATCCCGAATATGTCACCAAAATCAAAGAAGGACGGCTGGATGACATCCGTCCGTGTATCGCGTGCCACGGCGCGTGCCTGCCGTTCAACGGGCTGAACGGAAAGGGGACCGATATCGACCCGATGCATATCGAGATGGGTCGTTGTGTGCTCAATCCATGGACGAATAATGAGAAAAAGTATTCCAAAGCACAGGCCAAACGGCCAAAGAAAGTGGCCGTCATAGGCGGCGGCCTGGGTGGAATGGAAGTTGCGATCCAGGCTTCGCTTCGCGGCCATACTGTGGACCTCTACGAGAAGACAGACCGCCTGGGCGGTGTGTTCAACGCCGCGGCAGCCATGTCGTTCAAGGAGAAAGACAAGGAACTGTTTGGCTGGTATGACAGAGCGATCAAAAAGACCACCGCCAAGGTCCATCTGGATACCGAGATCGACGATCTCTCTTCGCTGGACGCGGATATCGTCGTGGTCGCGATCGGCGCCAAGGCGAGAAGCCTTTCGATCCCCGGCGGGGAGCGGGCCGTGACCGCGGTGGACTATCTGAACGGGAAGGTGGAAGCCGGTGATCAGGTGGTCATCATCGGCGGCGGGCTGACCGGCTGCGAGATCGCCTATGACCTGGCGCTGCAGGGAAAACACCCGTCGGTGGTCGAAATGACGGAAAATCTGGTCGGCGCGCGAGGGATCTGCATGGCGAACTCCAGCATGCTCCGCGAGCTTCTTCGCTATCATCAGGTTCCCACGTATCTGAAATCGACCGTCGAGTTGATGGATGAGACGACCGTTTCCATCAAAACGCCGGACGGCGTGAAGCAGGTGCCGGCGGATACGGTGATCATGTCCGTGGGCTATACGCCGGACCAGCGTTTCGCCGGGCAGGCAAAGGAAAACGCAAAGAAGCTGCTTTCAAAGAAGAAGATCTACTTTGTGGGAGACTGCGACCAGGTGGGAAGCTTGAAGACCGTCATCAAGCAGGCCTACGAGCTCGTGCAGAAGATTTCGTACTGAACCAGAAGGAGGCAGATCCATATGTCTGAGATAAAAACCATCCAGTTGGGAGATATTACACTTGCCTACAGGGAATATGGAACGGGAGACAAAGACCTTCTCTCCTGCCAGAATTTCTTCTTTGAGGACTGTCATATGGCACAGCTCGGACAGCCGCCGTACGACTACCACTGTTTTCTTGTCTATATGCGTGGCTACGGCATGTCAACCCACATTACGGATGGGATCCAAAGAGATTACATCCGGATCTGGGGAGATGATCTGATCCGATTCGCGGAAGCGATGAACATTCCTTCCTTTTTCTATACGGGTGTCTCTCATGGCAATTTCTGTGGTTGGCACATCGCCTTTACCCGTCCGGAACTGATCCGCGGATTTGTCTGCATGGACGGTATTTGTCAGTATCGGGAAACACCATTTGAGTCGCGCTCCCTCATCAAGGGCCCGGATCCTGCCACTTTGGTAGGCAACCGTGAAGTTCTGGAGAAAATGGCCTGGCTCGAAAAGCTGCCCACCCGGGATCCGAAGCGCCTGGCCCGTCGGGCATCGAATCAAAAGGAACATACCGAGATCCTGATGAACCGTTCTCTGGAAGAATTCACTGTTCCTTTCGTGGGAGACATGTCATGCTGCGGAGCAAAAAGCGAGGAGGAATTCTACGCGAAGCTCGCCGCGATCCCGTTCCCTGTTTTGATCTGGATCGGTGGACAGGACCCACTCGCAAAAGCGGAGGATGCCTTAAAGATCGCCCAAACGATCCCCGGCGCTTCTCTGCTGACGTATCAACATCTTGGACACGGAGGCGCGGACGAATGTCCGGAACTGGCCGCCCGTGACTGCGATCGTTTCTTCCGCGATACCGAAGGCCGAATTCTATAACCACTGCAGGAGGATCTGGAAGACGATGAAAAAGAAAAACCCGAACCTTTATATGATCCCGGCACTCGTTCTGGGGGTCGGCTTTATCCTGTATATGGTGCTTGTGCGGGGAGTGACCGATAACTATGTGTTTATCGTTGGCGGCGTTATCGCAGGCGCGGCCGTGCTGATCCTTTTCCTTCTGTTCGGCCGGGAGAAGTCGCAGGAAAAGGAGACGAAGTCCTCTGCCGGTAAAAATCTTCCGAATCCCGTGATAGCGCTGAAAAATTACAACAAAACCGCTATCCATCAAATCGACGACCCTGAGATCCTGTATGAAATCGCGACGATCGATTTCGGGCTTGAGGAAAATCTGCATATGTTCTATGCGGATCCCTTTAAGTGGAATCCGCAGGACCGATACAGACCCGGCGGGGAAAACGACTGGTCCAAAATAAGGGAACGCGACGATATCAGAAGGAACAACGCGTCTGTCGCGGTGGAACGTCTGAATGATCCGGAGCTGCTGGAAAAGATCATACGAAAACACAATATCGTGTCGCTGGAAGCGGCAGAAAAACTCTGCCGGATCAGGCCCGAAGCCGCCTTGGCGATGGCGGAAGACGAAAGCTTTTCTATTCCCGAGCGAAAAGTCGCGTTAATGACATTGTCAGATGAGACGGTGCTGAAAGAGCGATATCCGCAGATCGAAAACGACCAGCTGCGTCTTGTAATGATCAGCCATATTTCGGATGAGGCATTCCTGGCGGATGTGGCCGACCATTCGAAGAGCAAGGAAGTGGGCGCGGCCGCGGCCGTGAAAGTCTCCGACCCGGAAAAAAGGCTCATCTACTGCATGAAGTACGGAACGCATGAATGGGTCTTTGACAGGACAGAAAGCCAGGAAAACGGCGAGCATCTCGATATTACAGATTATTATCACTGCAAATTCTGCGGGGAAACAAAGAGAGAAAGCGAGCGGATCCGCATGTAAGGTCCGGCTGGTTTTTCGGTATGATGAGAAGAACTAAGAAAGCCAGGAGAAGAAAATGAAAATAGAGGAACTGCTGGGCTGCAGCCACACGGTCCGGTGTCTGAATAAGGCTGGGATCGAGACCGTAGAACAGCTGAGAAAGCTGTCGGAGAAAGACCTGCTGGCGATCCGCGGTGTGGGAAAGGTGATCACGCGGGACGTTCTGGCGGCGCTCGAGACCGTGCCGGTCCACCGACTGTTTATCATTGCGATGTTGGATGAAAAAACGGCGGATTATTGCCGGCGATTATGTGATCTGGTGCTCCCGGAGCCGCTGCCCGGGTTCCAGCTCAGACCGCATATCACCCTGGCGACGCTGGATGTTTTGGATGTCGATGAGTTTATCGCGGAGAGCCGGCCGCTGTTTCAGGGCATGGAAAAAGTACCGGTCCGCTTTGAGGAAGCCGGTTTCTACCCGAATATCCGCTCCATTTCGATCCTGCCCCGAAAGGATGACCCGCTGATGGACCTCTTCGAAAAGGCGACCAGGATCAAGCCGGAGTACCTCGAGAAATATTATGACGCCGGGCCGGAAGGCTACCTTCCGCACCTGACTCTGCTGCATACGGGGCATATGGACGAAGAGGCGTTGAAAGAAAAAGGTGCAGTGATTCAAAATCACTTCGAGCCGTTTACAGGTTTTATTGAAAAGATCGAATATTCGCTGCTCGTCGGTGAGGAACAGTTTCAAATCATCTGAAGAGGAAAAGAGATGGGGAAAACGAATGAAGAACTGCTGCAGGAAAAATACTGGATCATCGATATCCTGCCGAAACAGGTCCCGGCAGACAGCCCCGGACGGTATTTCGCGGTGGAGGATTATTTTTTGACAGAGCCGCGCCGGACCGCCATCAAACAAAAACACGTCAACTTGATCCTCAAGCTGAACTGTTACAGGAAAATCATGTTGGATGACGCGGTTGGACCTTCCCCGGAAGTGACGGAAGAGGCCATGCTTTCGCGGTATGTCTCAATCCGGTTGGACGACTCGCTGATCACATCGGCGCCGGATGAGACGTATCTGACGCTGTTTCATCCGGACGAGGAACTGCTTAAGCTCGTACGGGTGATCGCGGCAGGCGAAGGACTGTATGTGTGGCAGCCGCAGGATACAGGATCAGAACAGGAAAAACAATGAATTTAGAAAAAACAGGACGGGCTTATGACTTCGAGACGGAGGTCTCGAGGGATGGCACCGGCAATATGAAAGGCCGGATGGCTGAAAAGCTAAAAGAAGAAGGGATCGCGGATCCGATCGTTCTCTTTGGCGCGGAGATGGATTTTCCCACCGCGCCTTGCATCCGGGAAAAGCTGGAAACCTTTGCCAGAGAAGGCATCTATGGTTTTACCCAGGCGGATGAGGCCTACCTTGGCGCCATCCGCTGGTGGATGAAGCACGTCCGCGGGATGGAAGTGGCGCCGGAATGGATCCTTCCCGTCCAGGGAACGACCTTTGCGCTGTCGATCTGCCTTCGCGCGATCACAAGGCCGGGTGAAAAAGTGCTCCTGATGAGTCCGTCTTATTACCGGTTCGACCGCGCCGTCCTGCGTAATGAGCGGGAACCGGTCTATCATTCACTATTGCTGGAAAACGGCGAATACAGGATCAACTGGACGGATCTGGAAAAGAAGCTTTCCGATCCGGCCTGCACGCTGATGGTGCTGGTCAATCCACATAATCCTACAGGAAAAGTATTCAGCGAGGAAGATCTAAAAAAGATCGCGGCGCTGGCAGGGGAGTACCGGGTCACGGTCTTTTCCGATGAGATCTTCGCGGAAACGATGCAGCCGGGTTTTGCGGCAGTGCCCTATACAGCGGTGGATCCACTGGGCATCACCTGCACATCCCTGGGCAAGGCTTTCAACCTGACCGGTGTGAACCAGGCGAACCTGATCGTTCCGGATGAGACGCTTAGCGAGAAACTTCGCGTCCGGCGAGACCGGGATCACTTTGGAAGTATCGATCCTTTCTTTTACCAGGCACTTCTGGCAGCGTATACGCCGGATGGCGCGGACTGGATCCGGGCGATGAATGCCCATACAGCTGAAAACGCCCGACTGGTCAGAGAAACGTTGTTGGAGCAGATGCCGAAGATCCGGCTTCTTCCGGTGGAAGGGACGTTTATCGGATGGCTGGACTGCCGGGCACTTGGCCTGGACGATGCGTCCCTGGAAGCGTTTTTTGAACAGGCGGGGATCTACGCCGATCCCGGTATAGAGTACGGAGAGGACGGCAGCGGTTTTTATCGATGGAATCTGGCGACGCCCCGGGAGAAACTTGAAAAAGCGCTGAAGCGGCTGAAAGAAGTATATGATGAAAAAGCTTAAGATCGTCCTGTCGCCCGAATGGGGCGAGTTCCAGCAGATGGAAACGGTCAACGCGATGCTGGTCGAAGAATGGTATGAACCGATCGAGGCAGCACCGAAAGATGTGGCGGCAAGCAGCGCCGCCGTGGCGGCGACTGCTGACGCAGTCAGCACCAGTAAAACGCCTTTATTCTGCTTTCCTGATATCGCATTTGGCGGCCGCTGTCCGTTCCCGGAGTGGGATGAACTTTATCTGGAAGACGCGGCCGGGCCGCTGCCTTATGAGATCCGCCCCATCCCCACGCTGGATGACAACATGATGTTCCGGGGCATCTTCCCGGAGCGACCGGCAGAAGGAACGATCCATGTCCGCTACCGGATCTTCCCGCGCATCCTGCCGGAAGGTTACCGCCGGAGTCCATGTTTTGATTTCCGCGCGGAACCAAACGGTCTGAACGGTACCGGTCTGTTCTCGCTTGTCCTGCCATATTCCGAAGACGAAAAAGAAAAGATGGAGACTGCTCTTTCATGGGATCTTTCCAGGCTGCCCGAAGGCAGCCGCGCGATCTTTTCTTTGAGCAAGCCTTCCTGCGCTGAAGGAAAGGTCCTTGGCGAAGGAGAGATCCGCGGTGAGGGAGACGTTCTCGGCGAGTACACCAGAAAAGACCTGGCGGACACAATGTTCGCGGTAGGCAGGATGCAGGCCTTCGAAAAGGACGGCCTGGGCGTCTACTGGTTCCTGAATCCTCCCTTTGATATCCGAGGGATCGCGGAAAAAATCCTACCGATCTTTCGTTATGAGAAAAACTATTTTGAAGATCCTTCCGCCGGGTTCCGCGTGTTACTGAGAAGGGACCCGTTCACGCCAAGCGGCGCCGGTTCTGCTTGCCCATACGCGTTCATCTCCACCTACAGCGCACTGGATACGCCGGAAGATTTCGCGGGGAATGAGGAAAAATGGATCGATGTGTTCATCCATGAAATGACGCATACGTGGCCGGCCATGGAAGACCAGACGACCGGCGACGGGACCTGGTTCTGCGAAGGCGCGACGGAATATTACTGTACGATGATCCCTTACTGGGGCGGGTTCGCGTCCGCGGAAGAGACTTCCCGCAAGATCCGCCGCAAGATCGTGGAGGATTACCTGGAAAACCCGTACCGGGAAATGCCGAACAGTGAGATCCCGAAGATCCAGTGGCAGGATCTTCGGGCTCAGCATGTGCCCTATGGAAGAGGGATGCTGTATATCGCCCGCACGGAAGCAAAGCTCCGCGAAAAAGGAAAGGGAAGCATCCTCGAGATCGTGAAAAAGCACAGCATCACGGATCCCATGACCCGGCAGGAATGGAAAGACTTCATCTTCGAGAAGCTGGGCCAGGAAGGGCTGGACGATTTTCACGATATGGAAGAGGGCAGGATCCCGTCCTTCGAACCGGATCTGTTCGGTCCGGAGATCCGAATTTGATAGAAAAGCCTCCCGACGTTACGAAACCATGACACTATAATATTTCCGCCCCGCTTCTTTAGGGCGGAATCTTTCTTTCATCAACGTTCATCCATGCCTGCTGCGTCTGATTTTGTCCTTTTTCCAGATTTGTACGCAGGTTTTTTCCTTGGTGCGTCTGAAAAGAACGGTTTTCCATTTTCTGCCGCAATGATTTTCTTGAATGAGCGTCGTTGTTTTTGACACAAAGGCGTTTGTTTCTGTGGAAAAGACTTTCGCCTTGTCAAAGACCGTTTTGAAAGAAAAACCCGGTAAATCCTTCTTTTTGTGAGTCAAGTCCAAATTTGTGTGTAAATTCCTTTAGGTCATGTTTGGTTGCGAAAGGTGAGCGTTGATCAGGCCGCCATCAGATCTCTTTGTTCCCTTGCAATCTGTTTTAAGGTGTCCGATAGTGACAGAATCTCCTGATA
>JAFZQZ010000015.1 GCA_017620135.1 Bacillota bacterium
CCGGTGGCTACCGGATACGGCGCGCTGCTGGATGATGAAAAAGGCAAGGAGTTTTTCGGTATCGAGCAAGATGCGGAAGCTTTCCTGACTTTCGTCGAGCAGTGGCTGCACCGTCACAACCGCTGGCTGAGCCCCAAATATCTTGTCGGTGAAAGCTACGGCTGCACCCGCTCTGCCATCGCGGCCGGCATCGCCTCTACCCGCGGTAAGGAACGCAGCTACGGGATCGCCTTCGACGGCATCGTAATGATCGGAAATACCGTATCCGTCGGCAAGTACTTCGGCCGCGAGGTCCCCGTGGACTCGGCCGTCATCTGCTTCCCCACCTACGCCGCCGTGAACTGGTACCACAATCATCCCACGGACCAGAGCCTGGAAGACTTCGTGAAGGAAGCCAAGGCTTTCGCGGACAAGGATTACCTTCTGGCTCTCTATCAAGGTGAGGCACTGCAGGGCAAAGAGCGCGAGCGCATCATCAAAAAACTGATGTATTATACCGGCGTTTCCCGTGAATACCTGGAGGAACGCGGTCTAAAGATCGATTCACCCACCTTCCGTCAGGAAGTCGCGAAAGAAAAAGGGTACGCGGTCGCCCGTTTCGACGGACGGATCACACGTCCCTTCTATACCCCGCAGAAAGTGGAAGAGAAAGTCGGCCTATGGGATGACGCCTCTTCCGACCGCTACGGTGCTTACTATTATGGCGCGCTGACCGGCGACCTGCTGCCCAGACTGGGAGTCAAGCTCGACAGACAGTATGTCTCCTCCGCGGGCGTCATCCGCGACTGGAACCGGGAAGAAACGATGGGCACCACCGCTGAACAGCTTCGCAACGCCATGTGCCGCACCCCGGGCATGCGCACGTTCTTCGCGAACGGCTGGTTCGACGGCGCGACCGACTGCGGCCATATCTTCTATACTCTGACCCATGCCGGCCTGCCCATGGACCGAATCTGCTTCAAAGGCTATCCCTCCGGCCACATGATCTATATCGGCGAAGAGAATATCAAAGCCCTGTGCGACGACATCCGTGCTTTCATCCAGGGAGGAATGCCGGGCAAAGAATAGAAAGAATTATTCCATAACAAAACCCGACGAAAGGATTCGTTTCGGATACCTCTCGTCGGGTCGTTTTTTTATAATGCTGTTTTTGTTATTTCGCGGCTTCAAGTTCCTGTGTGTCCTGGATCTCCATGATCATTCCGACGCGGACCGCGTGGCGGCCGCCTTCAAACTCCGCTCCGAGCCATTCGTCCACGATCATCTTGGCCATTTCGATACCGATGACCCGCGCGCCGAACGCGATGACGTTCGAATTGTTATGCTGTTTGGACAGTTTCGCGGAATAGGGCTCCGAACAGATGCAGCACCGGATCCCGTCGATCTTGTTCGCCGCGATACCGATCCCCACACCGGTCCCACAGATCAGGATCCCGCCGTCGACCTCGCCGGAGGCGACCAGTTTTCCAACTTTATAGGCGGAGATCGCGTAGCTGTATGATTCAGATTTATCTGTTCCTACGTTGATGACTTCGATCCCTTTGGCTTCCAGATATGCTTTGATGGTATTCTTCATCTCGACCGCGACATGGTCGTTTCCGATCGCAAGCTTCATTTCTTTCGCTCCTTTTCCGGTTTGTCTATATCATATCACCGACCCTGTCCAAAAACAACCGCGTTTCGGTTTATAGATCCTGATAAAAACTCTCTGTCTTCTCCTCGCGCTTAATAAAGGCAAAGAACTTATGGCCGCTGATCACTGCCACATCGGTATCCGGTTCTATCCTGAAATAATTGACAAAGCCGCTGTATCCGAACATTTCCTCTTTGCCGTCCAGTATCCAGCCGCCTTCCGCTTTCTGCTCCGTTATCCATACTATATGTGCTTTTCTGCACTCGAGATCCTCGGGCAGGAGCAGTTTGAGTTGTACTGCATAGTGTTCGGCTTTGGCTTTTTTGAAAGTCCGGTCATCCCATAGGAGATAGAAAAACGGCACCGCTCCGCAGGCGATGATCAATGCGGCACAGCCAAGCCCAGCAAAAAGCCTGGGATGACTGTTAACGAAATCCTGAAACAGATAGCCCCACAGGAAAATGACCAGCCCGGTGATAGCCGGAAGGATCAGCGCCTTGCCTATAGAGCACCAGTGTGTTTTGATCGCACTGTAAGGGTTGAACATGACAAGCTCGGGATTTTCCAGAAGGATCTTCCTTTCTTCCGGCATGATTTTTCTTGACATATCTATTCTTATCCCGGCTTACTCTCCTCGCCGTTCGGCGATCACCTTGCCCATGTTCCAGAGGTCGACCGCTTTTTTCGCGGCCTGACGTTTGGATGCGGGATCCTGATACTGGACAAAAGCGGTGGTGGATCCGCAGTGGCCGCAGACGACGTACAGGCACCAGTCGCCTTCGGTCTCCAGATACGCGCAGTCTTCATGGCAGACGCGGCAGGGTAAAAGCTCGGCGAGAAGCGCCGGATCGTCCTCCGGCTCCGGATCGTCCGGTTGATCCGACGCGGATATTTCATCCGCGGACTTGTCCGCGTACCCTAATTCTTCCACGATGCCGGCGATGCACTTCTTCACAGCACCGGGCTTGACCGGGATGGAAAGGTTCGCGTAGGTCAAAAGATCGAAATACCCCTTACTTCCGCCTGCCTTGCACAGATTCAGATAATCCGTCCAGGCAGCCGCGCGGTCCTTCTTCGCCTTGGTGAAGAACTCGAACGCACCCATGATCGCCATGGCGTATTCGATATAGTAGAATGGATAGAGGAAAACATGCTGTTTCTGCATCCAGAAACCGCCCTCCTCAAGGAATTCGTTGCCGTCGTAGGACCGCCAGGGCATGTAGGTCTTTTCGATCTCGTGCCAGACGGCGCGGCGCTCCTTCGCGCTCATCGTGGGATTCTGGAAGACCTTCTCCTGGAACTCGTCGACGCTCACGAGATAAGGCACGTTGGAAAGGCCGCCTGCCAGATGGGCGTAGCGGTATTTGTCCGCTTCTTCTCCGAAGAACAGTTCCATCCAGGGATAGGTCCAGTATTCCATGGCCATGGAGTGGATCTCCGCTACCTCCGCGCCCGAGTGGCACTGCTCCATGAGCGGCAGCGTGCGGTAGGCGGTAAATCCCTGGAACGCGTGGCCCGCTTCGTGGGTCAGGACGTCCACGTCGGCGCTCGTCCCGTTGAAATTCGAGAAAATGAAAGGCATTTTGATGCTCGGCAGCGAGGTGCAGTAACCGCCGCCCTGTTTGCCCGGCTTGGTCTCAAGATCGAACATCTCGTCCTCGACCATCCGGTCAAAGAAGCGACCGGTCTCCGGCGAAAGCTCGCGGTACATCTTCTGTGCCGCCGCGACCAGTTCCTCGCGGGTCCCGCGCGGAACGGCATTGCCTTCCGGATAGGCCAGGAATTCATCATAATACTGCAGCTTGTCAACGCCCAGGTTTTTCCGCTGCTGTTCGAAGATCTTCGCCGCGATCGGCGTGATCTCGTCCCTCACCTGTTTACGGAACGCCTGCGCGTCCTTCAGATCATAGTCGAACCGGCCTCTCTCCAGATAGGCCATTTCGATATAGTCCCTGAATCCGAGTTTCTTCGCGCTGTCACAGCGGACCACGATCATCTCATCGTAGATCCGGTCCAGCTCCGGTGCGATCTTCTCATATAGCCCGGCCCAGGCCTCGAAGGCCGCTTTGCGGACCGCGCGGTCCGTGCTTTCCATATATTTCAGAAGTCCGTAGAAGTTGCATTCTTCCCCATGAAACTGCACGCTGGCCCCGGCTGTCACCTTCGCGTACTGCGTCCTTAATTCCGATTCCTTCACGCGGTTCGGGATGATCTCCTCACTCTGCAGCCGCTGCTGCGCCTTCAGCCGGTTGACGCCAGTCGGTCCGAATTCCGCGACGAAGTCATCGAGATACGGTGACTCGAGCAGCGCTTTGCCCGCCTCTTTCTCCAGAAGACCGAGTTTCGGCATCTCGCTGTGCAGGTATTTCATCTCCGCCTCATAGAACTCGTCCCGGGTATCGATGGTATTGCGGATGCTCGCGATACTCATCTGCGTCCGGAGCTCTGCGCGCGGTTTCTCTCGCGCGATATAGGCTTCGCGCAGTTCTTCGTAGCTTTTCGCGTTTCTCAGTTTTTCGGTAAACGCTTTGACCTCTTCCGCCGCGGCCGCCATGTCCGGCCTGGTATAGGGCATATCCTTGAACTTCATATGTTTCTACCTCTTTTCCTAAGCATGCTATGATTATAGCGGATGCAAATTCATGTTGCAAGCCTCTGGTAATTTCCTGGCGTTCCTTGTATAATGATTGTCATCACATCAACAGGACGAGGAAAATATGATCGGACTTGGCACACTCATCAATACCGGCGCGATCGTTGCCGGCGGCCTTCTGGGCATGCTGATCGGAAGAGCCCTGAAGGAAAAAATACAGGACGGGCTCATCAAGGCCTGCGGCGTCGCGACGATGTTCATTTCCATCGCAGGCGCGCTGGAAGGGATGCTTGAATTAACGGACGGTCATCTGGTCAGCAGTAAAGGTTTGATGATCGTGCTCTGTCTGACCATTGGTACGCTCATCGGTGAACTGATCGATCTGGAAAGCGGTTTCGAGCGTTTCGGCGAATGGCTCAAGAAAAAGACCGGAAACGCCAGAGACGCCCGTTTCGTGGATGCTTTTGTCACTACTTCCCTGACCGTCTGTATTGGCGCGATGGCGATCGTCGGCTCCATCCAGGACGGCCTTCTGGGCGATTATTCCACCCTGGCCATCAAAGCTGTGCTTGACTTCATCATCTTGATCGTGCTCGCCTCTTCCCTGGGCAAAGGCAGCATTTTCTCCGCGATCCCGGTTTTCCTGATCCAGGGCGGTATGACGCTTCTGGCCCGGTTTATATCTCCGATTTTTTCAGACAGCGCCATTTCGAATATCTCGATGATCGGTTCCATTCTGATTTTCTGTGTGGGCATCAATCTCGTCTGGGGAAAGAAAGTCCGTGTCGCGAACATGCTGCCCGCGCTTATTCTGGCTGTTGTTTTCGCTTTTCTGCCATGGTTTTAACAAAGGAGGAGCTTTATGCGCTTTTTTCTGATCAAGGACACGCTGATCACCTGCGGAAAGGAGGATATCTCCTCCCGGACAGCGCCGTATGTCGCGGCTCTGACATTTGACGAGTGGAAGGCGAACAGCTCGCTTTTCGACATGGTCATCGATCTGGAGATCCAGACCACCGACCAGCGTGAAACGAAGGCTGTCGTAAACTATGACTCCCTGACCGGCTGCTTCTCCATCCCCGACCGCGAAAAGATCAGTTCCCGGCATTTCTTTTCTTTCGCGCTGGATGAAAAGGGGATCGTGCTGATCGACGATACGGGCTACGCACTGACGCAGATCGAAGCCATCCAGCGATCGAAAAAATGGCGGATGCCTTCCCTGGAGCGGTTTCTCTATGATTTCCTCGAGATGATCATCGGGAAGGATCTGGCCCTGCTGGAAAAGATGGAGCATCAGCTGAATCATACGGAAGAGGAGATCCTTCGGTCGAAGGGGGAAGACTACCCGCCCGAGCTCAACCAGATCCGCGGCGACCTGATCGACCTTAGAGTCCACTATGAGCAGCTGATCGACTTCGGTCAGGAACTGGAAGAGAATGAAAACGGATTCTTCCAGGCCGAGAATCTTCGCTTCTTCCGGCTGTTCACCGAACGCGTCATCCGCCTGCAGGATACGGTTTCCTCCCTCAGGGACTACGTCGTGCAGCTGCGGGATCTGGTGCAGTCCGAACTGGATGTCCATCAGAACAAGATCATGACACTGCTGACAGTGGTAACGTCGATCTTCCTTCCGCTGACGCTGATCGCGGGCTGGTATGGCATGAACTTCCGTTATATGCCGGAACTGAACTGGAAAGCCTCCTACCCGGTGGTGATCCTGGTCTCGATCCTGATCGTGGTCGTGTGCCTGGTCTGGTTCAAGAAGAAAAAGTGGCTATAGACCCGCTGAAGCGGGGCGAGACGGCCTTCGGCCGCTCGAACGGCGGCGCCGATTCGACTTGACAAAACGGCTGATTCGTTTATAATTTATATCGCACAGAATTCTGGGCAAAAACAGGGGTGCCTTCGGGCTGAGATGCCACGCTCCCGGTCAGTTTGACCGGTCACGGCAAACCCTCGAACCTGATATGGATCATACCAGCGTAGGGAGTTTTTTCAGAATCATATAGACTGAACAAACGGTTTTCGCATGGGGGATCCTGTGCGAAAACTTTTTTATTTGAGCCGGCCTTGCCTACGGGCTGACCGGCGGAAAAGGAGAATCTATGTCTTCCAAAAATGTTTCCATGACACAGCGACTGGTACTTTCCGCGATGCTGATCGCGATCGCCGCTGTCCTGTCCATCATCAAAGTCATCGATCTGCCTTACGGCGGCTCGGTCACGCCCGCTTCCATGCTGCCGCTGGTCATCATCGCCTACCGCTTCGGTACGCCCTGGGGCCTGCTTTGCGGCTTTGTCTACGGCATCATCCAGCTTTTCCTGGGCATGGACAACTTCTCGTATGTGACCGGCGCCGCGTCCGTGATCGCGTTGGCGATCTTCGACTATCTGCTGGCGTTCACAGGTCTCGGCTTCGGCGGTATCTTCCGTAAAAAAGATTCCTCTTCCCAGCCGGCCGCCTTTATTTCCGGTATCCTGCTCGTCAGTCTGATCCGTTATCTCTGTCACGTAATCAGCGGCGCGACCGTCTGGGCCGGTCTTTCCGTCCCGACCGCCGACGCGCTCCGCTATTCGGTCATCTACAACGCGACCTACATGCTGCCGGAGTTGCTCGTCCTGCTGATCATCGGATTCTATCTGTCGAAGACCTTTGATTTCGGTTCCGCACAGCTGAAACTGGCCGCGAAGGATGAGTCCGGATCCGCCGGCCGGCCGCTCGCGATCGCCGCGGGTCTGCTGCTTGCCGGTGCCGGTGTGTTCGATGTAGCCGCGATCTTCAGCAAACTTCAGAACGCGGAGACCGGCGAGTTCGATATCACCGGCTTCTCTCAGGCGCCATGGCTTTGGATCGCGATCATCAGTGTGATCGCCATCGTCGTAGCCGTCGCCCTGCTGATCCTGAGAAAGAAAGTCGTAAAGAAAGCTGCATAAACAAAAAATCCGATCTGCCTCGTTTGAAGCAGATCGGTATTTTTTTACATCTCCCGGTGTTCTTTCTTCCAGACAAGCCTCGCGAGCAGCGCCATCGCTATCGCCAATAGGCAGATGATCCCTTCGATCGCAAGGGTGGGCACGTCCAGCCCGGCCGCCACGACGCTGATCCCGTCGACCAGCAGATGGCAAAGGATCGCCAGGAAGTAGAGCCCAATCTTCCGGTTCTTCACGCCAAACCACACGAGGACCGAAAGGCTGAGCTGCAGGACGATCGCGAACAGCCGCTCGAGCATCCCTACCAGGAATATCCAGGAAGATGTTTCCGCCAGCTGCGTGAAAACCGCTTCGATCTGGCCAAGGTATTCTTCCGGCAGGCCGGTCGTCAGAAGCGCCGCGTTGCCGGTATTGATCATGACCGAGTAGATCAGGTTGTTGACCATCGTCATGCCCAGCAGCACCATGCATTCGATCCCGCCGTGGCCGGCGCCGTACATCAGTGCGTTGGCATCGTTCGGCAGGTATTTTTTCAGGAGCATTTTCATAGCGATCAGCCGTCCGGTCTCTTCGAAGAGCCCGGCCATCAGGCCGCCGTACAGGGCGTACAGCCAGATATTGTCCTGGATCGCCTTGCCAAAGGACGTGAGGAACACCACCTGATGGATCAGCCTTTCCACGATCAGCGCAAAGACCAGCATGACGGCCATACCGATAAAGAACGGCGGGAAATTCGCTTTCTTCTTCACCCGCAGCCAGATCATCAGCGCGATCGGGACCAGAAAGGCCAGACACAGAGATATGGCCATAAAAACGATCGACAGGGCAGGGACTTTACTCATTTTCTACCTCCAGCGCAGTCTCAATGCAGAAACTCTTCTTCCCGCAGTGCGGGCAGGTCAGTTTCCTGGTCTTCATCGTGTGCGCCGCCCACAGGATCTCTTTCTTCTTTCCACGGAATACTTCATGGCATTCCGGGCAGATGAACGCGGCATTTTTACAGTAGTACCGGAACATGATCACGGACAAAATCACGACAATCACCATTCCCGCGGCGAACGGCCACCAGATCTTTGATACGAGTGCGTAGATCAGGGTCCCGTATTCGATCATTCCCATGATCACGCCTGTTATGATCATCGTTCTGATCATTTTCTTATGCAGTTCTTTGTTTTTCATTTGACTGGCTATGTCTTGCATCGTGTTTTCTGTTACTGTTTTGGCGGATCGGATCTCGCTCAGGAACTCTTTTGCCTGCTCAAGCTGCTGCTTTCTTTCGGCCGTCTCCTCTTCCAGGGTACGGATCTGTTCCTCCAGGACGGTCTCGATGACTTTCGTCGCGTTTTCTTCCTTTTGGATACGCGCGATATTGTCGATCGACATGCCCAGGGAACGAAGATAGGTCAGCAGCTGAAGTTTTCTGACGTCCTCCCGAGTATACATCCGGCGGCCGCCTTCCGTAAGCTCACTAGGCTCCAGGATCCCGCGCTGGTCATAATACTGGACCGTGCGGACACTGACCGAACACATCTTCGCGATCTCTCCGGTAGAGAACATTTCCATCTCTTTTTCCGCCTTATCTGACATAGCTCTTACCTCCTTACACGCCCAATATAACGTATGACGCTACGTCACAAGCAATACCTGACGCAAGGGGATTTTACAAAAGTTTTCCGATATTTTCTACGATATAGGTCGGTTCGACCTCGGAGGCGGCCACATCCTCCATCGTGGACTCCCCGGACAGGACCAGAACCGCGTCCATCCCGTTGTTCACACCGACCGCGATATCCGTATAGAGCCTGTCCCCTACAACCACCATGTCGCTCCGGTCAAGACCTATATGCGCTTCGATCATCCGGACGACGTCTTCGTAGGGCTTGCCGAAATAGCGCGGCCTGACGCCGGTCGACGCGGTGATCAGCGCGCAGATCGCTCCGGAGTCCGGAACGAAGTCGCCCTCTTCCTTTGTCACCGGACAATTGAAATCCGGATGGGTGCTGAAGAACTCCGCGCCGCGCCGGATCAGGCGGCAGGCGATATTCAGCTTCTCATAGGTCAGCGTCGTATCAAAGCTGGCCACGACGATGGGACAAAGGGACACTTCTTCCTCGGCGGAGGGCAGCGGCTTTGCCTTTTTGCCGGCTGTCGGGATCGCTTCCGCGGCGGCTGTGCCTGCCGATCCGTAGCCGTTATTTACCAGCCAGTCATTGTACAGTGAGATGCCCGCTTCACGGAATTTCTTTTCCAGATCCGGGGTCCCCACCAGATAGACCATCTTTCCCGGCCTTTCCTTCTTCAAAAAGGCCAGCATCGTCTCGCCGGACGTCAGGATCTGGGATTCACTCGCCGGGATCCCCAGGGCGGCCAGGCGCTTCACATAAGTCTCTTTGGAGCGGGAAGCGTTGTTGGTAAAGAAGAGATACTCCGCTCCCGTCTGTTTGATGCGGGAAAGGAAAGGCAGTGTCTCGGGAAAGACGGAGCTGCCCAGATAGACCGTCCCGTCCATGTCGAGGATCC
>JAFZQZ010000004.1 GCA_017620135.1 Bacillota bacterium
AGCGGTATTCATATAGTCGTTGGCACGGGAGAGGGAGTGGAGATTCAGCAGGACGTCAGATCCGGCCTTCCGGAGCTGTTCCACAGCGCCCAGTTCCGGTGAATCGGCGCCGAGCTGCTGTGCGTACTGATCAAGAAAACGGACGAACTGATTGAGCTGCTCGGCCTGGCCCTGATAACCGCCCGCAGCGTTCGGGCTGGTCTGGGCGGACAGATGGGCAATGATCTGTTCAGGGGTAAAATTCTTTGGCATAGGCATGGTATAGGAACCTCTTTTCGGAATGATTTCATGTATCTGATTATACAGAAAAGCAGGCAGGATGCAAGGATATATAAAAATCGACATAAAACCGGCATAATAGAGTTTGACTTTTGCCTGGAATTTCTTCTATTATATGGGATAGAACGATGCGGAAACGAGGAAGGAAAAATGACGGATATAGAAAAAAGAGAAAGACTGTATGAACTGCTGGGACCGCTTCCCGCACGGGACGCACAGATCAGCGCCGAGACGCTGTGGATCGAAGAGAGAGAAGGATATATACTGGAAAAGCTGCTCCTGACCGTCAGTGACGAAGGCTCCCGGTCGCTCTTTTCCGAGAAGATCCCGGCATATTTCGCGAAGCCAAAGAAAGCCGCTGTGCCGGCCGGCTCTGACGCAGCGGCGGGCGCCACCGGCAGCGCTGTGCCGTCCACCGGGCTTCCGGCGGTCGTTTTCTGCCATTCCCACGGTGGCTATGAACTTGGCAAGGACGAACTGATCAAAGGCATCAGCTACATGTACAAAGTGCCCTATGTGGAGGATCTCACGCGGGCCGGCTATGCCGTGCTGAGCTTTGACTTCTGGTGTTTTGGTGAGCGCCGGAAAGATTTCCATCCGGAGATCACTTCGACCCACACGTCCATTACCGAGTCGGAAGTCTTCAAAGATATGCTGTGGCAGGGCGAAGTGCTCTGGGGACATATGGTCTATGACGGCCTGAAAGCCTTCGACTATCTGGCTTCCCGTCCGGAGGTCGACGCATCGCGTATCGCCTCGCTGGGTATGTCCATGGGCTCGACTCTCAGCTGGTGGCTGGCGGCACTGGAGCCGAAGATCAAGGTCTGCGTGGACATCTGCTGTCTGACCGACTACGACGCGCTTGCGGCGAATAACGGTTTTGACCTTCACGGCCTGTATTACTTCGTGCCCGGCCTGCGGCGCGAATTCACGACTTCCGATATCAATTGCCTGATCGCGCCGCGTCCGCATCTCGGCACCGTCGGTTTCTACGATCCGCTGACACCGACTCCCGGCGTGATGAAGATCGAGCGGGAAGTCACTGCCTATTACGACACTTTTGGCGCGGAGGACCATTTCCGCGTGCTGCGGTACCCGGTCGCCCATCAGGAGACCGAAGTCATGCGGCAGGACGTCATGGACTTCCTGGAGGAGTACCTGTAAGCGTCCGGTTGAATATAAGAAATCCCGAAATCCTAAAGCACGAATTGCTTTACGATTCCGGGATTCGCTGTTTTATAAAGCAAAGTCAAATGAATGCTATGCTTCTTCTTCGGGAACTTTGTGTCTGGAGCGGAGTTCTTCTTTGATCTTCGGGTAGATCTTGTCCAGGGTATAGGCGAACATGACTAAAAAGACGACCGCCTGGAAGATCGCGGGCACATAGGTGTATACCGCGACGATCGAGGCACTGCCGGAGGCGGACTGGACGGCCTGGGAGGCGTCGAAGCCACCCGCAGAGAGGATCCAGCCAAGCACAGCCGTGCCCAGCGCGATGCCAAACTTACCCATGCACTGCAGCATGGCCGCGCCGAGGCCGGCGGAGGAGATGCCCGTCTTCCACTCGCCATAGTCGATCGCGTCGGCGCACATACCGTAGACCAGCGGACCGGTCATACCGAACGCCAGGCCCTTGATCGCGTTGACGGCCAGAATGAGCGGCAGACTCGTCGGCTTGATGAGGATCGAAAGAAAGGCCAGCGTGAGGATCACGGTGCCCATCTGATAGATCACATGCTTGGGTAGTTTCTTGACCAGGATCGGCGAAATGAAGATCAGCGACAATACCTGCGCCGCGGTCGACGCGTTGGTGATCAGGCCGGTCGCGTTGACGTTCTTCAGGATATACTGCGCGTAGTACACGCTGGAACCAGATACAAGGCCGTTCAGCACGTAAGAGAGCAGCGAAGCGCCGAGCAGGATCAGCAGATACTTGTTCTTTACGATGGAAACCAGCGAATCCTTGATGGACACGCTGCGGTCCTTCGCATTTCCGGTGACGCGTTCCTTCGTGTTCGCGAAGGTCACGAGGCCAAGGATGAACGCGGCGGAGCCGATCACGATCATCGCTTTGGTCCAGCCGGCCTGGGATTCCACGTCTCCGGCGCCGAAAAGGCGGACCAGATAGAGCATGGAAGCGTTGACCAGTACCTGAGAGCCGAAGGCGAAGATCAGGCGGAGGATCGAGAGCGACTGGCGCTCCGAGGAATCTTCCGTCAGGAACAGATGCATGCTGGAATAGGGCACGTTGAAGGCCGTGTAGAAGATCGTCGTGACCATGTTGTACCAGACGAACATCCAGATAAACTTCGCATGGACAGAGAAGGCGCCAGGCGCCGAAAACAGAAAGATCGCCGAAAGCGCGAGCGGCAGCGCCATGGTCAGCAGATACGGACGGACCTTGCCGAAGCGCGATTTCGTCCGGTCGATCAGAAAGCCCATAAAGATATCGGAGACTCCGTCCAGGATCTTGGAGATCGAAACGATCGAAACGGCCGCGGCGGTCTCGATCCCGGCGACGTTTGTGCAGTAGAAAAGGAAATACAGCGAGATCGACTGCCAGATCAGACAGCTGGCGAAATCGCCGAAGGCATAGCCCACACGCTCACGGACAGCGAGCTTGGGGGCGGAAGCAGGTTTAGCGGACATGGAAACCTCCTTAAGAAAAAAAGGGATCATCAAAAGTGACAGGGAAAAGCCCGCCAGATGGCAGAAACACTACATTTTGTAATTAAATAGAACATATTATAGACTATACCACAAAATATGATCTTTGCATATCCTTTAGAGAGAAAAAAAGCATAGCCCCGAGGCAAGGGCAACTCCATTTTCTTTTATGCATTTTATATATGATTGCCATCTGATTCAGGGGATATTTCTATTGATTGATGAAATTTTTCTTGAAATAAAACGCTTGTCAAATAAAATGCGTTGTGTTATAATTTTTTAGTCATTTCACAAAAAGCAGGAGGAAATATGGCTCAGAAGAACCAGACGCCCATCGAAAAGAAGGGCTTTTTTGATACACTCCGCTATGTGAATGACTTCCAGACAGAAGATGTCATAGACGAAAAAGGGAAGACCCGGAAAAAGATCACCTATATCGGGACCTGGAATGTTTTCAGGGATACCGGAAGAGGAACATTGATCAAGCTGGTGTCTTCCGCCGTACTTTCGATCCTTGCCACGGTCTTCGCCTTCAAGGTCCTGCTGATGCAGCACGCCTTCGGCGGTGAATATGTGGTGATGGTTCCTTTCATGGTACTCCTTTTTCCCATGTTCTATCTTCTGATGGGAGCGATCTCTCTTCCCTACAGAAGAAAGCCTATGCGGCGGGATGAGTATATGCACGGGATGATCCGCATGCAAAGGTCATCCGTCGCGATCATCGCTTTCGCGGGTGTAGGGACGATTGCTTCCTTTATATTAAGAGCCGTTCGAAATGATTGGCTTTTCCTCAAAGAAGACTGGCTTTTCCTGGTATTCGCGATCCTGATCATCGCGTGCTGCGGCGGGATCCTATGGGTCCTCCAGAGTCTGGAGCTCGCGGAACTTCCGAACAAGGCATTCGCGCAGGAGAATGGAAAAGTCAGGATCTGATCCATTTGATGTTTTATAGGCGCTGTTTGGTTGCAGTGTCCGTATGACATAAATATCCTAGAAGAGGAGAGAAAACAATGAAGAACGTCAAAAAGCTGCTTGCTCTGGTTCTGGCGCTTGCTATGGTTTGCTCTCTGGCTGCCTGCACAAAGCAGGCTGAAGAGCCTACTGAGCCCACTTCTCAGGCTGAAGAGTCTCAGGCTACGGAAGAATCCAAAGCTGAAGAGTCTCAGGCTGAATCCACCGAGCCCACAGAAACCGAACCCGCGGCAACGCTTGTCTCTGCTGATGACATCGTATGGTCTAACGAATTCAATGCCATGCAGCTGAGCAACCTGACATATGCGCCGATGGATGACACTGGTGCATATGATATCGAATCCGGTGACTACATTGATCTTTACAACTATGTAAAGTATGTCAAGGGTATCAATATTACTCTTGATGATGTCACGGAAGATGAATCCACCGGTTTTGCGTATATCACCGTTGACGGACAGGAATACGAGCTTGGTCTTGACTTCCTGACCATGGCGATGGTTTACAACAACGAACCCACCGCTACTTATCCCACTGCGGATGACACCTATGCGGCATGGTGGAGACTGTACATCACCCGTTGGAACTATCTGCTTCCCGAAGTTCCGCTGTACTCCAACGAATACTATGATCTGTACAATGCGCAGATCAAAGGCGTTGAAGAGCATCCGACCAACCCCTTCTGGAATCCTTCCAGAGCTTTGATCGACTGGACTTCTGAGAAAGAAGACAATTCCATCATCCTTGGCAGCTCTACTGAGCTTTCCGGACAGTTCCGTGAGCCTTCCTTTGGTAAGAGCTCTCCCGCTGCTTCTGATAGTGATGTCGGCAGCCTGACCACCGGTCTTGCTACTGTCGTCAACACCAAAGAAGGCGGCTACATCTGGAATCCTACTGTTGTTAAAGAGCATAAGGAAGAAGTTGACGCAGAAGGCAACAAGACCTTCACTATCACCATTTATGATGATATGAAATTCTCCGATGGAAGCCCCATCACCGCTAAGGATTATGTCGCTCCCACTGTTGCGAGTCTGTCTCCTGTTTACACCGAGGCTGCTTCTCGTGAATCCTCCGGACGTACCATCGTTGGATGGCAGAATGCTTACCAGCTGTACACCGGTCCCGATTCTGAAGAAGGAACCAAGGAACTTGCCGGCGTTCGTCTGATCGATGATTACACCTTCGCGATCACCATCAGCGCGGCATTCCTGCCCTACTTCTATGACATTACCTACGCCAGCTATTCTCCGCAGCCCATGGCAGCTTACATCGGCGATGACAACGACATCCTGGACGATGGCAATGGCTGCTACATCACCGACGGCTTCTATGCCAAAGACGGTGAGGGCAAGTACATCCAGGCTGAGAAGATCAGAACTCTCTGCATGGATACCTCCGCTGAGAACTACGCTTCCTACCCCTGGTCAGGTGCGTACTATGTCGAGTCCTTCGACAACTCCGATTCCTCTGCAGTCCTGAAGCTGAACCCCTACTTCAAGGGCAACTACGAAGGAACCAAACCCTCTATTGAGACGATCGTCTACAAGAGAACTGTTGACTCCACTCAGCTTGAAGATCTGAAGGCTGGCGGCGTTGATGTTATTGCTGCTATCACCGGTGGCGCTGCTACTGATGACGCTCTGAAACTTGCTGACAGCTCCAACGGCGCTTATGTTTACACCCACTACAGCCGTGCTGGTTATGGTAAGCTTGGTTTCCGTGCTGACTATGGTCCCGCTCAGTTCGCGTCTGTTCGTCAGGCGATCGCGCTTTGCATGGATCGTGCTCAGTTCGCGAAAGACTTCACCGGCGGTTACGGCGGTGTTGTTGACGGACCTTACTACACCGGTTCCTGGATGTACAAGGCTGCTATGGAGCAGGGCATGCTGCTTGACAGCTATGCTACCTCCGCTGACGCTGCGATCGAAGTTCTGGAAGCTGACGGATGGGTCTGGAATGCTGATGGTACTCCTTACGAGGGCACCGGCGTTCGTTACAAAGCGATCCCCGCTGAACTGATCAACGAGAACGACAAGAACTACCAGTCCATGGACGGCACCTACAAGACCGTTGAAGTCAATGGCGTTTACCTGATGCCTCTGGTTATCAACTGGTTTGGTACCACCGAGAACACATTCACCGATCTGCTTCAGACCGGCTTCAGAGAGAACGAAAACATTGCCAAGGCTGGCTTCGCTGTTTACAACCAGCTTGGTGACTTCGCTCCGATGCTTGATGAACTGTATCAGATGGCTGTTTACGGATTCTATGCAGGTTCTCCGATGTACTGTGCATTCAACTTCGCGACCGGCTTTGGCTCTGCGATTTATGACTACTCCTTCAATATGACGATCGACCCGGCTATGTACGACGATTATTCCGCTTACTATATCAGAGACTACGCCGACATCGTTATGCTGAACGACTAATCAATCTCAAAGCCCACAAAGAGCTATGGCTCTTAAGAAAGAAACACCCGGCGGCACTGCCGTCGGGTGTGTTTCTTTAATTTTCGATAAGACTTATTAAGACCTATACAAAGGAGATTCCTTATGGGAAGATATATTGCGAAAAGGCTTGTATACATGATTTTCGTTTTCTTCCTGCTCACCTTCCTGCTGTTCATGCTGTATCAGCTGATGCCGGCCAACCGTGCTTACACTGATGCCCGCACAGAGATCCAGACAATGAAGAAACTTACGGAAGAAGAGAAGAAAACAAAGTTTGATGAACTCTATCTGAAGTACCGGCGTATGTATGGTACCGATACGGATAATAAGTTGATCCTATACCTTAGATGGCTCGGAGCCTATCCGTTCTATGACGGCAGTTACAACGGTATCTTCCAGGGGAATTTCGGCTTTTCCTATGACTATAACAAGCCGGTTGTTGAAGTCGTACCGTCGCACATGAGAAACTCCTTCCTGATCGGAATCATTACGGAGATCGCCGTACTTTCGGTTACGATCCCGCTGGGAATCAAGTGCGCCGTGAAGAAAGGAACCAAATTTGACCGCTTTACGCAGTTCTTCACGCTGATCGGCTTCTCGACACCGAGCTTTATCATTTATATTATTTTCATCGTGATCTTCTGTTCGATCCTGCATCTGTTCCCTGTCTCAGGCATGAAGACGCCGGGAAGCAATTTTACCGGGTGGAAGAACTTTCTGGATGTTCTGCATCACGTAACTCTTCCTACGATCTGTCTGGTGTTCGGATCACTTGCTTCTATCACGCGTATCACACGTGCTTCCATGATCGACGCCCTGAATCTGGACTGTATCAGAACGGCACGTGCCAAAGGTCTGACAGAAAAGACCGTTATTTACAGCCACGCGTGGCGTAACGCGATGATCCCGATGGTTTCCATCATCGTCGGAGGTTTCTTTGGTACGATCTCCGGCGCCATGATCCTTGAAACCATGTTCGGCTTTAAGGGAATGGGACTGTTGCTGCTCAGCGCAACAAGAACCGCTGACTACGATATGATCATGTTCCTGGAAGTTATCTATACCTTCCTGGGACTGTTCGCCAACCTCGTGATCGACCTTTGCTACGGCCTGGTCGACCCGCGAGTTCGTATCAGCAAGTAAGGAGGCAAAAAGTGGAAAAGAAAAAAGAAAACATTTTCCGGACGCTTGCCCGCTGGTTCGTGCGCTTCTTCTTCGGACTGAAATTCGAAGAAAAATGGTTCGGCGTTAACAATATGGCGGGATTGGAAGCTGCCTCCGTCAAAAACGAAGAGCCGGATGATTCCGAACTCATCGTCAGCCCCGGCCGTCAGGTTTTCAACCGATTTATTGAACGGAAATTTGCTGTCTTTTCAGTTTTCGTCGTGCTGACCATGTTCGCGATCGTTTTCATCGCGCCTAATTTCATGACGAAATATTACGACGCCTATACGGAAACGACCCAGAAAGACGTTCCGCCTACGCTTTCACTGATGCGTGTTCCGAACAAACTGAAGAACAACATCAAAATGATCGACAGCTACGGCAGCTTCTCCGTAGGTCTTTCCAATGACGGCGAAGTCTTCGTCTGGGGCGTCGGCCAGATCGGTGCGTCAGGTCTGAATATCAAGGATATTCCGGAAGAAGTCAAAGAAGCGAAGATCGCTTTTGTGGCTGCCGGCCAGGATCACATCATCGCGATCGGCGAAGATGGTAAGTTCTATGGCTGGGGCAGCAACCGGTTCGGACAGTATGCTGTTACGGATACGATCCTGAACAACCCGAACCTTGAGCCGGTTCCGGACGCTGTTTTGAACGGCGAACTGGATGTCGCGCATATCAAGAAGGTGACCTGCGGTTACCAGGCATCCGCGATCCTGATGGATGACGGAACGCTCTATATCTGGGGTAATAAGCAGGCATATTCGAACATGGATAAGTTCATCGGCAAAGAGAATATTGTCGATGTCGACTTTACCTTAAACTATGTCGTCGGCCTGGACAGCCGGCAGAGCAGTGTTTATACCGGAACCCGTGGAATATACGATGTGGTCTACACGTCGCTTGCGGACAAAGGCCAGAAGATGAAAGACTTCCTGAAAGGCCGCAAGATCCTGGAGATCCGCTCCACGACAAAGAATATCTGTCTTCTGCTGGATGACGGTTCGGTCGCTTTGACCGGTGACTTCTTAAGTGACGTTATCGATATTCCGAAACTTGCGGAAGGCGAGTATTTTGTCGATATCGAGGCAGGCGCCTACCATTACACCGGTTTATCCAACCTTGGTCATGTATATTCCTTCGGCGGAGACCATTATCATCAGGCCGAGGCGCCGGATGTCAGCGGCGGCGCGAAGATCTTTGCCGGTGCGTTCCAGAGCTATGTTGTGGATGAAAACGGCAAACTTCTTGATAAATGGGGCCTGAAAGGGTATCTGTTCGGAACCGATGAAAGCGGCGCGAATATCGCGGAACGTGTCATCGCCGGCGGTAAGATCACCATGACAGCCGGTGCGGTCGCCGTTATCATTGAGATCATCATTGGTGTTTCCATGGGTCTGCTCGCGGGCTTCGCGGGCGGCTGGGTGGATATCCTGGTCATGCGTGTCGCTGAAGTATTCAGCTCGATCCCGCTGTACCCCTTCATGATGATCTTAAGCTCCCTGCTTGCGCAGGTGTCCATCACACCGACGCAGCGACTCTATCTGATCATGGTGTTCCTGGGACTTTTAGGATGGCCCGGGTTCACTCATATCACACGTGCGCAGGTGCTGGTCGCCCGTGAAAGCGAATATGTCACGGCAGCGCAGGCGATGGGCGTTAAGTCCAGCAGGATCGCGTTCAAACACATCCTGCCGAACATCATTTCGGTCATCCTGGTCAATATCACCTTAAGCTTCGCGGCTTCCATGCAGACAGAAACATCGCTGTCCTTCCTGGGCTTCGGTGTTATGTATCCGCAGCCGTCCTGGGGCAACATGCTCTCCCGTGCGTCCAACGCGACAGCGGCGATCAACTTCTGGTGGCAGTGGCTGTTTACCTCGATCATCCTGATCACGACGACGGTGTGTATCAATACCATTGGTGATACGCTTCGAGATGTCATGGATCCCAAGTCTTCAAACGATAAATAAGGAGGGGAAGAATAATGCCATTACTGGAAGTGAAAGATCTTCATACCTTCTTTACCACTAAAAAAGGTATCGTAAAAGCTGTCAACGGTGTTTCCTATTCACTGGAAGCAGGGAAGACGATCGGAATCGTCGGTGAGTCCGGTTCAGGCAAATCGGTTTCAGCCATGAGTATTCTTCAGCTTCTCGACGGAAACGGATATATCGAAAGCGGAGAGATCCTGCTGGAAGGCAAAGATCTGACCAAATACACATTGAAACAGATGTATGAGGTTCGTGGAAACGATGTTTCCGTTATTTTCCAGGAACCCATGACCAGTCTGAACCCTGTCTTTTCCGTAGACAGACAGCTTTCAGAACCGTTTATGATCCATCAGGGCATGAACAAGCAGCAGGCCCATGAGGAAGCCCTGAAGATGCTGTACGACGTTCAGATCCCGAATCCCGAAGTCGTGATCAAACAGTATCCGCATCAGCTTTCCGGCGGTATGCGCCAGCGTGTTATGATCGCCATGGCGCTTGCCTGCAAACCGAAGATCCTGATCGCCGATGAGCCTACGACCGCTCTGGACGTAACCATTCAGGCACAGATCCTCAAGTTGATGAATGAACTGAAGGAAGAGACCGGAACCGCCATTATCTTTATTACCCATGACCTGGGTGTCATCAACGAAATGGCAGATGATGTCGCGGTCATGTACTGCGGACAGGTCGTTGAACAGGCTCCTGCGGACGTTATTTTCCAGGAATGCACGGAATCTCACCCCTATACGGAAGGTCTGATGCTGTCCATTCCGCGGCTGGAGAATGACTCCGACCGACTGGAGCCGATCCCCGGTGTAGTGCCGCATCCGCTGGCACTGCCGAAGGGCTGCAAGTTCGCGCCTCGCTGTAAATATTGTACCCAGAGATGTCTTGAAGAAGAACCTGAACTGCTGCCGGTCAGCGAAAAGCAGTCGATCCGGTGCTTCTATCCCAATAAGGAGGATCGAAACAGTGCCAAGCACAAAGAAATTACTGTCAATAACTAATTTAAAGAAGTATTTTCCGGTCGCCAAAACGTCGATCTTCCAGAGGAACCAGCTTTATGTCCGGGCGAATGAAGACATCACGATCGACATTTATGAAGGCGAAACTCTCGGTATCGTAGGTGAGTCCGGCTGCGGAAAGTCGACTCTCGGCCGTGTGCTGCTTCAGCTGTACCCGCAGACGGCGGGCTGCACGCTGTATTACGGCACCACGATCGATGAACTGAACCCGGCCTATGTGAGCGATACGATCCGCCACGAAGGAAAATACAAGAGGAAATACGAAAAGGCTGTTGCCAAAGCCAGAGAACTTGAGAAGAAAGTCGAAGAAGCCGGCGGTGAGGACGGAGCGGATTTCTATCTTCTGCAGAGCTGCAATATCGCTCAGTGTGAAGAGCAGACCGCTCTCAGCAACATCGTCAAGATCCTCGGCGGATTCTTCGTCAAGGATGACGCGGAAGGCAAGAAGTGTCTGATGGACTTCTTCTCCGTGAACCAGAAACGGTATAAGCTGAGCCAGAAGGTCCAGGCTGCCCAGGTAGCGTATGAACACTATGAATATGAGCTGAAGAATGCGGAAGAGAACAAGAAAGCTTCTCTGAAAGCGAGTCTAGAGCGGGCAGAAGAAAAGCTGAAGAAGGCGAAGGAAGAACTGAAAGCGCAGGAAGTCGTAGTCAACGACGCGCAGAGAAAGCTCGACAATGTTCGTGCGAAATACTCTCTTGATCCTGAGTTTCAGAAATACGAAGAGATGCGTGACAACGGCATCGACCTGGCCCGTCTGAGCTATAAGGAAATGCGTGGTCTTCGCAAAGACCTGCAGATCATCTTCCAGGATCCGTATTCATCTCTGAATCCCCGATTCACGGTTGGTCAGATCATCGAAGAAGGCCTGACGACCCATCACTTCTTCCGCCACGGTTCCGCTAAAATGCGTGAATACATCGTAGATACGATGGAAAAGTGCGGCCTTCAGGAATACATGCTGCACCGTTATCCGCATCAGTTCTCCGGCGGACAGCGTCAGCGTATCTGTATTGCTCGTGCGCTCGCGGTCCAGCCCAAGTTCGTCGTTTGTGATGAATGTGTATCCGCTCTGGACGTTTCGATCCAGTCTCAGATCATCAACCTGCTGCAGGAACTGAAAGAGCAGCAGCATCTGACTTACATGTTCATCTCGCATGACCTGTCGGTCGTTAAGTTTATCTCTGACAGAATCGCCGTTATGTATCTTGGCAATATCGTCGAGCTTGCCGATAAGAGAACGATGTTCGAAGACCCGCGTCATCCGTATACGGTCGCGCTGCTGTCTTCGATCCCCACGACGGAAGCCGATTCCGCCGACAAGGAACGCATCATTCTGGAAGGCAACATTCCCAGTCCGGTCAACCCGCCGGCAGGCTGCAAGTTCTGCACACGCTGCTATATGGCGACAGATAAATGCCGTCGTGTGGCGCCTCCGCTTGTGGAGATCGAGCCGAATCATTTCTGTGCCTGCCATTATCCGGAGCGTAAGCTGGATGAGAACAAAAACTTCCTGTTCGACGTGAAAACGACGAAAAACACGGTCAAATAACCGAAAACAGAGAAAATATGCGAGAATCTGAAAAACTGAAAAAGGAAATGATGGACGAGAACGATGAGCTGCCATTGGAAAAGAATGATATGACAGCGCTGGTACTCTCCGGATTTCTGACGATCGGCCTTCCGAGCCTGGTCGCGGTTCTGATCATCCTGGGTGTGACCTGGCTGATCTTCGGCGGCTGATCGGGAGACGATCGTACAGTCTCATCCGTAATCAACAACATCCGGTGCAAACTCTACCTGCACCGGATGCTTTCTTTCAAATATAGGATGGTTCAAAAATGATTTTGCTTCAGTCTGTTATCGCGGTCTATGTAGGCGCGGCCGTCCTGCCGGCCGTCCTTTTATTCTGGTTTGTCTATAAACAGGACCGCTACGAGAAGGAGCCCTGGCCGCTCCTGACCAAACTGCTGCTCTTTGGGATCCTGGCGGCGCTTGTCGCGATCGTCCTGGAGAAGCTCGGCACCTATCTGATCTCGGGCTCCGTCTCGGAAGATTCACCATACTATGTCATCGTGTTCGCTTTTCTCGTGGTCGCGCTGGCAGAAGAATGCGCCAAGTACTTCCTGATGAAGGCAGTTACCTGGCGCAATCCGAATTTTAACTTTCGTTTTGACGGGATCATGTACGCGGTCACGATCTCCCTGGGCTTCGCGGCATTTGAGAATCTGTTATATGTGGTCGGATACGGGCTGTCGGTCGCGCCGCTGCGTGCGGTGCTTTCGATCCCCGGCCATCTTTCCTTCGCGGTCCTGATGGGCTTTTTCTACGGCCGCGCAAGGCTCGCGAAGAACAAAGGCCTGCACACGGAGAGCGAACTGCTGCAGATCGCCGGCGTGGCCTCATCGGTCCTGCTGCACGGATTTTACGATGTCTGCGCGCTCACCAACTCCTGGCTCTCGACTGTGATCTTTGTGATCTTTGTTGTGATCCTGTATGTCTCGGTGTTCTTCCTTATTCGTCGGGAATCTCGTCGGGATAGGCCTCTATGGTAATGTGCAGATATTTAGCGATCTCGTTCATGAGATGACGCATCTTGAGGGCGAAGTCCTCCTCGCCGCGGATCACGCGGTGATAGGGATGATCCTTCCAGCATTCATAGGTCTTGTCATCCATAACGATGGCCTCATCCACGGTCTCATACCTGGCCTGATTACCTTCATACGTATAGAAGCGCGCCGTATCCTTGGCCGCCGTGACTAGATGGAAGACCGCGTCATAACGCTTCAAAAGCTCCTCCTCGGTGCTGCCTAAAAAGGCCAGCACTTCGGCAAACTCTTCCTCATTCATATAGGCTTTGTTGTCGAACTCACCGCGGTCGCACACGATCAGGATCTTATCCTTCGGCATAGTCCTGGCTGCCTGATCGAACAGATCTTCCTTCACCATCTGTAGCCGCATCTGGACTTTCTGATATTCAGCATTCGTGCCGCAGGTCCACGGCGCGACACCACCGGTGATCAGCTCGGTAGCGGTCTCGGGCACAAACAGGACGGTATAGCCCGCCTCTGTAAACACATGTTTGATCCAGCGCATAGCCGTCGACTTGCCGCCGCACGGCCCGCCGGTAATAACGATTTTCGTGATCTGCATGAAAGTGTCCTCCTGGTATAAGGATTCCGACAACACTTATTATAAGGAAGGAAAGTACCTTTTTCAAGGGACATTTCGGATTTTCCGAAGGGGAGGGTGCAACGAAATCCAGTCCATCAAGAATGCCGGCATCGCTGGTAAGGAGGCAATATGAGCCATATCATCCAAAAGATCCCATTCATTTCCCAACTCGAGAAGTACCCCACCGGCTGCGAGAGCGTGTCGGCGGTGATGGCGCTTGCCTACAGAGGTGTTCAGGTCACAGTGGAGGAATTCATTGATGATTATCTGCCGAAAGGGCCCGCACCACAGCCGGATCAATCGGACGAGACGTCTTCCCGAACTGTCGCGGGGCAAGACGAGACGTCCACTCCGGCCGTGCCGGTACTTGTCGGCCCTGACCCATGGGAGGTCTTTCCCGGCGATCCTTACACCTCGCATGGATGGGGGTGCTTCGCGCCGGCGCTGAAAAAGGCTATAGAAAAGTGTTTGGAAAAGAAGGGCTCAGGGCTCAAACCTATCGATATATACCATACATCTATCGAAACTCTTTGCCGTGACTATATAGACCGAGACATTCCCGTTATTTTCTGGGCGACGATCGGCATGGTTCCGGCGCATGAAAGCCTGGTCTGGCGGACCGTGAAGACAGAAAGCAGCGACCCGTCAGCACTGGACCAGGCACCACGCAGCACTTCTCGTATCATCCACTGGATGAGTCCCATGCACTGCACACTGCTGATCGGCTATGAGACCGCGTCGACGGATGCAGATACTGGCGCGGAAGGTGCCCCCGCCACGATCACTCACTATATTTTCAATGATCCGACCTCCGGCGAGCGCGCTGTCTTCCCGGCGAAGACGGTGGAAGAGGCCTACCACGCCCAGGGCGAACAGGCGCTGGTCCTGATCTAGAAAGCACTGTCGGTAAATGTATTACAGATCATAAAACAAGAAAGCGAACAAAGCATGAGCACGAATGGTACGATGGACAGAAGCCGGCTTTCCAGGCTTCTGGTGCTGGCGCTACCGGCCATAGCCGAGCAGTTCCTGATGACGATGGTGAATTATGTCGATACCGCGATGGTAGGCTCGCTCGGTGCGAACGCCACCGCCGCGATCGCGGTCACCGCGTCGTCGACCTGGCTGATCGGCGGCATCCTTTCCGCCGCCGGCGTGGGCTTCTCGGTCCAGGTCGCCTATTCGGTCGGCGCCCGTGACACAGCACAGGTCAAAAAGATCGTCCGCCAGGCCCTTTTGCTGGCACTTATCATCGGCTTTTCCGTTCTGGCGATCTGCCAGGCTATCGCCCATCAGCTCCCGGTATGGCTTGGCGCCGCGCCGGAGATCCTGGCCGACGCGCGCAGCTACATCCGCATCTATATGCTCGCCATCCCGTTCAACTGTATCAACGGGACGTTCTCGGCCATCCTTCGCTGCATGGGCGATACGAAAACGCCGATGCGTCTCAACACCGGTTCCAACCTTATGAACGTGATCCTGAACTTTCTTTTCATCTTCCCAACCCGCCGACTTGAGATCTTCGGTGGCATGACGGTCCCGGGTCTCGGTCTGGGCGTCACCGGCGCCGCGGTAGCATCGGCCATTTCAATGGCGACGGTCGGCATCATCCTCCTGTTGATCATTTTCCGGCGCAAGAGCCCATACCGCATCAGCCTGAAGGAAAGCTACCGGCCGGACAAAGCGGTCATCGGCCGTGCGGTCCGCCTGGGTCTTCCGGTGCTTGCGGAGCGCGTGCTGATGTCGGGCGGGCAGGTGTTCATGACCAAGATGGTCTCCGGGCTCGGTACGGTCGCGCTGGCGGCGAACCATGTGGCCGTCACGGCGGAAGGCATCAGCTACATGCCCGCCTTCGGCGTCTCGTTCGCGGCCACCACGATGGTCGGCCAGTCCCTTGGCGCGAAGGATCCGGACAGCGCGAAATACTACGGCAAACTCGCCAGCTGGGTAGGCCTCGCGATGTCGACCTTCATGGGCGCGATCCTGTTCATTTTCAGCGTCCCGCTGGGCTCGATCTTCAGCTCCGATCCGGCCGTCATCAGTCTCGCGGCCCGGATGCTGCGGCTGGTCGCGTTCGCCGAGCCGATGTTCGGCGTATCGATCGTCCTGACAGGCGCACTGCGCGGAGCCGGCGACACACGCTATCCGATGTTCATCAGCCTGCTCTGCATGATCGGCCTTCGCTGTGTGCTCGCACCGATCTTCATCTTCGGCCTGAAAATGGACCTCGCAGCCGTCTGGCTGGCCATGGACATCGACCTCATCGCCCGCGGTGTGCTGTGCATCGTACGGTTCCGCTCGGGGAAATACATGAAATATGCGACCCATCTATCTGACTGAAAGGAATACCATGAAAATACTGATCACCGGCTTTCAGCCCTTTGGCGGCGACGTCGTCAATCCCGCCTGGGAAGCGGTCAAAGCCCTTCCCGAAAGGCTGGACGACGTAAAGATCATTAAAGCAGAGATCCCTGTCGTGTTCGGGGAGGCATTTGAAGCCGTCCGCCGAGCGATCCTTATGAATACCTGCCCGGGACAGGGCGGCGAGCTTCCCTGCGACCAGCAGTGTGAAAAGCTGGCCGCCGTCATCTGCGTGGGCCAGGCCGGCGGCCGAAGCGGCATCACACCAGAAAAAATAGCCATCAACTTTAATGATGCCGCTATCCCGGATAATGCCGGAAATGAGCCGGAGAACGAACTGATCCGACCTGATGGACCGGACGGCTATTTCAGTACCCTGCCGGTCACAGCAATGGTGGATGCCATGAGGAAGACTGGCATTCCGGCTAACCTTTCGCTTTCCGCCGGCGCTTATGTCTGCAACAATGTCTTTTATGAACTGATGGACTATCTGGCCGCGGGAAAGCTCATCGGAGACGATCATATCTCTGCGGAGGGCGGATCTGGCAGCGCTCTAGGCGGCTTTATCCATGTGCCGTTCAGCGCCGAGCAGTTGGCCGGCCGCGAGCGCGGCGACAAGGAGAGCGGCTCACAGCCGGGCGCCGGCTCCAAACCTGCCGGAAGTCTGTCCGAAGATTCCCGTGCGCTTCCCCCGTCCCTGTCGCTTGCCGAGATCACCCGCGGCCTGGAGATCTGCATTGGCGAGATTATTAAGGTATTGAGACAACAAGCCGCGCCTCGATCGACGATTCAGACGGGATTGACCGCCTCTGACGAAAGCCTCACCGGTCAATTGTATAAATACTGATCAAATCTTCAGTTTTTTAACCACTATCAAACTTGATAGTGGTGACAATAGCTTGAAAAATGGAAGAAATATATACACAGAGCCGAACTTGATCCCCATCTATGTATAAAACCCAGCTTGTTTTCGTTCTTTTTTATCACTATTGAAAATGGCATGTATAAAATAAGTCATAAAAGCAAGTAAAATTACCAACAGCCGAATCGTCATGATATGACGAGAAGCACAAACAAAGCCACCATCATGCAGCAGACCTAATTTCCAGATCTCAATCTAGACAGCAAAGAAAGGAACCACCCATGAAACGCACCGAGAACGTGACAAAAGTCTATGATCATTTCTACCGCTACCAGGAGATCGTCGATATCCTCAAGGCCTATACCGAGGAACATCCCGATCTAGCCAGAATGGAGAGCATCGGCACCACACCCGAAGGCCGTGAGATCTATGTCATCACTGTAACCGACCGCGCGGCCGGCGCGCCGGAAGACAAACCCGCGTTCTTCACGGAAGGCAACATCCATGCCGGTGAAGTCACCGGCTGCATGACCTGTATGTACCTGCTCGACGTCATCTTCTCGAACCTGGAAGATCCCTACATCAAGGACATGCTGGGAAAATACACGATCTACGTCCTGCCACGTGTCAGCCCCGACGGCTCCGAGCATTACCTTACGACGCCCGACTATGTGCGCTCCGTTCCGCGGATGTACCCCTACGAAGAAGAGATGCCAGGCCTCCAGCCGGCCGACCTCGACGACGACGGCGTCGTCCGAAAGATGCGTGTTCGTTCTCCCTACGGTATCTGGAAAGAGTCCGAAAGCGATCCCCGGGTCATGACCCGCCGCCGTCCGGACGAGACCATCGGCACCTTCTACAACATCTACTCCGAAGGTCTGATCAAGGATTTTGACGGCGTCAATGTGATTTCGGCACCGGGCAAGTTCGGCAACGACTTCAACCGCAACTATCCCATCGGCTGGAAGCCCGAGCACGAGCAGCGCGGCGCCGGCGAGATTCCGCTCTCGAACCCCGAGACCCTGGCCAACACGAAATTCCTGCTCGCGCACCCCAACGTATGCGCGGTGCTCGATATGCACACCATGGGCGGTCAGAACCTGTACACGCCCGGCTTCAAGACTCGCAAAGAGACTGAGCGCGCCGATATCCAGATCTACAAACAGCTCGGCGAAATGGCTAAAGAGGAAAACGGCTATCCCATCGTAAACGTGTTTGATGAGTACATGCCTGCCGGCTCGCAGGCGACCTACGGCGGCTTCGACGATTTCTGCCACTTTATCCTGGGCGTGCCCGCATTCACGATCGAGTGCTGGGACCTCGACGTGCGTGTCGGCCTCAAACCCGTATACCCGCCGAAGGAAGAGGAGACCTGGGAGGAACAGGAAGACGCCGCGCGCAAGTACATCGAATGGATCGACCGCGAACTGACCGGTGAGGAGCACGAGCGCGCCATCCGCCCGTGGACGAAATTCGACCACCCGCAGCTCGGCGAAGTCGAGATCGGCGGCATCGACTACAAAACCGTCATCCAGAACCCGCCCATCAAATTCCTCGTGCAGGAGCTCGAGAAGCACACGCGCTTCATGCTGCGCTACATCCACACCCTGCCGCAGATCAGCTTCAGCAAAATCAACGTGACGCGCCTCGGAGCCGCTTCGGAAGAGGAAGACCTGTTCAAGCTGGAAGTGCAGGTGATGAACACCGGCTATCTGGCGACCTATGTCTTCAGAGAAGCCCTGAAAATGAAGAGCCTGAAACCACTGACGCTGGAGATCGCGGCGGAAGGAACCGGCGCCGCGGCCGCGGCCGCTGCAGTCGACGCACCTGCCATCCGCTTTATCGAAGGCAAAGCTAAGACCGAGATCGGCCAGCTGGAAGGATTCTCCGGCCTCGGCGGCTACAACGGTGGTATGGGGGCCAGCACGTTCCAGAAGGATCCCTGTGAAAAGAAATTCAGCTTCATCCTGGCGGCTAAGCCGGGAACCAAACTTGCGCTCACCGTCACCGGCGGCCGCAGCGGCAAGCTGACAGGGAGTGTCGAACTATAAAAAACTGACAGGAAATTTCGGACCATACAATGAGTCAAAAAGAAAGAAAGCATATCACCAGAGAGATGAAAGAATTCTCGGACGGATGCCGGGACGGCCTGCCGATCGGGCTCGGATACTTTCCGGTATCCTTCGCCTTTGGCATCCTGGCCGCCGAAGCCGGTCTTTCCTGGTGGCAGGGGACGATCATCTCGCTGTTCAACCTGACCTCCGCGGGCCAGTTTGCTGGCCTGACGATCATGGCGGCCGGCGGAACGCTCCTGGAAATGGCGATTTCGCAGTTCGTCATCAACCTGCGATACAGCCTGATGTCCATCACGCTTTCGCAGAAAGTCGATGATTCCGTACGTGGGATCAAACGCTATCTCTTTCCCTATAGTGTCACGGACGAGATCTTCGGTGTAGCCAGTGCCAGGAGACGCTCATTCGCGGGAAATCCATCCGCTAGTGTTTCTTCGACCGGCGATGTCTCCTACAGTTACTGGCGAGGCCTTCGTATCCTGCCGGTCGCCGGCTGGACCTTAGGCACTCTTACCGGCGCACTTCTGGGATCGATCCTTCCGCAGGATCTGATGAATGCGATGAGCTCCATGCTCTACGCCATGTTCATCGCCATCATCATTCCTGTCGCGAAGAAAAACCGCCCGGTGCTGATCGCGATCATCCTGGCGGTTATCTTAAGCTGTGGATTCACTTTTCTGCCACGCGCCGTACCGGCGCTGGCGAAACTTTCCATATCTTCCGGCATGGCAGTGATCATCTGCGCGGTTGTCGCATCCCTCGTCGCGGCTGCCCTGTTCCCCATCAGGGAAGAGGCGGACAGTCCGGCGGCAAGCGCGGTGGCTGACGCCGCCGGCGCTGCCTCAACTGCAGACGTTGGAAGAGGGGAGGGCCGCTCATGAAGATCTCTGATTTCTTCCTCTATCTTCTTGTCATGGCCGGCGTCACCTACCTTGTCCGCGCGGTCCCATTCATTCTGATCCGCCAGAAGATCAAAAGCCGGTTTCTGAATTCTTTCCTTTACTATATTCCCTACACCGTCCTAGCCGCGATGACCTTCCCAGCGATCTTCTTCTGTACCGATTCGGTAGTGGCAGCCGCCATCGGCGCCGGCGTCGCGCTGATCCTGTCGTATTTTGGCCAGAGTCTGCTGGTCGTGGCCGCCGCTTCTGCCGCCGCGATCTACTTCGCCGGTTTTATCTTTTAATTCAGACATAGAAAACGGAACCACAGCAAAACATTGTTATGGTTCCGTTTTCAATAGGGACTACTATTTTTTATATCTGCATTTTTTATCCCTCAAAAAGGGATAATAAACCGCGATTTCTGCAATTCTTAGTCCATCCACTCAGCCGAACTGCGGTCCCTGGGGCTCTTCTTTCGGCTGATTATCCCTGACCGGCATCTCTTCAAGATCATTCTGGGCTTCGTTCTCTTGGATCTGCGGTGCCGCTTCGTTCTGGATCTGCTCCATCACCTGAGCCCCTTTCAGAGCGAGAGGTTTGGCAGTATACTCACGGCTCTTCAGCGTATTCAGCAACTGGCCTTCTGGCTGCAGGAACAGCTGGTTGTCCTCGATGATCGTATCCGCGATCTGGCCAAGGGTGTCATCGGTCTTCGCGCTGCTCATCTGACCGATCGCGACCGGAACATTCTTCAGCAGACTTTGGACACCGGGCTGGAAAATACCGGCTTCCGCTCCGGACATGAACTGTGGAGCCCGAAGGATCTCGTTGATATAGCGGTTATCCGTCTTTTCGTATTCGTCCTTCTGATGATTGATCGTCGCGTTGGCGATGCGGCTCTTCAGGATCGTTTTCAGGCATTCGGTCTTCTCCTCGGTTCCAAGCGTGGTGCCGTTCTTGTCCGCCTCGGCAAGTTTGACAGCTGCCTTTTTGGCTTCCTCGTCGAGCTGGCTGATCTTTGCCATACCTTTAAGCGTTTTGAGCTCCGATTCCTTGAGACCGTAGTCCTTCATCGCCATCGACTTGAGCTGGGGATCACGCTCCAGCATTTCCCCGAGCTTGCCGGCCGCGTTCATAAAGCGCATATACTCGCTCTTGTCGGGATCCATTAAATGAATCGCAGCATCCCTTGTGATATCGCTGATACTGGCGGCAAGGTGTTTGGCAAGAGGCGCTTTATCACCCGCCTGATATTTTTTCAGCACATCCGCAGCCGTCTCACGGGCAGGCTGCACTGCGTGCTCAAACGTCTTATCCAGGTTCGCGCGGGAATGGGAGAGGAAAAAGTCGATCGAATGATTCGTGGCGGCGGCTCCGCAAAGGATTTTTTTGGCATCTTCCGCGGAATAACCCATTTTTTGGATGTTGTTCTCGATCGTGCCTGCGAGCTGCGGATTATTGTGAAGGAAATTCTTATCCGCGTAGCCGGGAAGACGGGAAATACCCATGGCCAGTGAACAGAACTCATCCTCCGTGACTTCCTGTCCGCCGATCTTGACATTGGAAAGATCGATATCAACCGGACGAAGGGCAGCAAAGGAATCAGCGTCATACATGTTTGTTGTGAGCATGTCTTCCCGCATCTGCGGATTGACTCCATAGATCGACTTGAATTTTACATCTCCGAGAGAAAGATGATCTACTGCTTCCTGAGCGGATTTCAGCGCTTTGTCTTTGGCTTCCTGCATCCGTTTTTCACCGGTCATTCGTCTTTCATCAATACCTGTCTTGGGACGATCTTTTTCGATCTTTTTCGCGTCCGCGAGGAATTCGTCGCGTTTGGCTTTCGCCTCGTTGTAGGCATCCATTCTGGCTTTCGCACCACTGCTGATCTTAGAGAACAGTCTGGTAAAGAAGCCCGGCCGGACGGGTTCCGGATAGGGGCAGAGCTGTTCGGCGCTGAGAGGCTTCGAGTACTTCAGCTCGGTGTTCTGAATCAGATCACCTGCCCTTGAGTTCAGCTGAAGCTGCACCGGACGCGAATCGCCGGCGGGATAGACAAACATGTTGCCTTTCTGGATTTCTTTAAAGAACTCGACCGAATTACGTTCGATGCCCGCTTCCTCCAGGCTCATCATCCGCTTTGTCCCGGTCGAATCTTCATGGATCGTGAAAATGCGCGGCGTACCGTCGGGCATCTTATCATAGTGACCGTCTTCACGCGGGGAAATGCCAAGTTCATATTCTAAAGTATTGGTACGTAATACCAGCAACGCAAGATCGTCTTCTGTATACTCTCTCTGGCCGGCGGGAGTTCCTTCGCTGACAGGCTGCATGTTCTGTGTGCACCCGCGGCCATAATACAGCGGTTCCTGATAACGGCCGTACAGAGCCTGGTCCAGATTCTGATGATCCGCCTGTTGTTTGACGAACTCATCCAGCTTGTCTTCAAAAGCGCCGCCATGTCCCTGATCCAGCAGACTGATATAACGGTTTTTCGCATTTTCTTCCTGGATCATGGCGTCATCTGCCGCGGCTTCCTGTACAAGGGGATCCACTAGATAATTCGGAAGCGCGTTCGCCTTCAGGAAGGCACGGAACGTACGATCCTCAAGAAGCTGCCGGGTCCGGCTCTCCAGCTGACCTTCGGTGATCTGAGTATTGTCGATGTTCGCGCGGCGGCCTCTCTGCGCGTTTGCCAGCTGGCGCGCGGCGATAATGCGGGCGAGGTAACGGTCCGGCTCATAGGTATTGTCCTTCAGCTCGGCCTTTGCCTCATCGATCCACTGGGTCGCCGTCTTGGACGGATCATGGGAATCCAGCACTTCCTGTCCCTGGTCGGCAGGCCTGGACCAGAGATCGCGGAACTGCTCGAAGCTGGGATCATCCTGCTCCTCCGGATAGCTCTGGAGATAATCATTGTACATCTGCTCAAAGTCGCGAATATTATCCGCGACCTCGTTGATTCCTTTGTAGGCGGTATTATTGTCATTATAAAAGCGGCTCTGCGCATTGCTGCGGATACCGTCCCGGATGGACTCCAGTTTATTGACGATCTCGCCAATGGCGAAGGATTTGTCCTCATCCCCCCTGATTTGCTGGTCTCTTTGCTGGAAGGATTGGAGCATCTGATCAAAATAGCTGATCTCCGGAGAATCCGTCAAATACAGGTTGGTGAAGTGGGTGGCTTTCTGCAGTGAAGTATAATATTTCGGCATGATTTTGCTCCTGTTTTGTAGTATGACCATATTGTACAACAGTCCTTTTCCCTTCGCAACGGTATGAGAAGAATTGGCATAAAGCCGGCATAGCGGCCGCATCAACCGGACGAGGGCCGTGCCTTACTGCAAACTTCCAATTGCATTCCGTCATGATGATTAGTATAATGAAACCATCAAAAAGCCACCAAAGGAGCCATCCGATGGACCTTCATTATAATGCTTTTATCTCTTATAAACATGCCCCGGCTGATATCGCGGTCGCCAAAGACATCCAGCATCAGCTGGAGCATTTTCATGTCCCGAAAGCAATCCGCGTCAAGACCGGCAGAAACAAGATCGAGCGCATTTTCCGCGACCAGGAAGAGCTTCCCATCACGAGCGACCTGAACAACGATATCGCCTACGCCCTGGAGGACGCGGAATTCCTGATCGTCATCTGTTCCAGCTCTACGAAACTCTCCACCTGGGTCCCGCGCGAGATCGCGAAATTCTTCGAAACCCATGACCGCAATCATGTGCTGACGGTCCTGGTGGATGGCGAGCCGAACGATGTGATCCCCGAGATCCTACGCAAGGAAGTCACCACGGTCATAGACGAGAATGGCAATCCGACCGAGCAGATTCGTGTTTTCGAGCCACTTTCCTGCGATTACCGCGAAGGCATCCGACAGGCCAGAAAAACCGAAATCCCGCGCCTCGCCGCGGCGCTTCTCGGATGTTCCTACGACGAGCTCGTCATGCGAGCCCGACAGTACAAAATGCGCCGCCTGACAGCGATCGGAAGCGTGATCGGCGTTCTCGCAGCGGGCTTTATCGCGTATCTTCTCTGGAGCAATCACCAGATCCAGCAGAACCTCCGGCAAGCCCAGATCAACCAGTCTGTCTACCTTGCGAACGAAGCGTCCGACGCACTGGACAACGAAAACCGGATCCTGGCGGTTCAGCTCGCCATGGCAGCGCTGCCATCGGAGGAGCGCCCCCACTGGCCCTATGTCCCGGAAGCCGAATATGTGCTTCAGCGCGCCATCGACGCGTATGGGACACAAACGACCGATACCACGGATTACGCCGCCGTCTGGAACATGACCATGCGCGGCACGATCAAGGATTATCTCACCTCTAAAGAGGACAGAGCCATTCTTGCCTATGACTCGACCGGAGACATCGCCGCCTGGGATCTGGATACGTACGAGGAACGCTATCGTCTGCAGACAGGGCAGGATATCCAGCAGTTCTGGTATCTGAAAGGACATTATCTCGCGGTGGCCTCGTATGATGGATTGATGGTCCTGAACTCCACGACAGGTGAGACCATCTGGACATTCCATGGCGTGAACGGCGATTCGTCAGCCCCAGGCTTGGCCAAGTATTATCCGGTCGAACAAGGTATTTACATTCTGAATGTCATCTACAGTGATCTGGAATTCTCGCTGAATGTCTGTCTGGCGGACCTGCCCACAGGCGAGATCCTTTTCCAAAGTGAGACCATCTCTGTAGACAGCCCGCATAAAGAGATGTGCCTTACCGAAGACGGGCGATATCTGATCTTCGCGGACAAGAAAGACGGCATACTGATTTTCTATCGGTGTGATCTGCAAAGCGGGGAGATAAAAAAGATTCCGCTGGATAGAGATTATGTGGAAATAGCCTCCGTAAAAGCGGTCGATCAGGACCATATCATCATATATGGAACCGATGATCAGAGCGGCGGCGACTATGATGTTTACGGCTTTATGGTCATCCTGCAGGACCTGAATGCCAGAGTGGACTGCTATGATTATCTGACTGGAGAGACGATCTGGAACAGCGGCTTCACTGGGCGAGGGCTGACATACCTGAAAAGCGATGAGTGCACCTTTGTCATGGATTATACAGACGTGTTTGGAGAAGATCATTCATTGTTCACCGTTCTTTTTGCTGGAGAGATCCATGCCTTTGACCGCCGGGACGGCAGTGTCTACTTCGAAACCGAGACGGACGACAGTATGGTGATGGCAGTGGCCCTGGTCGATCAATCGGGGATCCTCGCAGTTCTGGAAAATGGCTATATTTCCAGTATCATGTTCGATCGGGACATACATTCCTGCACGACCGCTTTTAAGAAAAACATCTTAAACGCCGTCGGCTTCCATTCGTCAAGAACAGACCTGGCAGGATTTGTTGTCCAGCCAGACTATAACACGCTCCAGATCTTCGACCATCTTTATGACGAAGATTTCCAATATTCTGAAGATGCAAAAGCATATCCGTCTACGTGTTCCATGCTGGTCGGTGAATCCTTTATAGCCGTCCTCTATATGGATGCTGAAGATGAAAACAGGATTCTGATCGACCTGTGTGATCTTGAGACTAAAACGGTGGTAAAACAGTTCACACTTCAGAAAGAAAACTTTATACCTAAATTGATTGGCTTTGGGGAAGGAGAGCGATATCTGTACGTGGATGACTGGTCAGGTGACGGCAAGCTTTATATTCTGGATACCGCGGCCGATGCTGAAAATGACCAGCAGGAAGTCGTCGTGAAACAGATGATTCCCCGCGGATCGGAAACGATCGTAAGCATACAAAGCGGCTTCCTGTTCTGTGATGCATTTGATTATTCTTACGATCGTAATGACCTCGGCGTGGCTGTCTTCCAGCTTTCAGATAACGGATTACCTGAAACTCCGGAAATCACATTTGCACCTCACGAAGTGATGAGCGCCAGAGAGTTTGCACAGTCCGGGAAAACCATTGTGGACGAAAACGGCCTTTTCATGGTCATGTCCGGTACGAAAGAAGGTCAGGAAGATATGCAGTCGATCGTGTACCGGGTGGGGGACGCAAGCTACATCGATCAGGGGAATATTTTCCCGGAAGCCAGCAAAAAGATCGACACCCTGAAGAAAGAAAAGTATGAGCCATCTGATCCCTGTCTAGCCCTCTCAGACAACAGTTCCGTCGCCGTTTTCAACTATGACGCGCAGCTGCTGTATCGAATCGAAGATTCTACCAGAACAGTCATGGGAATGAAGTTCTATACGGATCCCAAGACAAAACAGGATACTCTGCTGGTCGCCTATTCTGACCACAAGGCAGATCGTTTCCTGGCAGCGGATGGCAGTTTCCTTGGAAGCTTTGCTCTCAACTATTACTCCGAAGGTACCACAACGCCCCAAATGTCGTGGACATTCACGAATGACATGCTGATCATGCAGATGGATGACGTCATCAATATCATCGATCTGGATGGGTGGGAAATGGTCGGAGCAATGAAAAATACGCTCGGATACTCGGGCACGCAGGATCTCTTCATTAAAGCCTATTATTCCGGCGGTACAGAAACCCTCCAGTACTTCCCGCGCTATACGCTCGACAACCTGCTTGAGAAAGCCGAGGCTTTCCTCCAGGGAGCCACAATGACCGACGGCGAAAAAGCCCGCTACGGAATCGAATAACCTACACAAGACTATCTTAATAAGCCTGCCGAAGAAAAATTTTTCACCGGCAGGTACTTTTTTTTGCGGAAAATTTTAAAATTTCTCTAAAAAGTGCCGATAATATATATAGAGGGACTTTTTTTCTTTATGCCTGGCCGACGGACCTGCATTCAACAGGGTCCGGAAAGACCTTCACTGAGGGCTCAAAAAGAAAAACGTCTGGAATCCGGTAATTCTCACTTTCATCCGGAATTACTTTAGGCGCTGCGTCTGAAAAGCATATAATGTCACTTTGTGACGCACGGCACAAGACTATCCTCCGGAAGATAGGCTTTCAAGTGCGTCTCAAAACAAAGAAAGAGTAAAACCAGACGCAGATGAACTGTCAGAAAAGACAAACGTTCTTGTGCAAAAGACACATCTCTTCAACGCAAAAAAGTGATGCGTCAAGAAGTGAAAAACCCTTTCTTTCAGACGCATGGACCGACCTTTGAGGATCACGCCCATATAATGGTGTAAAAATAAAATGAGCCAAAAGTTCAACCTTTAGGTATAATGTAAATCACCACAATCAACATTTGCCGAGGAGGAAGAACAAATGGCTCAGCTAAATATTACACTAAATCAAGAAGAA
>JAFZQZ010000016.1 GCA_017620135.1 Bacillota bacterium
CATCCTGAGCCAGGATCAAACTCTTTGATTAATGTTTGATTGGTCCAGACGAACTCCGACTTCTCGTCTCGTTCATCCAAAATTTCGTTTGTAAAGAATTGACTGGTTATTAAACCATTCTCATCTTTTAGATGATGTTATACTGTTCGATTTTCAAAGTACAGTCTGGGTGACAGGAGTTGAACCTGCGGCCTCTTGAACCCCATTCAAGCGCTCTACCAAACTGAGCTACACCCAGATGTTACGCGTTTCCTCGTGAAAGCCGTAACAGATGATATATTACCATTTCTCACTCCAAAAGTCAAGGGTTATTTTTCAGTCAATCAAATTTCCTTCCTTCCTTTCATCCCGTCCCTATGTTATAATGATTATGTATGTAAATACATTTCAGATTGAGGATATTATGGGTTTAACTACTATTTTATCATTACTTGCCGGAATCGGGTTGTTCCTTTATGGAATGAACCTGATGGGAGACGGACTCAAGAATGCCGCAGGCGCGAGCCTGGAAAGGATCCTTCAGAAGCTTACCAGCAGCCGCCTGAAAGGTCTGGCGCTCGGCACTGCCGTAACAGCCATTATCCAAAGTTCGGCCGCGACCGCGATCATGTGTCTCGGTTTTGTCAATGCCGGCATCATGAATCTGTCGTCCGCGATCCCTGTCGTACTTGGATCCAATATCGGTTCTACGATCACCGGCCAGATCCTTCGTCTGGGAGATATCGGAGAACAGAGTATTTTCCTAACTATGCTCAAACCGTCCTCCATGGCTCCGCTTCTGGTCGCCTATGGCGTGGTCGTCCTTGTATTCATCAAAAGCAGGAAGAAACGTCTCAACAGTATCGCTTCTGTACTTCTGGGTCTGGGTATCCTTTTCATCGGTATGTCGACAATGGAATCCTCCATCTCACCCTTGCGGAACGACCCGAACTTCCAGAAGATCTTTTTCCTGTTTGAAAACCCGCTCCTTGGCATCCTCGTAGGTATGCTTTTGACTGTGGTCATTCAAAGTTCCTCTGCTTCTGTCGGTATTCTGCAGGCATTGTCCTCCACAGGAGCTGTTACCTGGGCAATGGCTGTCCCGATCATCCTCGGACAGAACCTCGGTAAATGTTTCCCGGTCGTTCTGGGCAGTATCGGCGTATCCAAAGATTCCAAGAGGCTTGCTTTCCTTCATGTTCTTTTCAATCTGATCGGCGTGATCCTGATCGGCGGTTTCATCTACATCTATCAATCGTCTGTCGGTATTCCCTTCTGGGAAAATCCTTTGAACCGTGGTAACGTCGCCGATTTTCATTCTCTGTTTAATATCATAACCGCCTTTATCCTCATTCCATTCACCAATCTTTTTGTCAAGTTTTCTACGAAAGTCATCAAAGATTCTCCCGATCAGATGGACGAGCGTCACCGTCTGGACGAACTGGACGAACTGCTTCTGAAAACCCCGGCTGTCGCGCAGGATTCCGCGAAACGAGTCACTGCCAAAATGGGTGATGCGGTCGTGGAGAACTTCCATATCATCTCCGATTTCTTTAAAAACTTCGATCCCACGAAGATCGATCTTATGGAACGAAACGAGCAGTTTCTGGATAAGGCTGAATCAAAAATCAGCGACTATCTGGTCAAGATCAACACGCGCGCCCTGGCCAATCAAGGCAACCTGGAGACCGGAGAGATCCTTCGGACCGTGGGCGACTTTGAACGTATGGGCGATTACTGTATCCATATTTATGATATGATCGTTTTCAATCAGGAAAACAATATCACTTTCACTCCGGTTTGTCTGGAAGAGATCTATATGATGAATCAGGCGATCCAGCAGATCCTCGATCTGACGGTCACATCCTTCCGTACGCACGACGTCATGTCTGCCCGAATGGTAGAGCCGCTGAATGAGGCGATCCATTCCATGAAAGAACTGATGAATGCCAGATACATTGAACGTCTGAACGAAGGACAGTGTTCCGTACAGGCCGGCATTTCCCTGGTCGAATATCTGAACAGTGCGGAAAGGATCGCGGGGCACTGCTCCAATATTGCTGTACATGCGATCCGTTCCCGCAGTCAGGATTCCTACTTTGATACTCATAATTACAAGAAAAAGCTTGCGGCTTCCTCCAGCCAACAGTTTCAGGATACTTATACCGAGTTCGAAACACAGTTTATCAAACCGTTATTGGATCTTCCCGCTCTTGATCAGAACATCGCCATAGAACAGCAGAGGATCCGCGAAGCGGAAGCTTTGACTTCCTCGCAGCTTGAGAACCAGGAAGTCCTGCCGGACGAAAATGAAATCCGGGAAGAAGCCCCGGATTTCAAGAAAGATAAAAATAAAACAAAAGATAAAAAGAAAGCAAAAGAAAAAGAGAAAGCAAAAGAAAAAGAGAAAAGCAAAGATAAAAAACACAAAAAATGATCGTAACTCTTATTGATCTTTCTGAAAATTCTGTATTTCGACTTTCCCTTCTTTACTGAGATAGACTTCTCCCGTGCCTTTTTCCGCGGTCTGCGGCATGGTCATTTTCATTGGAAGCTTTTTCCCCTGAAGAAGTTCCTGCATCATTTCATCAGTCAGAGAAAGTCCGTAACGATCCAGGCACGAGATCCATACGGTCAGTTTACATTCCTTCTCCTTCCAGTTGGAACAATAATAGGCTTTACTGTTTTTCAGAACATTCCCACCGCATAGCGAACATTTTCCAAAGCTGAGCGATCGATCCCCGCTCGGCTTTTTTCTTGTCTTTTTCCCGCGTTCATCCGGCTCAAACCGAATGCCCGCCTCGTTCTGTGCTGATCCGACGATATATCGCACATATCGCTCGATACTGCCCATAAAACGGACCGGATCCATCCCGCCCTGATAGATCTTATCCAGCGCTTTTTCCCAGCGGCCGGTCATTTCAGGAGACTTTAATTCCTGCGGCAGGATCCCGATCAGCTTTTTCCCTTTATCCGTAGGCAGAAGCACTTTTCCTCTGCGAACGATATATCCGACCTGGATCAGCCGTTCTATGATCGACGCTCTCGTCGCAGGCGTACCTAAAGAGAGCTTTTCCATCTGCTCCCGTATTTCTTCTTCGACAAACCTTCCGGCATACTCCATGGCTGTCAAAAGCGTCACTTCCGTAAACGGTTTGGGCGGCTGTGTCTTTTTCTCATCCAGCTTCCCATCCGTAATGGAAACGATCTCTCCGGGAGCGAGCGAAGGAAGTTCACTTTCTTCTTCTGACTGTTTCTTCTTGTTTTCCGCTGTCTTTTCCTTCTGATGAAGTTTCATAAAGCCCAGTTCTCTGACCACTTTCCCTCTTGCGAGAAAGCGATCGGTCGATCCTTCATTATCTACTCCCAGAACGACTTCGATCGAATCATACTCGTAAGGCAGGTAAAAAACTTCTATCAGACGCAGCGCGACCAGCTCGTAGATCTTCTTCTCGTCCGCGGATAGCTTGGACAGATCAGGTTTCTTCAGCGTGGGTATGATCGCGTGATGATCCGTGATCTTGGAATCGTCGATGATCCGGCTGTTGAACCGGAGCTGCCCGTTTTCTGTGACAGGGATTTCCTTCAGTGCCTGATGGAATTCCGGTATATTGATGGCATGCAGAGTCTTCCGGACATTTTCCTTCTGGTCAGAAGGAAGATACCGACTGTCTGTACGCGGATAGGTCAGCAGCTTATGTGTCTCATAGAGACTTTGCGCGATATTCAGTACTTTATTGGCGGAAAACCCGTATTTCCGGTTTCCGTCCCGCTGCAGCTCTGTCAGATCATATAAAAGCGGAGGCAGTTGTTTTTTGGGCGTTTTTTCGACGGAAAGCACTTCCGCCTTTCCAACGGGCATGACACGGTCAAGAATACCGTTCGCTTCTTCCCTGGAAGATATCCTGGTGTTTCTTGTTTTTCCATCGTCAGCCAGCGTAAAATAACGGCTCTCAAACTTTTCGGGGCCATCTGCCTTCTGATGGGTAAGCCGGATCTCGTAATAATCTTCCGGGACAAAGTCATCGATCTCCTTCTGCCTGCCGACAATGATCGCGAGCGTAGGCGTCTGCACGCGTCCGATCGATAAGAGGGCGTTATACCTGATACTGAAGGCACGGCTTCCGTTGATGCCTACCAGCCAGTCAGCCTCGCTTCTGCACTTTGCGCTCTGATAAAGCGAATCGTACTGATGCCCGTCTTTCACTTCTCGAAATCCCCGGGAGATCGCTTCTTCCGTCATACTGGAGACCCAAAGACGGTCGAATGGCTTTTTGCATTTGGCTACCTGATAGATATACCGAAAGATCAGTTCTCCTTCTCTTCCGCTGTCTGTACCGCAGATGATCCGGTCAACTTCCGGACTGTTCATCAGTTTCTTCAGGACCTGAAACTGACTGCTTGTTTTACGGATCGTCTGCAGTTTGATCTCATCAGGAATGATCGGAAGATCCTCATAATTCCATTTTTTATATTTGGGATCATATTTTTCCGGTTCACAGAGTTCGATCAGATGACCGACGGCCCATGAAACGATATACTGGTCCGAAGACAAAAATCCTTCGCCCTTTTCCCGGCACCCGAGCACTTTCGCGTAATCCCGGCCGACAGAAGGCTTTTCAGCAATGACAAGGATCTTACCCACTGTATATTCCTCCCGAAAATGAAGAAAAGCCCTGCCCGTAAGTCTTCTGACTACGTAACAAGGCTCTGTCTTTCTGGTTCATATTAGTTGAACTTTCTCTTTCTGGCTGCTTCAGACTTCTTTTTACGCTTTACGCTGGGTTTTTCGTAATGCTCTCTCTTACGGACTTCCTGCATGATCCCAGCCTTTGCACAGCTTCTTTTAAAGCGACGCAGGGCGCTGTCTAAAGATTCATTTTCTTTTACGATAATCGTTGCCATTTTTCAACCCCCCCTTCCGTCGCTGAATTAAAGATACCAAGATAGTATATCCGGTAACTCATGTTTCGTCAAGACTTTTTTTATTTCTTTTTGAAGAAACCTTTCTTTTCACCCTTCTCCAGGATCTTCTTGTCATAGGCGTCCAGATCGTCTTCGATGGTATCATCACCGACAACGGAATTGGTAGGTTCAACAGCGGCTTCATCCACTTTGCGTTCCGTCAGATCCGGCTCGGAGATCCCGGCGATCTGGCTGCGAAGCACAGGGATCATCACGGACTTATTGGTTCCGAATTCGATGATCAGGCATTCATTCACGATATTGACGACTTTTCCATACATGCCGTTATTCAAAAGGACCCAGTCGCCTGTCTTCAGGCTGTCCTGCATTTTCTGCGTTTCTTTCTGCTGCTTGCGCTGCGGACGGATCAGAAGGAAATAAAGGACAAGCGCAAAGATCGCGTAAATACCAAGCATTCCCCAAAGGCTTCCACTGGCGGCCGTTGTACCGGATGATAAGATAAACATAGTAACCTCCTCAAATTGGACATCGAATCTATTATACATGAATCAAAGGGAAAGTCAAGCCTTTTTCCCGTTCATAAACCCTTCCAGCCGCATCTTCTTATAAGCGGCGAACGTGCCCTGATCCAGCGCGTCCCGGATCTCCTGCATCAGATGGTTGTAATAATACAGATTATGGATCACGCAAAGACGCATGCCCAGCATCTCTTTCGCTTTCAGCAAGTGGCGGATATACGCTCTCGAAAAATTCCGGCATGTCGGACAATCGCAGTCCTGTGCGATCGGCCGGTCATCCTTCAGATACTTTTCGTTCCACAGATTCAGCTTGCCGAGGTTGGTGTAAACATGACCATGTCTCGCGTTTCTCGCGGGCAGAACACAGTCAAAGAAATCCACGCCCCGATCGACAGCTTCCAGAATATTCTCCGGCGTCCCCACTCCCATAAGATAGGTGGGTTTATCTGCCGGAAGATAAGGTACCACCTGATCCAGGGTCTCATACATCTGCGCGTGGGATTCTCCTACCGCCAACCCTCCGATGGCAAAACCATCCAGGCTTTTTTCGCGGATCACTTTCGCGTGTTCGATCCGGACATCCGGAAGGATCCCGCCCTGATTGATGCCGAAGAGCATCTGATGAGGATTGATCGTATCCTCCAGTCCGTTCAGTCGTTTCAGTTCCGTGATGCAGCGATCCAGCCAACGGCTCGTACGGCTGACGGACGCTTCGATATAGCTTCTCTCCGCCAGTGCAGGCGGGCACTCATCAAAGGCCATGGCGATCGTACTGCCCAGATGGGACTGGATCTGCATGCTCTCTTCCGGACCCATAAAGATCTTCCGTCCATCGACATGAGAAGCGAAAGTGACCCCTTCTTCTTTGATTTTTCCGCGCAGCGATGAAAGGGAATAGACCTGAAATCCACCCGAATCCGTCAGGATAGGACGGTCCCAGTTCATAAACCTGTGAAGTCCCCCCAGCTCATGGATGATCTGATCACCGGGCCGTACATGCAGGTGGTACGTATTGGAAAGCTCGATCTGGCATCCGATCTCCTTCAGATCCAGACTGGAAAGAGCGCCTTTGATCGCGGCTACCGTGCCGACGTTCATAAAGACGGGAGTCTCCACCACACCGTGAACAGTGGAAAACCTTCCTCTTTTGGCTCTTCCCTCCGTTTTCAATAATTCATACATTCGTAAGATCCCTTCACCAGAGTTCTTTTTCGATAATATACCTTGGCCGGTCTTTGGCTTCCTGGTATGTCTTCCCCACATATACACCAACGATCCCCAGCGCGATCAGAAGGATACCGCCAAGTAACCAGAAGCATCCGATCAGACTGACGATGCCGGCAGCCGGCCATGTAAAGATCGCTGCCAGAAGGCCGTATATCAGTGCCAGAACACTGAGCACGCAGATAATTACGCCCAGAGAAAAGATCAGTTCCAGCGGTTTGATGCTGAAGGATGTGACCCCGTCGATCGCCAGCGCAAGCATCTTCTTTAACGGATACTTGGACTCCCCGGCGAAGCGTTCAGCCCGGTCATAATAAACAACATCTGTTTTGTATCCGATACTCGGTACGATACCGCGAAGATAAAGATTGACTTCACGATAGGAAGAAAGCGCGTCAAGCGCTCTTTTTCCCATCAGGCGGTAATCGGCGTGATTATTGACGGTCTGTACACCGAGTTTCTCCATAAAACGGTAAAAAGCCAGTGCCGTACTTCTCTTGAAGAAAGTGTCCTTGTCTCTGGCTTTGCGAACGCCGTAGACGATCTCGCATCCCTCTTTATATTTCGCGACGAACTCGTCCACCACATTGATGTCATCCTGCAGATCCGCGTCCATGGAGATCGCCGCGTCACAATGATCGCGGACGCTCATGAGGCCTGAGAGCAGCGCATGCTGATGACCGCGGTTATGCGCCAGTTTGATCCCTCCGAAATGAGGATCCTGTGCATGGTACTTTTCGATCAGTTCCCATGTTCTGTCCTTGCTTCCGTCATCCACAAACATGATCCGGCTGTTATCGCTGATCAAGCCTTTTTCTATCAGGCTCATCAGTTTTTCCAGGATCCTTCTGGATGTTTCCGGAAGAACTTCTTCCTCGCAGTAACATGGAATGACGATATCTATGATCGGGCACAGCCGGTCTTCACTCTTCTGCAGTTCCATCTTCTTTTTTTCCTTTCTTCGCAAACACAAGAAGCTTGCTGAGGATATAGTTCAATATAATGACGATGATATTGGCGATCAGTTTCATAGGCATCTCCCACCAGTGGAAGATCTCGACTGTCACATACAAAAACAGGACATCCACTCCCAGGGAGAAAAGTCTGGCGGCAAAGAACGCTCCGATCTCCCGGAGCACGTACGGGAACTTCCAGCTCTTGCTTTCAAACACCCACAGCTTGTTCGTCACATAGGCAAAGATGACCGCCATGATCCACGCGATGATATCGGAGGGAACGACACCGATCGTCAGCTTGCGGCTTAAGTAATAGACGAGCATGTTGATCAGTGTCGTGCAGCCGCCAAAGAAGATATAAAGGATCTGTTCCTTGTATTTCAGGATCAGATTTTTCAGTTTCTCCTCGTTGATGAGCATATACACGGCAAACATCAGGATCGCCGCGATCGAGATATAGATCCCGATCTTCAATCCCGGCGTCTCATATATGAGTTCGATCTCATGATGTCCGGCTTCTACGCGAAATCCCATAAAGCCGACATTCACCTTCTCCAGATCCGCTTCCTGCCCGTCGATCTTCAGTGACCATCCGGAATCATACGGAATACTGAAGAAAACAAATCGTTTTTCCTGGAAATTCGTTTCGCACACGACCCCGGTACGAGTCTTCTTCAGATTGTCCACGGTTTCCGCCCGATGTTCCACGCAGTCATCGAAATACTGTTCTTTACTGTAAGTCACAGATTTTGGATCGATATGTTTCAGTACATCCGTGTATTTCACGGCAACCGAAGGTTCCATCGTAACCGAATGCAGCATCGCCGCGGCTTTATTGGCGTCAGCGACCCCGTCCATTTCCCCGATGGTCGTATAATACCGGTAGGTAAAGCCCATGGGGATATAATAATCGTTTTCCCAGACGTGATACCCTGTCATATCATCATAATAGGAATAACCGGGCATCAGCGTTTCCGGTTCTTCTTCCGAAGGATCGCCGAAATTCGAAGAGCTTCCGATACGGTCAAAATACCAGTGAACGGAAACCAGCGCCCGGACAGCATACTGATCTTCCGGTATCTTGGAACTGACATCCCTCTTTTCACCGATATACTTATAGAAATCCATGATAGAACCGGGAACGATACTGTGGAAAGCCCGCATACAGGAGACTTTCCAGAACATTCCCATATTGATCAGCGCGTCATCCGCGTCGATCCTGATCACTTCATCCTTGTCCGGGATGGTGATCTTTTCCTCTCCTTCGATCGCTGAAGCGATCAGATAGTCCTTGGTCTCATAGGAACGGCTTTTGCCCCAGAACACAAAGAAATTCCCATACAGCACGGCATAGATCAGGATGCCGATCATCAGGTATAGGATGAACTCTCTGGGCTTCTTTCGCAGTTTCGGAACGATCAGCGTGAATGCCATGACAGAAAGGACCGATGTCACCGCGATAGCCGCAAAATAGAGCCAGTGCTCTTCATCATAAAGACCCAGCCGTTTAAACTCACCGCCCGAAAACTGAGGCGTCAGAGTCAATGCCAGAATGATGAACATCGTCAGGCACATAATGACCCATGCGTTATGATTCAGCCGTTTCTCATTGCCACGGTCAAATGTGATCACAGACGCCAGGATCATCATGAGTGACAGCATATAGAACCACCTGGCGTAATAGGCGGCATTGAACGCAACGAACAAAGCGTTGAGTCCCGGAATGACGGCCATCAGAAGCAGGATCTTGATCATGATGCTCAGCCAGTGCTTCTTTTTACTCTGTAGGAAAGTCAGCACGGCCGATACGGAAATAATGGGAAGATACGAGTTCAGTGAAGTCCATTTGGTACTGGCATCCGGCAGAAAAACCTGTTTGGACGGCAGTTCCGGCGGAAACAGCAGACTGAAAAAGATGGCCGGGACACGTTCTTTATTTGAGTATAGCCATATCCCAAAACCGCTGGGAAAGTTTTGTACACGCGAATTCTGAAGGACTGTCAGGACAGAAGGCAGCATCAGTACACCGCTCATCAGAAATCCAATGACAGCCTCGATCGCGACATGCAGGAATTTGTTCCAGCTTCTCTCATAATCTTTTTTGATCAGGCGGATGAAGTAGTAAAGGAGTGTGAATACGACTTCTCCGAAGAAGAAAAAGTAATTGATCAGGGCATTCAGCGCGACAGCGAGCGCGAACGGTCCTTTCCGCCCGGTCTCCATCAGATCATCCATTGTGATCAGCATAAGCGGGAAGAAAACGATGGCCTCATGAAAATGATTAAAGAAGATATTGTAGATGGAAAATCCGGAAAAAGCATACAGGAATCCACCCAGCATAGCGTAGTACTGATTCCGGACATACCGTTTCAGATAGATACAGCTCGTCAGGGACGCGCAGGCAAATTTCAGCATCAGAAGAGGTCCCAGCGTGTAGGGGACCCAGGAAGAAGGCAGTGGGATCGTCAGCCAGAAAAACGGACTGCCCAGCAGATAAAAAGTATAGGAGCCGACAAAATTCGCGCCAAGGTCCGTGTACCAGTTCCAACCCCACTCTCCCGCTCTGATCGCGTCGTGGGAGATCATATAAAAGGGGATCTGCTGCGAATTGAAATCTCCTACAAACAGGAAATAACCCTGATCCCTGATCATGGCCGGGAGAAAGATCGCACACGCCGCTGCCAGCGTGATCAAAAACGTTTTCAGGTACAAATGCCTGACGGTAATGGATTTCATATATATCTCGTCTTTCAGTATTTCGATAGAATAGAACTATTGTATCATCAAAATATGCCAGTGTAAAGTTCGAAAATATCTTCATTCCGGCATTCAAATATAGTATAATCAGCTTTGCGGTGTAAAACCGCGGATGTATGAGACAGGAGTATGAAAATTGAAAACCAGTGATTTTTACTATGATCTGCCCGAGGAACTGATCGCCCAGACACCACTTAAAAACCGAAGCGATTCCAGACTCCTTATCCTGGATAAGAATACCGGAAAGATCCGTCATGAATACTTCAGAGATCTGCCGTCCTATCTTCGTCCCGGTGATCGGCTCGTTCTGAATGATACCAAGGTTTTGCCGGCACGCCTGATCGGTCACAGACGTGACAGCGGCACGGAAGTGGAACTGCTTCTTTTGAAAAGGCTGTCCGATCAGGATCTTTCTGCCCTAACCGACCTTATCGACACGTCTTTGCTTTCATCGGAGTTTTCCTGCTGCTTCTGGGAGACTCTGGCAGGTCCCGGCAAACGGGCCAGAGTCGGACATATCCTCGATTTCGGAAACTATTCCGCGGAAGGTCCGCTTCTTTCAGCTCAGATCATAGGCGTAAAGCCGGACGGCAACCGGATCGTTCGCTTTGATTTTCGCGGTGTGTTTGAAGAGATCCTGGACAGGCTCGGTCAAATGCCTCTGCCGCCCTATATTCACGAAAAACTGGCTGATCCTACCCGTTATCAGACCGTCTATGCCCGGGAAGAAGGATCCGCGGCGGCTCCCACTGCCGGACTGCACTTTACCAGGGATCTTCTGCAAAGGATCGAAGAAATGGGGATCGGCATCACCTATGTCACCCTGCATGTCGGACTTGGAACTTTTCGCCCCGTGAAAGCGGAATCGATCGAAGAACACGTGATGCACAGGGAATTCTTCCATCTGGATGAAAAAGCGGCTGAAGAGATCAACCGGACGAAAATGGAAGGCGGACGGATCATTGCCGTAGGAACGACTTCCTGCCGGACGATCGAATCGGCAGCTCTCGAGCCCGGGAGGGTCATACCCATGAGTAAAGAAACGGGCATCTTCATCTATCCGGGTTATCAGTTTAAAATTCTGGATGGTCTGATCACCAACTTCCATCTTCCCGAATCGACTCTGATCATGCTGGTGAGCGCTCTGGCCGGACGCGAAAACATACTAAGTGCCTACCGGGAAGCCGTACAGGAAAAATACCGTTTCTTCAGTTTTGGAGACGCGATGTTCATTACCGATCATATATAAAAGAAAAACCGCTTATGCTCCGATCGATGGAGTTCATAAGCGGTTTTTTCTTTTCCTTATTGTTCGTTATTTGAAGAACAAATGGCCACCGTGCTGTGTCACGAAGGTAAGATCACTGAAGAACCAGGAAGAATCTCCTTGAGTAGACACAAAGAACAGGGCGCCATCGGAATAATCTTCTCCTGCCAGTGCACGGTTACACGCTTCTATGACGGATTCCGTCGGCACGACAGACCAGAAAGATCCCGTTGAGACTGGTTGAAACTGTCCGGGCATAAAGACGATATCAGAGATCGTCTCGCCATAACCTGCTGCAATTCGGTTAAGAACAACATTCGCGACCATGATCTGTCCCTGGAGATCTTCGTATCCGGCTTCTGCCATCACGATCCTTCTGAGGACTTCGATCTCATTGTTCTCATCCTGCTGACCGGCATATCCTTCTTCATCTGAAGAATATAGCTCGTGGGTACCTTCCGCTGCTCCCACCTGGTCATCATTGAGGGTCACGACCGGCTGAGCCGCCGCGATCTCCTCTGCAATCAGTTCATCCACTGTTTCAGATGCATCAACGAGCAGATCTTTCTCTATATTCTGAGATCTATTCGTATTCGTTTGGGAAGTGACGATCATTGTTTCATTCTCGTTCCGAACGGCCGTCTGCGCTTTCACACTGTACGTGTACGCACGGATATCCGACGTACAGCCCAGGCAGACTGCGAGAAGGACGCTGAGAACGATAAAACAAATCTTTCCCTTCACGATTACCTCCTTACCGGATTTCAGAATGATCAAAAAGACACCATTCTGATCCTAGCAGCGAGCATTAGATGCAACATTCTAGCTTCAATTGCCTCTACAGTAATGATCGGGTTAGAAATTGCTCGTTTCTCTTTGTATTGGAACTTCCAAACGACATCCAAAACAATGTACAAGATATTATATCACTTTTTCAGTTTTTGTCAACTGTTGTTCGTTCAGCGTGTTTTCCTTCAGCTTTCTGAAGTGATCTCAGGCCAGTCCGGATCCAGTCTGCTGAGGAGTCTGGCCATCAGATACGCCTGATCCGGTGTCAGGATAGAATAAGCCTGATAGCTTTCCTGTGAGGGATCCTGACAGATCGAAAGAGCCGCGTCCGTATGGGTATCATCCTCCAGACAAAGAGGCAGCATCAAAAGGAGGACGCCTTCCTTTGGTTCGAAACCGGCCAGCGCGGAATGATAATTCCAACGGGCTCTCTTCTTCGCTGTTTCTATCGCGTCTTCCAGCCGGCTTACCAGTCTCCGGTACAGTTTATCATGTTCCGAAAGATAATGAGAGAACGCGAAATACGCCTGTCTTAGCTGAGTCTGCACTTTTGCGCCGTCGATCATTTCCAGGATCTTCTGCGCGTCTTCATCGCCATAGCAGCATTCACGAAGATATCCGACCGGAAGTCTGGTCAGATGATCCAGGATCAGATGCGCGTAATCTGTCTCTATCTCCCTTCTTTCATCATAAACAAGCAAACCCGGATCCGTAACATAGAGAGCTTTTTCCGGAAGAGGATTAAAGTAAGTGCTGAGCATTCTGCCGTATTCATTCTTTCCACGTATCCCTGCAAGGGTGAAACACTCGAATTTCCACGCGGTTTTCCCTTCCGGATTCGGAACGAAGCACGCGAATATTTCATCATAGTGTGACGTCAGGAGACCCGTATTGAAAGCCGCAAGTTTTCCGTCTTCCGACACAAGGACCTTTTCTTCCTGCTGGAGACGGAAAAAAGTATACTGAATGTATTTTTTCAGCAGGTAATATTTCCCGAGTTTTTTATTAGATGTCTCCCATTTTTCAGGGATCGCCAGATCCGCCAGTTCACGCAGAAATTCCTGCCAGTAACCTATCTCAGCGAAAGATTCCAACGCTTTGCTTGGCGTCAATGGAAGATCTTCTTCCTGCTCCTCCCTGGCTTCTTCTTCCTCGATGACTTCCTGATCCAGCTTGGGGAAGCCGACATAAGTCAGAAACCATTGTTTGCCATACGGTTTTTCATTTTTCTTGATGATCGCGACCATCCCTTCCCCGCCGCGTTCCCATTCGACCGGGAAAGTGATCGTAACGCCACGCTGCTCAAAGGACTGTTCCGCGACACTCTTCGCGTAGGAATGAGACAGTACGGCGCCGGGATCCGTCATGCCTTTACGGTTCAGGAATTCCACGACTTTCGGAGGCATATAGACCAGCCGGTCAAAGTTGCTGTTTCCTTCGGTCCTGCGCACTTTGGGCTTTTCAGCCGGAACCGGCTGTTCACGGAAGATGGATCCTGTGTCCCGACCGCTGAAACGCACACTTCCGGAAGTCGAACGGATCTGCTGCTCCGCCTGATGGTATTCATAAACTGGTTTCTCAGGTCTTTCGGAGTAAGTACTGATCCTTTCTTTTTTGTCCTTCGTTTCACGAATCGGTTCCCGAAGAATGGTGATCAGTACATTGGGGACCTGGTTGATGACGACATCTTCCATTTCAAGGAATTCATCCATCTGTCCAAGCATATTTTTCATCTTGGAAAAGCCGTATGTCCTTGGCGCATACCCGTTCGCGATCAGGTATTTACTGATAGAAGCCATATGGATCTTCGTTCCGACCGCGAATCGGCTTGAGAGCATACGGTAGATCTTCTCTTTGACCTCATTTGTAAATTCCATGACCTCGGAAGGCTTGTTCTGATAGATCAGCGTACTTCCGGAAAGTTCATTCCGGGTTTCAGCAAGATCAGAGAATGACGAACCGTTATCAGCTGTCTGTGACGCTGATAATGTTCCTTCATTCCAGTCAAGGATCTTAACCAGATATTTTTCTGTGTTTTCCGGATCATTTTCCAAAATGATATATTCCGGCAGATTTTCCAGAAGCTCCAGTGTGCGCGCAAACGAATACTTCCGGCATCCGTTGCCGGACAATGTAAGCTCTCTACCCACTTCTGCAAGAGGATACAGCACATCCGTCTTAAATTTACCCGTAAGCACGTGGTAAATTTCAATCTTATTTTGTTCAGTTAACATAGAAGAATTCCTTTATAAAAAGTAGACATTTCTTACATTCATTGTATCATCGAATCATTAAAAAAGCAATCACGGCGCACGAAAAAATCAGCTTCTGAGAACACGCAGGACTGTTTGAAAATAGTCCGGAAGTTCTGAATCGAAAAGCATTTTTTCCTTTGTGACAGGATGGATGAATCCAAGCACTTTGGCGTGAAGGATCTGGCCCGGCCAGAAATCCATCCTGGAAAGCTCTTTGGCTTTTGAAAGCGTTTCGCGGGAAGGCCCGTAAAGCGGATCTCCGAGAAGCGGATGTCCCAGACTTGCCATATGAACACGGATCTGATGCGTCCGTCCGGTTTCCAATGTGATTTCGAGATAGGAAAAAGAGCCCAGTTCTTCCAGTACTTTGTAATGCGTGATCGCTTCTCTTCCATCCGGTCTTACGGTATACTTTTTGCGGTCTTCCTTCATCCGGCCGATCGGCGCGTCGATCGTTCCTTCTGTCTGCTTGAACTTTCCATGAACGACCGCATGATACACACGATCGATATCGTGACGGGACAAAAGTTCACTGATCCCCTGGTGAGCCTCGTCTGTCTTGCAGATGACCAGAAGACCGGACGTATCCTTATCGATTCGGTGAACGATCCCCGGACGCATGATCCCGTTGATACCGGAAAGAGAATCTCTGAAGTGATACATCAGTCCATTGACCAGCGTACCGTCTTCATGGCCCGCCGCCGGGTGGACGACCATCCCTCTCGGTTTATTCACAACGGCAAGATGTTCATCTTCATAAACGATAGTAAGAGACATTTCCTGCGGCAAAACATCCGCAGGCTTGACTTCAGGTATCGTGATGCTGATCCTGTCGCCTGCTTTGATCTTATATCCGGTCTTGACCTGCGCGTCGTTGGCAAGTACCAGTCCGTCCCTGATCAGATTCTGGATCCTGGAACGGGTGAGATCCGGTTCTTTTTCCATCAGAAAAATGTCCAGACGCATTCCGGTCTCTTCTTCCTTTACCAGGAAAATCTTCTCATTCATCATTGGCCGGCTTCTTTCTGCTGATCATTCGTTCCATCTGTTCAAAAAAGTCCTTTTTGAATAATAACAGAAGTCCGAGGACGATCACAGCGACGACGATATAGGAATCAGCAACGTTAAATATCGCGAAATGGATCAGAATAAAGTCGAACATATCGATCACAAAGCCATACTTGATCCGGTCGATCACATTCCCCATCGCGCCGGCGATGATCATGCAAGACAGGATCAGAACAAGTGTCATTTCTCTGTTTGTAAAGCTGAAATCTTCATGAGAAATGATACGGCCAATAAAAAACGCCAGAGCTGTCATGATGATCACTGCGGTCAGGATAAAAAACCATTTGGCGTTTTCCAGAATACTGAAGGCAGCGCCGATGTTCTGCGCATAAGTCAGCTGAAATACCCCGGGAATGATCTGAATCGATGACTGACCTTTGAGTGAAACAAAAGCCCAGTTTTTTACCAGACGATCTATAAAAACCAACGCAGCTGTCAAAAACGCTACACCGAACAGAACACCCGCTCTTCTTTTCATATCATTTCCCATATTTCTCGATCAGTACCTGATGGCGGCCTGATTTTGAAATTCCTTTATCTTCTTTCAGAATGACTTTTCCTTTTCTTCTCAGTGTGATCTTGTCGCCGATCATGACCGTTTTATCCGGTTGCATGATGGCTTCGCCATTACGAAATACGAGACCTGCCGCGATCCATTTGGACGCGTCGGTCCTTCCAAGATTAAACCCGCGGCTGACAAGTTGATCCAGCCGGAAAGAAGAAACACTGATAACGGATAAGGTTCCGCTTTCCGCCGCGGGAAGGGTCGTCCACTCCACCACTTTTGCATCTGTGAGTGCCTTTCCGACCGATGTCAGTTCCTCACAGATGAAAGACGAGATCTCTTCTTTCACGATCACATACGCGCTTTCTTCTCCGATCCGGATATCCCCGATCTTTTCTCTCTTCACGCCCAATCCCATTAACGCGCCGAGATAATCTCTGTGTGTCAGTTCTTTTGGAAGAAATCGCTGGTCCAGCGCTGTTACACGGATCAAGCGAAGCTGTTCCATCAAAAGCTCTTCCCTGTTTTCCAAAAGAAAGTCGGGATAGAAGCAGGCGACTTTACGTTCGCATTCCGGCGCGCCTCCGTACATCCATAAAGACACAGAAAGTCTTCCTTCCCGAAAAGATCGGGAAAGAAGACTTTGTTCTCTTTCATCCAGAAAGTCTGAGACTGTCAGATAAGCTCCTTTTTCTGCCTGATCGCGAAGGTCCGTAAGGTGAGCAATCAGCCACTTATCATCTGATGGTGAAAGCGCCATCAGCGATCTCCGTACAGAAATCCGAGATCGCCCTGATTGAGGGTTTCCTGAAGTGCCATGTCACCGGCGAAATCAACATTATCCGGCGCGATCATAAAGATCTTTTCCGCGATCCTCTGGACATTTCCATTCATCGCGCAGCAGCATCCGCAAAGGAAATCCGTGATCCTCTGCGCGATTTTGTACTCGACTCTTTCCAGATTGATGATGACCGGCTTTTTCAGCTTGATATGTTCCGCGATCTCTCTGGCCGCGTCCAGGGAATCCGGAGAAGAGACGATGACTTCCATCTGAATATTCGCATTCAGATTGACGACCTTGCTTCCGCGCTCCTGGGAACTGCGGTATGTGCTGCGGCTCGCCGGCCGGGGCGATTCATAGCTTCTTCCTGAATAAGTACTGCGCTGATTCTGCTGGGAAGAAGAGGCGCCAAAACGGTACGGTTCACTGGTTGCCCGACGATTGTAATCTGAAAATCCGGTTACATTATTGTCAGATCCGGAATAGGAAGAACGGAAATCATCCGAATCGTCATCATATCCATATTCATCAAAGCTGTCGTAATCTTCTTCAAGATCTTCCGCTTCGTTTGCAAATCCAAGTACACCCGCTATTTTGTTAAATACTCCCGCCATCTTTGGTTCTCCTTCTAAGTATTTCTAACGTATATTATTGCCTTTTTCCGGTCTAAAGTCAAGGTTTTATTACTCATTTCTCCTTATCCAGGAGCTCATTCGCCTTATCATAATCCGCTTTCGCTTCATCGTACCGTTCCAGCTGCTGATAGATCTGTCCCCGGATATAATAGGCCCACGCGTACTCCGGATCATTGTCCAGACATTCATTGATATCGCTGAGCGCGTTATCGTAATCTTCCATCGAGAAGTAGCAGAAACCACGGTTCCCCACAGCGACGGCATATGCTTTTTTATCTGTCTTTTCAGCGTTTTTCAGGAAGCGATTGTAATCGCTGATCGCTTCATTGTAGTTACCCATCAGAAAATGGATATTAGCCCTTCCTTCATACAGGATCGTCTGATCCGGAGAAAGCTGGATAGCGCTCTCATAATCTTTCAGCGCTTCCGGATACTGCTCCAGATCCACATGAAGCTCCGCCCTTTTCAGATAGAAATCTGCAGTCAGGCCTTCTCCGAGCTTGGCATACTGTTCATAATCATTCAGAGCCTTCTGTCCATCGGCAAGCATGCGGTAAGCTTCTCCCCGGTTCCAGTAAAGCAAAGCATTTTCCGGATCTTTCGCGATCGCCGCCGTATAGTCAGAGATCGCTGATTCAAAGTCCTGCAGATTAAAATAGCAGGTAGCCCGATTGCCTATCGCGGAAACCAGCGAATTATTCCTTTTCAGCGCTTCCGTATAATCTCCGATCGCGTCCTGATACATACCGAGAGCCAGGAAACAGTCTCCCCTGTTCGCATAGTAGACCGCGTTATTTTCTTTTCCTTTCAGCGCGGCGGAAAAATCCGAGATCGCGCTCTGATAATCTTTCTGACGAAAATAGGCAAGTCCCCGGTTGTTCAGATAAACATCCGATTCGGGTTCAAGATCCAGCGCCTTGGTAAAATCAGCGATCGCGCCGACGGTGTTGTCCATATTGAGATAACACATTCCGCGGTTATTAAAGATCTCGTCGGTGGCTTTGTCCAGTTCGATGATCCTGGTATAGGCTTCCGCCGCAGCCTGGAAGTCACCGCTCTCGTAAGCCGCGTCTCCTGTCTTCATCAACTCGCTGACATTGTCTTCTTCCCTGCATCCTGTCAGAAGAACTGACATGGCAAAGAAGGCCAGGATCAATATGATAATTCGTTTCATGCAAGACTCCTTTTATTTGGAAACGCCGACTTTCACACGGTCGTACATCTGAATTCCTTCCACGATCGCGTAGCCCTGTGAGCGATATACGATCGAAACGATCTTGAACTCTTCATATCCGCCGTTGACAACGTATACTCCGGATACGCTGGAAGTCTGGCCTATGCTCATCCGGTCGGAACTGTTGGGCTTCTGGATCATCGTCCCGGGGCTCAGATTTTCCGGAAGAAGGAAATAGCATAAGCCTCTGTCCGTCAGCAGAATATCCAGAACGACGAATTTGATATCATCTCCCGTTACCGCGAGCACACCTGTCAGATCATTGCTTTCTCCGATATATTCCAGCGGAAGGACATAGCAATCCTGCTCGACCAGACAGCTTTCGGAAATTTTCAGGCCGGAGTGACTGTTCTTTGTAAAGACCAGATCAGCGATCCTGTCATTCATGAAATCCTGTACGCGAGTCGTCAGCTTGATCACTAGTTTATATGTACCGGAATCTTCATCATAGACTTCCAGTGTATCCACATATCCGGTCAGTTTCTGAGAGCTGTTGTAAATAAATGAAATGCTGGATTCACCGGAGAAATACTCGGCCTGTGTGGAATCAAGATAGATGACGATATACCAGACCTGCGAAGATACGAGCCGGTAAAGCGTTGTGCCGGCAGTGACCTTCTGCATGTTGATCTCAAAATAATTGTAGTGCGAATCGTAGTTCTGAATAAAGTCAGGTCCTACCTGATCGACGTTCCATCCTTCATACTTGTCGTAGGAGTAATCGATCACGCCGCCCTCCTGCAGATACATATTGCTGATGACCTTGTTCTGTTCCTGCGTATAAATACCCTGCTGCTGCAAAAGTGCCGTGACCTTCGTATTGCTCATGAGCGAATACATGTCTTTTCGCTTGGAAACAGCGCTTTGCAGATCACCCTGCAGATTATAGAGGGCATCATAGTTGTTAGGCGAACGGGAACGCAGGAAGGAAGCGATGGAAGCCGCGATATCCTCATCCAGAGAATCAAACGCGTCTTCATATTCACCGGTATCCACATCCTGGATCTGTTCATACAATTCGTCTATCTTTTCGTCCAGTATACTCCCGTAATAATCATCCAGGAGCGTACATACGAGCGTGTTCTTCATCAGCTCTTTTCCGCCCGGATAATAATACTGGACAATACCGTCTTCATGTGCTGTGACCAGCTGCTCACTGCGGATCACAACTCCCTGTGTCGAGAAGGTTTCAACGATTTCACCCTGTTTGGCAACCACATAGTTGGTCGTATCCCGATTCATAAAAATGACGAACTGAGCCACGATATAAATCAGGATAAACCCGATCAGAAGGTAAGTATAGGGAAGTCTCTTCTTCTGCCTCTTTGGTTTTACAGTGCTCGCCTGGGTACGTCTTCTCGATCTGGTCCGTTGGTTTCTGTATTCAGACAAAGTACATTCCTCTGTAATGGCATAAAATTATGAAATATTATATCACAGATACCTTTGGATTTCAATCATTCTCCGCTTCCAGCCACTCTTTCAGCTGATCCAGCCTGTGAATGACTCGTTCTTTGCCAAGCAACTGCATAACGCTGTAAAGATCAGGCGCCTGGGAACGACCGCAGACAGCGATCCGAAGAACCATGGAAAGATCCCCGACACTTCCGGTATATTCCTGCGGCGCTGCTTTATAGGCCTTCATGTCCGCAGTCATGCCGTAGGAAGGACAGATCTCTTTCAGCTGGGCAAACCATTCGTCCTGAGACAGTGACGGATCGTAGATCTTAGTGTAATCCGAAAGAATGCGAAGGACCAGCTCTTTTGGCAGATGCGCCGGCAATTCTTCATATTTCGGTGCGAAAAGCGGTTCAAAGAAAAAGCTTACGTACGCTTTTACTTCACTCCACCGGCCAAAGTCTTTTCTTGGCTTTTTGCTGCCGCGACCGATCGACAGGATGGCTTTGGAATAATCCGGGTCTTCTTTCAGCAGCGCAGCAAAATCCGGATCATACTCTTCAGCCCACTGGACAGTTTTCTCATAAACTTCTTCCGCGCTCATACGGGAAACGACGTTTTTACAGACATCATTCAGTTTATCGATATCGAACAGCGCTCCGGAGCCGCTCATTTTCTTCGTGGAAAACGGAAAATCCTGATACGGCGCGTCCGGATTGGCTCTTCGCCAGTCTTCAAAGTTGGAATTAAGCAGTGTCAGCAGGTATTCAACGGCGCCTTTGACCGGGATCCCGTTCTGGAAATAGAAATCCAGCGCGAGTTCTGGATCTTTACGCTTTGAAAGTTTTCTCTTTTTCCCGTCATCTATCTTCATCAGCTGAGCTGTATGCGCGTATTTCGGTTTTTTCAGCCCCAGCGCGTCAAAAAGCTGCAGGTGGATCGGTAAGGTGGAGAGCCATTCCTCGCCGCGGACGACATGTGTGGTATGCATCAGATGGTCATCGATCACATGGGCGAAATGATAAGTTGGAAGACCGTCAGATTTCAGGATGACGACATCCTGATCGTTTTCGGTGATCTCCATTTTGCCTTTGATCTGATCTTCAAACCGAATTTTCCGCTCGATACTTCCCTCCGAACGGAAACGGATCACATAAGGCATTCCTTTATCCAGCTGAGTGTAGACTTCCTCTTCGCTCCGGTCTCTCCAGACAGCGTATTTACCATAATATCCGAAGTTTTCTTTTTCTTTTTCCTGTTCTTCGTGGATCGCGGCCAGTTCTTCTTCCGTGCAGAAGCATGGATATGCTTTGCCCATGGCTACCAGAGCTTTCACATAAGTCTGATAGATCGAGGCTCTTTCGCTCTGTGTGTACGGACCGTAGTTTCCCCAGTCTCCTTCCAGCGTCGCGCCTTCATCGAACTCCAGACCGAATTTGTGAAACACTTTCAGGATCGTTTCCACGCCATTTTCTACAAGACGTTTGCGATCGGTATCCTCGATCCTAAGATAAAAAATACCGCCACTCTGATGGGCCAGCCTTTCATCGACCATCGCTCCGTAGAGATTGCCGAGATGCATGAATCCGGTGGGGCTTGGCGCGATCCTTGTCACCTTGGCTCCTTCCGGAAGATCTCTTTCCGGATATTTTTCTTCCATCATTTCCATCGTTTCGGAAATATACGGGAACAGCCGATCGGCCAGTTTCTGGTAATCCATGATACTTACTCCTGTTTTTGTTTCTTGATCACTGAGCGGTAGATCTCGTCATCCGGGACTGCTTTGCCTTTTCGGTTCATATAATCCGCGGCGACCTTGACTTTCTGACCCATTTTCGATTCTTTTCCTTCCAACAGCCGCTGTATATTCGCTCTGTGACGATAAAAGCCTGAAACAGCCATGATCAGCGACAAGAGGATGATTTCGATCCCATGCGCCTGATCATAATAGAATATCGCGGTAAAGGTCAGCTGCAATACCATATAGGTCAGCGAAGCCAGAGACATATATTTGGAAAGATACAAAATCAGTACAGATGGGATCAGGCAGAAAGCGACGACCCTGGGATCCGCGGCCAGCAGGATCCCAATGGTAGCGGCGACTCCTTTTCCGCCTCTGAACTGCATATAAAAAGGATAATTATGTCCAAGGATCACACCGATCCCAGCCCACCACAACAGGTATTTCTCACTGTAGCCATAGATGGAAGCGGCGACCAGAACAGCGGCGACCGCTTTGACGATATCCAGAAACAGCGTCAGATACCCCCATCTCTTGCCCATGACGCGGATCACATTCGTTGTGCCCGCGTTGCCGCTGCCATAATCTCTGATATCGATGCCTTTGACCAGTTTGCCAAGAATATAGGCGAACTGCAGACAACCAAACAAATAGCCGATCAAAAGGCAGCAGGCTCTTTGTAAAACTAAATCCATCACACCCTCCTCACTTGTTCGGGTATTATGAAAACCTCTCTTCCAATACACCGCGTTCACGGATGATAAACTTCAGCGGTGTCCCTCTGAAATCAAAACTCTTCCGGATACAGTTTTCCAGATACCGCCGGTAACTGTAATGCATCAGCTCCTGATCGTTCACGAAGATGACGAACGTCGGCGGTTTTACGCCGGTCTGTGTCATATAGAAGATCCTGAGCTGTCTTCCTTTATCTGAAGGCGGCTGATTCATCGCGGTCGCGTCGTACAGCACATCGTTCAGAATACCGGTCGCCACTCTTCTGGCCTGGTTTTCTTCCACTGTATCAATGGCTTCAAACAACTTATGGATCCTTTGTCCTGTCTTAGCCGAAATAAAGACAGTCAAGGCATAGGGAATAAAGCTGAGCACATTTGCCAGGTCCTTTTCAAACTCTTTCATCGTGTTGGTATCTTTTTCCACGATGTCCCATTTGTTGACCGCGATGATGATCCCTTTTCCGTTCTCATGAGCGATCCCGGCGATCTTCGCGTCCTGTTCGGTCACGCCGCTCTGTGCGTCGATCATCAGGATGGCGATATCGGCTCTTTCCACCGCGCTTACGGAGCGGATGACCGAATACCTTTCGATGTCCTCATCGACCCGGCTCTGACGCCGGATCCCGGCGGTATCAATAAAGGTGTATTTCTTATGATTATATGTCACTTCGGTGTCGATCGCGTCTCTTGTCGTACCCGCTATCTCGGAAACGATGACGCGTTCTTCTCCCAGAAGTCGGTTGATCAGAGACGACTTTCCGGTATTCGGCTTGCCGATCACAGCGATCTTAAGCTGCTCGTCGGAACCGTCGGAAGTACTCTCCGCCGGGAAATGCCGGATCACTTCATCCAGCATATCGCCAAGTCCCAACCCCTGTTCGGAGGAAATGGGGAACGGTTCACCCAGGCCAAGAGAATAAAACTCATAGATCGGTGTCACATCCCGCATATTATCCAGTTTATTCACAGCCAGGACCACCGGTTTATGAGATTTGCGCAGCATGGAAGCCACTTCGGTATCGGCGTCTGTCATTCCGCTCTTCGCGTCCACCAGAAAAATGATCACATGCGCCATTTCGATCGCCATCTGTGCCTGTTCACGCATATGCTTAAGAAGCAGGTCATTGGTCTTCGGTTCGATACCACCGGTATCGATCATGGTAAATGCGTGGTCCAGCCACTCCGCCTGCGCGTAGATCCTGTCTCTGGTCACGCCGGGCGTATCTTTAACGATCGAGATCCTCTCTCCCGCCAGCCGATTGAAAAGGGTCGATTTACCCACATTCGGCCGGCCTACGATAGCAACGATCGGTTTCATTTTCTTTTCCTTTCCTTATCCATAAAGGATCGACTCCACAAAACTATCTCCTGAAGATTTTACAATAGATACAGGGATCTGTAAAGCCTTTTCGATGTCCTTCACAGACACATCATCGAGCAGTATGTCTTCGTCCGCCTTGAGAAGTCCCTTCGGCAGCAGCAGCCTCTCTCCCAGGTCTTTTCCCTTCAGCTGCTCTATAATATCCTTACCGGTGAGAAGTCCCGTAACGGTAATATGTTCCCCGAAGAAGTGATTGATGATCACATATACCCGGATCTTAAGCTCCGGATAGACATCCATGATCTTCTGACAGATCTGCCGGATAAATTCACTGGGAAGTTCGCCTGTGATCAGGCTGAAATCACCTTTGATCTTCTTTGACGGATCAAGGCGCTTGATCGCTTCTTCTGCCTCATCCACAAAAAGCCGCATCATCCCGACGCCGTTTTCCAGCTGAAGATACCCATCATAAGCGTCTTCCTCCGGAAGCGGCTTGTCGGCTCCGATATAGAATTCATCCGAAAGGTGGACAAAGTGAAGTCCACTCTTCTGATAGGCTTCTTCCCGATAAGGTTCGACCTGATCGATGATTTCTGCCAGTTCTTCTTTTGAAAACGGTTCCAGCGGATACAGCCCTTCCCGGAATTTCGAAAGGCCTACGGGGACGATACTGACGCTGGTCATCTCCGGCATGAGTTCCATCAATGCCCGAATCGTATAGTCAAGATGTTCTTTATCGTTTACACCCTTACAGAGAACGATCTGTCCGTTCATCTGTATCCCTGCTTCTTTCAGACGTCTCAGCCTGGGCATCAGTTCGGCCGCCCTTTTGTTTTTCAGCATCCGGACCCTGAGATCCGGTTCGGCTGCCTGAACGGAGATATTGATCGGCGACATCTGATATCGGATGATCTTTTCGAAATCGGATTCCGACATATTCGTCATGGTAATATAGTTTCCGTTCAGAAAGGACAGTCTCGCGTCATCGTCCTTGAAGTACAGAGAATCTCTCATTCCCTTCGGCATCTGGTCGATGAAGCAGAAGATGCACTGGTTGGAGCACCGGCGGTATTTGCCCATGAACTCCTCTTCAAATACAAGACCGAGGTCTTCATCTTCATCCTTCTCGACGACACATTCGACTTCTTCGTTGTCCCTGGTCAGGATCTGCAGGGTCAGCTGCTCTTTTTCGCAGAAATAATAATAATCCAGGACGTCTTCGATCGGCTGGGAATCGATGGATAAAAGAATATCACCCGGTTCAAAGCCCAGCTCTTCTCCGATCCCGCCGGGGACAACTGCCTTGATGACTTGTTTCATAAGTGATCCCTATCCTTATATCAGTTCCAGAAAAGCTGCCATGGTACCACGTTCATTTCCCATACGACGATGAGAATAGAAATATTCCGTCTGACATTTGGTGCAAAGGTCTGTCACTGTGATGTTTTCTCTGAGCAGCCCGGCTTCTTCCAGGATCAGCTGATTCGCCTTCCATAAATCGACCTGGCGTTTCTCCGGCTTGGCAGAAGGAAGTACGACTTCGTCCACATGATCCTGAAACATGGCTTCAAAGATCCCGCTGACGTCTTCTCCGACCTCAAAACAACAGGGACCGATAGACGGAGAAATGCCGGCCAGGATATCCGACGGGCGGCATCCGTAAGCTTCGTGCATCCGCTCTACCATATGGCGGCCGATCTCCAGGACCGTTCCCTTCCAGCCGGAATGGGCGAGGCCGATCGCTTTTTTCACCGGGTCAAGAAGAAAGATCGCCGGACAGTCCGCGTGAAATGTCGTGAGACAGACCTCTCTTCGATTGGTAATGAACCCATCGACATCCTTCATCCTCTTGGGTTTCAGCAATCCTTCTCCCCGATTCTCAGGCCCTACTTCCAGGATCTTCTCTCCGTGCACCTGATCGGACAGTACCATATCACCGGGATAGATCCCCGAAACAAAGGAGATCCTCCGGTAGTTCTCATACACGGTCTGTGCCATATCGCCCCGGGAAAAACCCAGATTCATGCTGGCAAGGTATCCGGCACTCATACCGCCGCGGCGCGTTGAGAAAAGATGTCTCACAAGGCCGGTCGATTCAAATGAAGGAAACGTTACCGTCACAACAGGTCCGTAACGGTGGATCCCATGGACACTGCTCTTTAGTTCATCCATAAATCCTCTCCAAACGCGTTCTGATAATGATGTATTTTATGATGATCACCGGCCCACCAGATCTCGACGATATCAAATCTCATCCGGATCTCGCCGATCTGTTTGAATGAGCGATAGTACTCCGCGGTATGGATCAGTTTTTTCATCTTTTCCGGCGTCACGGCCAGAGACGGTCTTCCAAAGGAAAGATCATGCCGGTATTTCACTTCCACAAATACCAGTACCGGCAGATCCTGATCCTGATCCAGCGCGATCAGATCGATCTCTCCCTGACGGCAACGGAATCTGTTTTCCAGAATTTCATAGTGCTTGTTCTTCAGGTACTGCGCTGCCATCTCCTCCGCCCGCAGTCCTTCGTCATACGCTTTTCCCATCAGGAAATGAACTTTCCGATAAACGTCTTGCGGTGGACCGGCAAAGGTCCGTAGGTGCGGATCGCCTGGATATGCTGCGCCGTACCATATCCTTTGTGAGAAGCGAATCCATACTCCGGATACTTCTCATCCAGTTCCCGAAGGATATCGTCCCTGGTTTCTTTTGCGATAATACTGGCGGCCGCGATCGAAACCGATAACGCGTCCCCCTTGATGATGCCTTCCTGCATGACCGGGATCTCCCGGATCTTCAGCGCGTCGATAAGAAGCACTTCTGGCTTTACTATCAGCTGGTCAAACGCCATCTTCATGGCCAGTTTGGTCGCTTCGAGGATATTGATCTCGTCGATCGTTTTTTCATCGACGATCCCGATCCCGATCGCGATCGCTTTTTCTTCGATCTCTTTTTTCAGCTGTGCCCGTTTTTTAGGGCTGAGTTTCTTGGAATCATTCACGCCGTAAACCGGCTTTTCCGGGTCAAGGATCACACAGGCTGCCACGACGGGACCGGCCAGCGGCCCTCTGCCGGCCTCATCCATCCCGGCGATCGTCTGATATCCCAGTTCCAGATACTTATTCTCATATTCCGACATCTGCTGATATTTCAGCACAGGATCTGTTTTCGCAGCCATCATTCGTCCTCCGGTCTCTCCAGCGAAATTCGTCCGATCTTCCCGTTCCGGAACTCATCCAGTACCATGACCGCCGTCCTCTCTACATCGATCACACCGCCCGCTTTCAGGTGACCTCGCTTTTTCCCTATCGCTTCGAGAATATGATCGCCCGAAAGTGACAATACCTCTTTTTCGATATGATAACGATCCGCCATGAGGTCCGGATATCTTGCCGCGACAGTCTCGCAAAGCCTTGCGCAAAGCGTATAGCTGTCCAGGATATCATCCTTGATGGAACCGATGAATACCAGTTTCATGGCCGTGGTCTGATCATCGAACTTGGGCCAGAGGATCCCGGGAGTATCCAGCAGCAGTGTCCCGTCAGAAAGCCGGATCCATTGTTTGGCTTTCGTAACACCCGGCTTATTGCCCGTCTTAGCCGCGTCGGAACGATGCGCCATCTGATTGATCAGGGTGGATTTCCCGACATTAGGAATACCGGTGATCATCATACGGATCGGCTGAGGCTTCAGTCCTTTTGCCTTAGCTCTTTCGATTTTTTCCTGGCAAAGCTGATTGGCAGCACGGGTGATCGCCGCAAGACCTTTTCCTTTCAGGATATCAACGGGAACTACCGCGAATCCTTTATCTTCAAACCATTTTGTCCATTCTTTGGTAACTTGTTCATCCGCCAGATCGGTCTTGCTCATCACGATCACACGCGGACGCCGGCTCCAGAGTTTATCCAGATACGGATTCTTACTGGAAAAAGGCACACGGGCGTCTACGATCTCAACGACTACATCGACAAGTTTGATATTTTCTTCCATCATCCTGCGAGTCTTGGCCATATGGCCGGGAAACCAGTTGATGTTTTGATTATTTTCGCTCATCTTTTTCTCTTTCTATATGAAAAAACAGGGCTGCAGTGCTTCAGAAATCGGCATAGCGCATGCAGTCCTGTTCCTTGGTGGATGATCTCAGTCTTCGGAAAGACTGATCAATCCCTGTACGATCGGTCTCCAGGATTGTCTCGGCCAAACACAGAAGAAAACCTTACCGACTATATCGGATTTCGGTACTGCACTGACAGATACAAACCGGCTGTCCAATGTCGCGTTGGGATTATCACATAAGACAAAGTAGGAATCCTCCGGAACCGTATACGGATACGTCACCTGTCCCGGAATATAAGTCGTCGTACCTTCGCAGTAAGGCGTAACAAAGGCGATCCCGTTGACGGAGATATTGCCCTGTTCATCGATCATGATCACATCTCCCGGAAGACCGATAACTCTGGAGATATGCGCACGTTTGCTTTCTCCTACCAGAAACGCGATGATCTCTCCCCGCCCGGGGTCAGAGAAGCGATAACTGAACCGGCTGTAAACGATCGTTTCACCGGATTGGATGGTAGGATCCATTGCTGTATTATCAACTTTTACATATCCTGCGATGAACATTTGAACGACCCAGATGATCGCGACTGCGATCGCGATATCCTTGACCCATGTCAGGACGCCTGTCGAGATCTTCCAAAGTCTTTTGCGGATATAGCGATGTTTTCTCCGTTTCGCTCTCGCCGCTTCTTCCTCACTCAGTACAGGCTTATTCTTTGCTTTTTTCTTTTTCTTTTTTTCAGGCGCCGGGGAAGGAGCATCTTCTGCTTCTTCCGCAGCAGGTTCTGCCGGCGTTTCCGTCTGAACGATGTCGCCCGCGAGATCATCTGTCAGGATATCTTCGAAATCGAATTCCCTGAGTTCTCTCGGCTTCGGATCAGAAACGCGCTCTCCTTCTTTTTTTCTTTCGTCCTGGCTCATGACTGCTCTCCTCGTTTTAAGTCTTTATGCAAAAGAGGGACACATAGTCCTTCCGAACATATTTGTCCCTCTTTCACAAAAACTTCGCTTAGATTCTCTCTTTGACCTTGGCAGCTTTACCGACACGGTCACGCAGATAATTCAGTTTCGCACGACGGACTTTACCGCGGCGAACGACCTGAATATGATCGATACTCGGAGAATTCAGCGGCCAGGTTTTCTCAACACCGATACCGGAGGAAAGACGGCGCACGGTCACGTTCTCACGGATAGATCCGCCCGTACGGCGAACAACGATCCCCTCGAACATCTGGATACGCTCTCTGGCACCCTCTTTGATCTTGGCGTATACACGGATGGTATCGCCAACCTGAAACTCCGGAATGTCGGATTTCAACTGTTCCTTTTCGATCTCGCGAATGATCTCAGCATTCATGGTATATAACCCCTTTCTTTACAGACACTCAATAGCAAATGCATACCACCCTGAGGAACAATCAATGAAACGGGAGGACATGCAGCATATTTCTATGCGGTCTTCCTGACCAAATGCCAGCGGAACATCCAAATCATGTGAAACGCTTTCTGGAGCGTTCACGAATTATTATTATACCAGATTTAATTCTGGTTGTCCAGCAAATCTTGAAGTATTTTTTTCTCTTCTTTTGTCAGCTGCTCTTCACATATCAGATCCGGTCTTCTTTCGAGCGTTGTACGGATCGCTTCCTTCAGTCTCCACTTCCGGATCTGCTCATGATTACCGGAAAGAAGCACCTCCGGGACTTCCTGTCCGTGAAAAACTCTCGGCCTTGTATACTGCGGATATTCAAGCCACATCCCGGAAAAAGATTCTTCCTCCGCGGATGATTCATTTCCCAGTACACCAGGGATCATTCTGGATACGGCATCCATCACCACCAGAGCGGGAAGTTCGCCGCCTGTCAGCACATAATCACCAATGGATATCTCATCCGTCACGGTCTCATCGATCACGCGTTTATCGATCCCCTCATAATGTCCGCAGAGAATGATCAGTTCTTCATATTCCGCGAGCTCCCGGGCGACAGTCTGTGTAAACCTGCGACCAGCAGGAGACATCAGGATCACAGGGATCTTAATTCCCTCTTTCCCGTTTTTCGCCTCTTCGACAGCCTGGCATACCGGCTCCGCCTGCATGACCATTCCGGCTCCGCCGCCAAACGGATAATCATCCACGCTTCCATAACGGTTACGGGCATACTTCCGGATATCGATCGTTTTCAGTTCAATGATTCCCTTTTCGATCGCTCTTCCGACAATGCTTTCCTTCGACGCGCTCTCGATCATCTCAGGAAACAGAGTCAAAACCGTATATTTCACTCCAAACCCTCCAGCAGTCTGATCACGATCCGGTGCTTCTTCTGATCCATTTCCAGAATACAGTCATGAATGACCGGTATCAGGATCGTTTCCCGGTCCTGTTTTTCGATCTCCAGAACGAAATTCGCACCGGTCTCCAGGATATCGGTCACGGTACCGTAAAAACCGTCCTGTGTATAGACATCCGCTCCCAGGAAGTCTCTGATGTAAAACTCATCCTCCCCAAGAGGAATGGCTTCCTCATCCGGTATCCAGATGGATCCGCCTTTCAGTTTTTCAGCTATCTCAGCTGAATCGACGCTGCGGAACTTCAGGATCAGCATATCCTTCTGGTATTGAACGGAAGTGATGATCAGTTCTCCGAGGATCTTCTCACCTGCTTCATCCCGGCTGAAAAAAACTCTCTTCA
>JAFZQZ010000017.1 GCA_017620135.1 Bacillota bacterium
ACGCATCCACCAGCGTCCCGTCCTCGGGACGCTTCGCCCCGTCTAACGGACCGTCATCGCCCGGCAGCGTCACTTCCTGATCATAGATCCACGGATGCCCGTACAAAACACTCCGCTCGCCCTTCGGCGAAACAAAAACCTTCGGATAGCTCCGTTCCTGTTTCATCTTTTTCCCTTTTCTCTGTCTTTTATAGAAAATAAAGATCCGCCACGTCCTGTAAGTGTCGGGAATGCGAGTTTTGGCGCAGCCAACTGCCGAGCAGGCCCGGCGCTTCCAGGACGGGGCGGATCCTTTTGATCATTTATGATAAAACTTCTGACTCTCATATGCAGGTTCGCAGGTGATGTTGACTCCCAGCTTCTTGAAGACGTCTTCATCGATCTGCGAAAGGATGACGCTGGAATGTGCCTCTAAGCCGCGAAGCTTCGGCAGCTGTTCCAGAGCGATCTTGGCGCAGGAATCCGTTACGGACGCGATCGCCAGCGCGATCAGGATCTCGTTCAGATGCAGAAGCGAAGTCTTCTCCGCTCCCAGCTGTTCGACCTTCATGTTGATGATCGGCTCGATGACGGCCGGAGCAAGAAGATCGATCCGGTCGTTGATGCCGCCAAGATATTTCAGCGCGTTGATCAGCAGCGCGGAAGACGCGCCGAGAAGCGGTGAAGTCTTGCCGGTCAGGATCGTCCCGTCTTCCATCTGCATGGCGGCGGCAGGTCCTCCGGTCATCTCCGCCTTGGTCATCGCGGCACGTACCGGCAGCCGGTCCGCTACCGTGATCCCGGCTTTTTTCATCAGCAGTTCGATCTTAAAGATCGGCTCATCGCCTTCGATCCCTTTGCGCTTCTCGCAAAGATAGCGGTAGTAACGGCGCAGGATCTCCTGTTTGGAGGCTTCGCAGCAGGCTTCGTCATCCGAGATACAGAAGCCGACCATGTTCACGCCCATATCCGTCGGGGACTTGTAGGGCGACTCGCCGGAGATCCCCTCGAACAGCGCGTTCAGAACGGGGAACACCTCCACGTCGCGGTTGTAGTTGATGGCGGTCTTACCGTAGGCTTCCAGGTGGAACGGATCGATCATGTTCACATCCGCGAGATCCGCCGTTGCGGCCTCGTAAGCCAGATTCACCGGATGATTCAGCGGAAGGTTCCAGACCGGGAAAGTCTCGAACTTGGCGTAACCGGCCTTGATGCCCCGTTTGTTTTCATGATAGAGCTGGGAAAGGCAGGTCGCCATTTTGCCACTACCCGGTCCCGGCGCGGTCACGACTACCAGCGGATGGGTGGTCTCCACATAGTCGTTCTTTCCGAAACCTTCGTCACTGGCGATCAAATTGACGTTGGAAGGATAGCCTTCGATCGGATAATGCCGGTAGACCTTCAGCCCGAGCGTGCGAAGCTTTTTCTCATAGGCGATGGCACTCGGCTGACCCGCGAATTTCGTCAGGACGACAGAGCCGACCGTCAGGCCGTTTTCCGTAAACGCGTCGATCAGACGCAGCACATCCAGATCGTAGGTGATCCCGAGATCGCCGCGCACTTTGTTCTTGGCGATATCCCCGGCACTGACCACGATCACGATCTCCGCCTGATCCTTCAGCTCTTTCAGCATCGTGATCTTGGAATCCGGCTCGAATCCCGGAAGAACACGGGACGCGTGATAATCATCGAAAAGTTTGCCGCCGAATTCCAGATACAGCTTGCCGCCGAAGTGAGAGATCCGCTCACGGATATGCTCCGACTGGATCTTCTGGTATTTATCATTATCAAATCCGATTCGCATACAGCACCTCGAAAATTAAAAAATCCTGAATAGTGTAACACAAAACGGCCGGAATCTCAATCAAAATTATCCGACCGTTTTCCTGTTACTATTTATGCAGATTACCGGTTGAACGCGCCGAAGAAGTTCGCCAGCGGCTGTACCGTCGCCTCGAGATCCGAAATGGCTTTATTGAGCGTCTCGAAATCGATACCGTTCAGTTTCGCGATGGCCTCCGCCAGGTTCTCGGAGTTCGTTTCCACGAGAGAATTGATCCCGCTGACCATCTCGTTGATACCGCCCATCGTCTGATCCAGTCCCTCGACCGTCGGAGCGATCTCGTCCAGCATGGTATTGACCTTCTCCATCGAATCACCGGTGTCTTCGATCAGCCCATCCAGTTTTCCCACCGAATCCCTTACGTCGCTCAGCAGCTGCTGCGCTTCGTCAAAGAGGCTGAATGCCTTCGGCACGACTAAGATGACGGCGACCGCCACGATAGCCGCGAGCACCATGACCGCGACCGAGGAAACAAGCTGACGGCGGGAAGCGGAACGCTCGGCTTTCGCCATCTCCACCAGCAGTTCATGATCATCCAGATTGATGAGATCTTTTGTACGAATATTTGCCATAATGAATCCTCCATTTGATTTCCGTCCAGAGTATAGAAGTAGGATATCAGAAAATAAAAAAACTTGCAATTATTTCCAGAATTTTCTATCTGGGACATTGCACTTGACATTTTTTTCGATTATAATAAAAAGACAATCGGCATATCAGCGCATGATTTTCCAGAGATAAGTCATGCGCCGACCAAATATAGAAAAAACAGGTGGGGGTTAAGGATGAACGAGGTATTGAAAATCTCTGCATACGGACTGTCGACAACGGGGAAGGAACTGAATCTCGACAACATGTATATCAACGGCCGGTACGTTACGATCGGCTCCGATACACAGTCGACGATCAGCAAAGTCACGTCCGAAAACTTACAGATCTACGGTGTTGCTGATTCGGAGATCAGCAGCGAAGACCGGCAGTTAGGCGTGCAGAGCGGCTACACTGTCATGGATATGCTGCAGCGGATCCAGCGCGCGCTGGGCGACATGGGCAAGATAGAAAAAGGTCTCATCTGGGACTCCATGATCCAGGCCAGCCGTGCCATCCGGGGAAAGAGACAAGAGGTCGGGATGAACTACCTCGGCACTTCCTTCGCGGCACTGTTCCTTCACGGGAACCGCGGTCTCGCCGTTCACTTGGGCGATTCCCGCATCTACGTTATCCGCGGCGGAAGGATGCTTCAGATCACAGATGATCACCTGCAGTCTTCCGATATGTTCCGTCTGGGGATCCTCTCTCAGGCCCAGTCGGAGATCCACAAAAAAGAATCACAGCTGACCGCCTACATGGGCATGGATGATATCTATGAAGCCCGTGACAGCGCGTTTTCCAAATATTTTATCTTCTATCCCGGCGACACCTTCATCATCTGTTCCGACGGCATCTCCGATGTCGTCATGAACGACGAGATGGAGCGGATCGTGCGGCTTCTTAAGAGCGCGCCTGTCGACCAGCTCGCGAGCATGCTGCTCAAAGCCGCCGCCGAGAAGAGCACGGACGACATGACCCTGGTCGTTCTTCATGTAGACGAAGCGCCCGGCCAGAATCAGCAGGCAGCGCCTCGCACCGCTACCGGCGCTGTCCCGAGAACTGAAGCCGCCGCTCAGCCGGCACCCGATGGTGAAGCTGCCGCGGTCGCGGCCCCGGCCTTCAACCGGCAGGATTTCCAGGCGGAGCCACAGGCTCAGCCGCAGCGTCCGCAGCTTGTGAGCACGAGAACGCAGCAGCCGCTGGAAGAAGATGAGGAAGAAGATGTCGACGGCACCTCCTTCATGGACAAGGTCAAGAACTTCAAGGGCTTCGCGGCCGTGAAGAACCTGTTCAGCAAGAAGGCCGGCGACGAAGAAGATGAAGAAGATGAGGACGAGGATGATTATCCGGTCACGCCGGCTGCTCCCCGCGGACCTCAGGCTCCCGGTCAGGAAGACTACGAATACGAAGAAGGCGAGGAAGATGAGCCGAGCCTTCTGGACGGCCTTCTGTCCAATCCCAAACGTCTGGCGATCTTCGCCGGCATCGCTGTCGCGGCCATCGTTCTGCTGGTCGTGATCATCTCCCTGATCAGCAAGGGCGGCGCCAAGGGCAAAGGCAAAGATGCCGAAGCTTCCGCCGCTTCCTCTCAGCTGGTCGAAGTCGAAAGCTCCATCGATATCACATCGCTTCTGAACAATGAATCCTCCCTGGTCAGCCTGGAAGAATCCTCCATAAAGACCGGCGATGACGAAGAATCCCAGAAAGAGATCACCGAAGTCATCGACTACACCATCGAGGAAGGCGACTCCTGGTCCGCGATCATCCAGAAATTCTACGGTGAATTCGATATGGATCTGATCTACATGCTGTGCGAATACAACGACATGGCGATCGACGATATGATCTGGCCCGGCATGATCATCAAGATCCCGCCGGAATCCGATCTTCGCTAAAACCCTAAGAAGCCTCCCACGGAGGCTTCTTTCAATTAAACCAAGATGAAGAAATTTCTCATTTGTTTCCTTTGTATCATCGCCACGGTGATCCTGGGCCTGCTGATCGGCTTCGCGTCCTACTGGACGGCTTTCTTCGAGCGCGAAAAAACGCCGGAGCCCTTCCACCTCGCGGATAACGGTCTGACCGGCAGCGCGCAGGAAAAGCTCCTGCCTCCGATCCAGACCGATCCTGCCATCGCGAAGGTCGCCGAGGCTGCCCAGGCCTCTGTCATCACCATCGTCGCCGAGACGCTCGAAGGCTTCGAGCAGGGCCTCAGCCTGGGCTCCGGTGTCATCTTCGAAGAAGACGAAACCTTCTTCTATGTCGTGACCAACGCCCACGTCCTGGCTGACGCGACTGCTGTCTATCTCTACACCACCGAGGGAGATCTCGTGGAGGTGACGGAGGGCAATAAGGATGAAGACAGTGATCTGGCGGTCGTGCGCATCGCCAAGTCCTCTCTGACGGATACGCTCCGCGCTTCCCTTAAGCCGGTCCTCATCGGCGATTCCGACACCTTAAGGAGCGGCGATGTCGTGATCGCGGTAGGCAGCCCCGAAGACATCGCCTACCAGAACTCGGTCACCCTGGGGGTCGTCAGCGACCCTGCCCGCATCGAACGCTTTGGCCGCGCGCCCGACACCTATATCCAGACCGATGCCGCCATCAACCCCGGCAACTCCGGCGGCGGCCTGTTCACCCTGGACGGGTGCCTGGTAGGCATCATTTCGAACAAATATGTTCTCACCGAGCTGGAAGGTCTCGGCTTCGCCATCCCCATCAACCGGACGATGGACAAGATCCGGTCCATGTTCTAAATCAGCTTCGAAACACATCCCAAGGAGGGAAACTTGAGTCTCACGGTCTGGGTGCTGATATCCCGGGACCTTCTGAGGCGTCAGATCAGCCGGGCCCTAAAGCCTCTCGGTCCCGGAAAGCTCATCCTTGTCTTCCTTCGTTCGAAGGAACAGATCGAGCGGGAGCTTCACCGGCTTATGATGGATCCGGTCTCCCGGTTCCCGGATCTTCTGATGGCCGAGACCGGTTCCCTCCGGGACGATGGGACGCAGCTCCTCCTACGTCTTCGCGCATACCAAAGTCTCGACTTTCTGCCTCTTGTGGAACGTCCTTCCCTGGAAACGCTCCTGATGGTCAGATCGTTCGGGGCTTTTGATATCCTGAGCCAGCCTTTTCCGGACCAGCGGCTCCGGGAGAGCGTCCAGCGCTGGATCCGGTCCAGACAATTCCTTTCTTCCAGAACTTCCTGGACGCAGCGCAGCATCGACACCTATCTTCGCTTTCTCTCACCGGAAGAGAGATCTTCCGGTCTGTCCGGTTCCGGAGATCCGTCCCGTCTGAACAGACTGCGGCTCCTCCACCGGCTTGTCCTGGATCATCCGGAAGGACTGAGCGCCGGACAGATCGCCCGGATGATCGGTATCTCCACCACCACCGTCAGAAACGATCTGAAAACTCTGGAAGAACTGGAACTGGTCCGCAGGGAAAACCCTTCCCATGGCAAACGCGGCCGTCCCGTCCATATCTATTTCCCCTCAGAAAGGATCCTGCCATGAGCATCCGAAATGTCATCGTCGCCACCAAAAACGCGGGAAAGATCCGCGAGATCCGTCAGATCCTCGGCGAGGATGTGAACGTCGTCACTATGACCGAAGCAGGTTTTACCGGTGAGATCAACGAGACCGGTACGACCTTCGAAGATAACTCCCTCATCAAGGCACGCACCATCCATGAGGCATTTAAGGAAAGCGGCCGGTTCGATCTCGTCATCTCTGACGATTCGGGGATCGAGATCGACTACTTCGACAAAAAGCCGGGCGTCTACTCTTCCCGCTGGCTCGGGGAAGATACGCCCTATGATATCAAAAACCAGATCATCCTGGATAAAATGAAGGATGTTCCGGAAGAAAAGCGTACGGCCCGCTATGTCTGCGCCATCGCGGCCATTCTGAAAGACGGGACCGAGATCATCGTAAAAGAGACCGCGGAAGGAAGGATCGCTGAAAGTCCTTCCGGCGAAGGCGGTTTCGGCTACGATCCGGTCTTTGCGTTCACCGGAGAGCCCGGTGACGTACTGCCGGAAGGCCTGGAAGCCGGCATGACCTTCGCCGACATCAGCGCCGAACTGAAACACGCCGTGTCTCATCGCGGCAAGGCCCTCAGAGCTCTCTACAAAGAGCTTTCGGAAAGGAGTCTTCTTTGACATTTCTGATCCTCTCGGACACCCACGGCCACATCGACCGCGCCGGCGCCCTCATTGAGCGCCTGCACGACCAGATCGACGGCGTCTGGCATCTGGGCGATAATTACCGTGATTTCGAACTGCTGGAAAAACGCTATCGTCCGATCTATCGTCTGGCCTTTCAGGCGGTCCCCGGCAACTGCGAC
>JAFZQZ010000018.1 GCA_017620135.1 Bacillota bacterium
GATCAAATACCTGAATAAGACTTACATAGCCGGATCTGATACGCGAATCAGTTCCGGCTTTTTTAATGCCCTATTTCTGCAGGTGCACATGCAGGGAAGGGCTTTTTCAATTTCAATCTTAAACAAGGAGGAAAAACAGTATGGCATTTTTCAATTCCGCAGTCGGAGTACTGCAGACTCTCGTAGTTGCACTCGGAGCCGGTCTTGGTATCTGGGGTGCGATCAACCTGCTCGAAGGTTACGGCAACGATAACCCCGGCGCAAAGTCTCAGGGAATGAAGCAGCTGATGGCTGGCGGCGGCGTCGCCCTCATCGGCATCACCCTTGTGCCGCTTCTTTCCGGACTCTTCGGTTGATCAGAAGGAGGTAACTGCCCTTGGAATCGATCCTGCAACAGATCGCGGATTGGCTCAAGGGTATGTTAGTTGACGGCATTATGAACAATCTGTCAGGTATGTTCGAGTCCGTCAACCGGCAGGTGGCTGATGTGGCCTCCCAGGTCGGAAGCACTCCGGCGAGTTTTTCGCCGGGTGTTTTCGCTCTGGTAAGGAATATCTCCGAATCTGTCATCATTCCAATAGCCGGCATGTTCCTTACATTCATCGCCTGCTATGAGCTGATCCAACTGGTCATTGAAAGAAACAACCTGGCACACTTTGAGACCTGGATCTTTTTTAAATGGATATTCAAGACCTTTGTCGCTGTCATGCTGATCTCAAATACGTTCAATATCGTTATGGCTGTGTTTGATGTGGCTCAGCATGTTGTAAACTCCAGCGCAGGCCTGATTTCAGGATCAACGGCAGTCGATGCTGCGGCGCTGGATACCATAAGGGAAGGGCTTGAAGCTATGGAGCTTGGAGAGCTTCTGGGGCTGTTCCTGCAGTCGTTTATCGTTCAGATATGCTCTACGATACTGTCCGTAGCGATATTTGTAATCGTCTACGGCCGTATGATGGAGATCTATCTTATGACGAGCCTTGCACCGATCCCGTTCTCAACATTCGGAAACAGAGAACAGAGCCATATAGGCCCGAACTACCTTAGAGCTCTGTTCGCACGTGGCTTCCAGGGCTTTCTGATCATGATATGCATTGCCATCTATGCTGTGCTCGTCCAGACGGTGGCATTTACAGATGACATCATAGGGAGCATCTGGGGAATCATGGGATATACGGTACTGCTTTGCTTCTCGCTCTTTAAGACCGGAAGCCTGGCTAAATCCGTTATGAGCGCCCATTAGGAAAGGAGGGCTTAAATGGCAGCATATATCCCTGTCCCGCGGGATCTTACGCGGGTCAAATCAAAGATACTGTTTAACCTGACCAAAAGGCAAATCATATGCTTCGGGATTGCGGCGCTCATCGGAGTGCCGTCTTTCTTTCTGATCAAGAGCATGGGCAGTACGAGCCTGGCAGCTATGAGCATGATCATCATCATGATACCCATGTTCCTGCTTGCGATGTACGAGCGCGACGGTCAGCCGCTTGAGGTCATAGCAAAACACTTTATAGAAACGAAGTTCATCCGGCCAAAGGTAAGACCTTATCAGACGGACAACTATTATGATGTCCTGAGCCGTTATGCCTTGGCAGAAAAGGAGGTAGACATAATTGTTTGTTCTGTTCAAAAGAAAAAGAAGTGAAAAAAGGTCCTTAAAACTCCCGTCCGGCCTTTCAAAGAGGGATCAGAAAAGGGTTCAGGAGATAATCAGCCGGGCCAAAAAGGACGACGGGGTTCCAAGAACCGCACAGCAGTCGATCCCGTTTGACCGGATGTTTCCGGACGGCATCTGCCGCTTCGGAAGCTTTTATACGAAGACCATCCAGTTCCAGGACATCAACTATCAGCTGGCGCAGCAGGAAGACAAGACGGCCATCTTTGAGGAATGGTGCGGCTTTCTGAACTTCTTCGACAGCTCGATTCATTTTGAACTCAGCTTCATGAACATGGCGACAGACGCGGAAAGCTTTGAAGCAGGTATCAGGATCCCGTACCAGAACGATGATTTCAACAGCGTAAGGGACGAGTATTCCGAGATGCTGAAAAACCAGCTTGCCCAGGGCAATAACGGTCTGACAAAGACCAAGTACCTGACTTTTAGTATTGAAGCAGATTCAGTAAAGGAAGCAAAGCCCAGGCTCGATCATATCCAGAATGACATTCTGAACAACTTCAAGCAGCTCGGAGTAAGAGCCCATGTGCTGAACGGATATGAGAGGCTCAAGCTCATGCACGACATGTTCCATATGGGAGATACGGACGATAAGTTCCGTTTTGACTGGAAGTGGCTGGTGGAATCCGGTCTTTCCGTAAAGGACTTTATTGCGCCGACGGCATTCGAGTTCCCCGGAAGCAGGACCTTTCAGATGGGCTCCATGTACGGGGCTATGAGCTATTTGCAGATTACGGCATCGGATCTTTCGGACCAGCTTCTCAAGGACTTTCTCGACATGGAGTCTTCGCAGATCATTACGATGCATATCCAGTCGGTCGACCAGACTGAGGCGATCAAGACCATAAAGCATACGATCACCGAGCTTGACCGGTCGAAGATCGAAGAGCAGAAAAAAGCGGTCCGCTCCGGCTACGACATGGATATCATCCCGTCGGATCTGGCCACCTACGGCAAGGATGCGAAGTCGCTTCTTAAAGAGCTGCAGAGCCAGAACGAGCGCATGTTCATGCTCACGATGCTCATTATGAATACGGGAAAGACCAAACAGGAACTGAATACAAATGTATTCCAGGCATCCAGCATAGCGCAGAAGCACAACTGCAACCTCAGAAGACTGGATTTTCAGCAGGAGAACGCTCTTATGAGTTCACTTCCTCTTGCAAACAACCTCATAGATATCCGAAGGGCTCTTACCACGAGCTCTACAGCGATCTTCGTTCCCTTTACCACTCAGGAACTTTTCCAGAGCGGAAAGGAATCTCTGTATTACGGACTTAACGCACTTTCAAACAACCTGATCATGGTAGACAGAAAGGCGCTTAAAAACCCTAACGGCCTGATCCTCGGCACACCGGGTTCAGGCAAGTCGTTCCCGGCAAACAGGGAGATAGCCAACGTCATTCTGGTGACTGACGACGATGTTATCATCTGCGATCCGGAAGCTGAATATGCGGCACATGTGCAGCGCTTCAATGGCCAGGTGATCCACATCAGCCCGGCAAGCACCCAGTATGTCAATCCGATGGATATCAACCTGAACTACTCCGAGGAAGACAACCCGATCGCTCTTAAATCGGACTTCATCCTGTCTTTGTGCGAACTGATCGTAGGCGGGAAGGAAGGTCTGCAGCCCATCGAAAAGACTGTCATCGACCGCTGCGTCCATCAGATCTATCAGAGGTACTTTGAAAATCCTGTACCTGAGAACATGCCTCTTTTAGAGGATCTTTACAACGCACTCCTTAAGCAGGAGGAAAAGGAAGCCCATCATGTGGCGACGGCGCTTGAGATCTATGTAAAGGGTTCTCTTAACCTGTTCAACCACAGGACGAACGTGGATATCAACAGCCGCCTTGTCTGCTACGACATAAAGGAGCTCGGAAAGCAGCTCAAAAAGCTCGGCATGCTGATCGTCCAGGATCAGGTCTGGGGCAGGGTCACTGCGAACAGAAGCGCAGGAAAGACCACCAGATACTATATGGACGAGTTCCATCTGCTGCTTAAGGAAGAGCAGACTGCAACATATTCGGTCGAGATCTGGAAGCGCTTCAGAAAGTGGGGCGGTATTCCCACCGGCATTACCCAGAACGTGAAGGACCTTCTGTCCAGCCATGAGGTGGAGAATATCTTCGAAAACAGCGATTTCATCTATATGCTGAACCAGGCGGCAGGCGACAGACAGATCCTTGCCAAGCAGCTCAATATTTCTCCGCACCAGCTGTCGTACTTGACGCATTCGGGTGAAGGCGAGGGACTGCTCTTCTACGGTAACGTGATCCTTCCATTCGTGGACAGATTCCCGCAGGATACCGAGCTGTACAGCATCATGACCACCAAGCTTTCCGAGGTGGCATCAGCAAAGGAGGCATAAGGAGTGGAAACAAAAGAAA
>JAFZQZ010000019.1 GCA_017620135.1 Bacillota bacterium
ACTTCTCTGATCAAAGCCTCCAGCCTCGGATCCTATGCCTTCATGAATATGATCCTGCTCTTTGGCGGCCTGATCGTACCGATGCTCTATTCCACGCTTTTTCTCCACGAAAGCCTGCAGTGGTATAAATATGTGGCCGTAGCGGTCATGCTGCTTTCTTTTGTCCTCATGAACCTGAAGGGGATCGAGCTTAAGGGCAGCGGCGTCTGGTATTATATCTTCTGTGGCCTTCTCTTCCTCTCCAACGGTTTCTACTGCACGTTTATGAAAGTCCAGGCTGTGGTCGCCCCGTCCGAGAGCCGGGAAATGGTCATGCTGACCTTTCTTCTGATGTGCATCCCCGCCGCGATCGGCCTTTTCGGAAAGAAAAAAGCCAGTCCCGATGGAACTGGCAAGAATCAAACAAAAGTATTCCATTTTGACCGCAGATCGGCGATCTGGCTGGGACTTGGCCTTCTGGCCGCCGGTCTGGCCGTGAACGTACTGGTGCTTGTTCTTCCGCTCGTCAACACAGTCATCCTGTATACACTCGACAACGGAGGCGTGCTCGTTCTGGCCAGCCTGTATTCCTACTTTATCTTCAAAGAGAAATTCGATCCGGCCAAGGTGATCGGCATCATCCTGGCGGTCCTTTCCATCACGGCCCTTTCGATCTGAGCAACAGAATGATCTACAGCAGCGCGATCCCGCGTCCCGCGGCCTCTTCCATCACTTCTTCCGGCCAGTAGCTGGACTGTACCTCGCCGATATGCGCCTTGCGAAGGAACAGCATGCAGATCCTGGACTGACCGATACCGCCGCCCATCGTATAGGGAAGCGCTCCGGACAGGAGTTTCTTATGGAACTCCTGTTTTTCATATCCAGTCACGCCGCGCTCCGCCATCTGTTTGATAAGTGTCTCCTCGTCCACACGGATGCCCATGGAAGAAAGCTCCAGCGCCTGTCCGAGGATCGGATAATACACTAAAATATCTCCGTTCAGCGACCAGTCGTCATAATCAGGCGCACGGCCGTCATGCGGCTGTCCGGATCTGAGTTTGCCTCCGATCCCCTTCAGAAAGATCGCGCCATACTCCCGGCAGGCCATCGTCTCCCTTTCCTTCGGCGAAAGATCCGGATATTCATCTTCCAGTTCCTGCGCTGTCACAAAAGTCAGCTTCTCCGGCAGAAGCTTCTCGATCCAGTTATAATCATCGCGAATATAGTTTTCCGTATGCTGCATGGCCCGGTAGATGCATTTCACACCGTCCCGCAGCGTCGCTTCATTGCGGTTTTCCTTTCCGATGATCTTCTCCCAGTCCCACTGGTCCACATAGACCGAGTGAAGAGGATCGACGTCTTCATCGCGCCGGATGGCTGTCATATCGGTATAGAGCCCTTCGCCCTGTTTGAATCCGTACCGTCCGAGCGCGTACCGTTTCCACTTGGCCAGCGAATGAACGATCTCAAACGTTCCCTCCTGTCCTTTGATGTCAAAATCAACGGGACGCTCGACCCCGTTCAGTGTATCGTTCAGTCCTGAGGCACGGTTTACGAAGACAGGCGCGGACACACGGCGAAGATTGAGCTGGATCGCCAGATCTCTTTCAAAAAAGTCTTTGATTTTTTTTATAGCGACCTGTGTCTGGATAATGTTTAGTCTGGGCTGATACCCTTCCGGAAATGCTTTCATCACTTTACCTCTTTAAAGCAACATAATGAAAGATTATACCTCAACCCACCCTTATAAGTCAACTGCTTCGAACAAATCCTGTGATTTCTTCAGTGCCAGCAGGTTTACGACCACGAAAATCGCCAGGCTGGCCAGGAAGAAGACCAGCTGAGGGCCTACCGCAGTCCATCCGTCCAGAAAGGAAAGCGCCGGGATATGCGGCAGGATCTCCAGGACGATCTCCAGGACAGACATCGGGATCACGGCTTTTACGAACGAACTGCCGACCTTATACCCTGTCTTGAAGAAAGAACACAGGAAGATCCCGTTGAAGACAGCGTACATCAGGAATCCTGCCCCATACAGCGCCAGGCTCGCGTCAAAGCCTACCGCGTTGCCGGAAAGGTTCACCCGCTGGGACAGCAGCACGAACGGAATTCCGATCAGAAAGCTCACGCCTTCGATCAGCAGGATGAATAAAAGGCACGTTGTAACATAATCCTTCTTCCTCACCGGCAGCAACATCGTCAGATAGACATCCCGCATCTCCCGCGCGTTGATGAATGTGAAAAACAGACCGAGCGTGATATAGAAAAACACGATGGTATAGGGATAATTCGGGATCATGAACATCGCGCCGAACAGGCAGAACATAAAAGTTTGCGGCTGAGCGGCCAGCTTCAGGTATTTATATAATAGCGTCTTCATAGCCTTCTCCTCTCTCCGCTTCGACAATGATATCTTCCAGGGTGCTTCCAAGATCACGGAAATGCTCCATAAAGCCTTCGCGGGTCCCGGTATAGCGGATCTGCCCGTTCTGGATAAAGGTGATGTGACTAGCGCATTTCTCCAGGTCCGATGTGATATGAGTCGAGAAAAGGATGCTGCATTTTCCGCTGTCCGCCAGCGCCTTCAGAAGACGGCAGAGGTCATCGCGCGAAACGGGATCCAGACCGCTGGTAGGCTCGTCCAGGATGAGCAGCTTCGCGTCGTGGGAAAGCGCCAGGGCGATCAGGTATTTCACCTTCATACCGCTGGAAAGCTCGTCGATCTTCTTTTCCTCTTTGATTTCGAATACTTTCAGATAATGCTGATACTTTTCCTCATCCCAGTTCTTATAAAAGCGTTTGACCACACCGGTCAGGGTCTTCACCTTCTTCTTGGGGTAGAACATCGAATCACCGATCACGACACCGATCTGTTCCTTTACTTCGCGTTCGTTCTCGGGATACTTCAGTCCGAGGATCTCCACGGACTTCGCGCCTTCATCCGGATGCACCATCCCAAGGATCGATTTGAGCGTCGTGCTCTTGCCGGCGCCGTTACGCCCGATCAGGCCCATGATCGCTCCTTCTTCCACATCAAAAGAGACATGATCCAGGTAGAAGGAAGGATACGTCTTACACAGATCACGAACCATCAGTACTGCTTTATTCATCCTTTTCTTCCTCGCTCTCTTTTTCTTCCTGCTGTATTTCTCTGAAAGCCAATTTCATAAACGGCGTCATGGTATCGATGGACTGGATCACCGTGCCTCTTTTCCGGTCCGCCAGAAGAAGGACGCTGTCCCCCGGCTGGAATCCGAACATGTCACGGATCTCCTTCGGAATGACGATCTGGCCTTTCGGTCCTATTTTGACTGTCGTTCCAAAGTACTGTCCTTTTGAATCATTATGAAATCCCATTTGTATATCCTTTCTTAATAGTATTACTTTTCTTACTTGTAGCCCATTATAAAACGGCCTCGCTCTTTTGTCAAGGCCATCTTATTCTTCTTTTCTGCTTTTTTTATTCGATCCCGGTCACAGTCAGATTTTCGAACCGGACTACCGAAGGGACCTGCGCGCCATCATACAGAGTCGTTTCTTTGGAAAGATACATCTGTCTGGCGGCTTCTCTGATATTTCCGCTTACCGACCCGCCGGAGACGATCTTTACGCTCTCTCCGTCATGCCAGTAACCAAGCCTGATCTCTCCGGCGATATCTCCGGTCATCTCATCGACCTGGAAATCGGAAAACTCGACCACTTCCAGGAATTTCCCCTGCCGCAGTTCCTGCGCCGACCGGCTTCCGCCAAGTACCACATAGTTGAAGACCTGGGAGCTCTTCTCCAGTCCCAGATACTGACTGAACTGACGGTTGCCATAGAAGTTTTCCGCCACGCCGCCCCGGATCAGGACACGGTCCCAGATCTCGGCGCCTTCCATATCTACATCGAAGTTGCGAGAGGAATTCGGCAGCTGCCTGACAGCCGCCAGATTGATCCGGTCGCCCTGTGCGTCCGCGATCAGAGCCTGGCCGATCTCTGCCCGGGAGATCTGCTGATATTTCATGGCCGCGTCCATCTGTGCCAAAAAGTATTCATAGATCGACAGACTGTTGTCGTTGGAGAATACCACGCTCGCCTGTTCCAGCGCCGGGGTATTTCCTGCCACCAGCTTGTCTTTTCCATACTGCAGTGCACGGCCGATCTCGGAAGTGATCCTTCCTTCGTCGCAGGTACCGGACGTCAGCATACGGTAAAGTTCGATCTCATGATCTTTCGCTTCATTCCTCGCGTTGATGACCACCTCCAGCATGGAGCTCGGATAGACGACTGTCTGGTCCACCCCTTCACTGTTCAGGTAGCGCCGGGACATTTCATGTACAAAGATCTCATAGGAGTTAACGTCTTCGGTCTTTGTTTCGGGCAGTGTGCGCATCACGCGGATGAAGCTGTCGCTGATCGCTTCCAGCGAGACCATCCGCAGGTTCTGATGCGCTTTCCCGTCACCCGGATTCAGGGTGTAATAAGGATTCTTCACCAGATAAGCCCGTCCAGCCAGATCGCTGATCGTCTTTCTGATCTCCTCTTCCGAAGCGGTCGGCGGGATCGTGCCGGACGCGCTTCCCAGGTACTTTCCGTCCTCGATACTGCAGTAGACTTTCAGGGTGATATCCTCGACCTCTTTCGCCCGGTTCTGGTCCAGTTTATGACGGATAAAGTAAAACTCCCAGCCGCGCTTACGAAGATCCGTGACTTCCCAGGCCGTCAGACCTGCTTCGCCAAGCAAACGTTTCAATAATTCGATATTCATCAGCCCAACCTCGCTCTCGCCTTCAGATACGGGCCTCCGTCCGCGACTTTGACCCATTCCTTATATCCTTTACCGCAGCCGCCATTGCCTTCTATCTCCCGGTCGGCGCTCGCCATACTGACTGAACCCAGAAGGTCCGGCACATAACCGGTCATGACCACGGGCGAGACGACCTTGCCGGTCAGTTTCCCGTCCCGGATCTCATAGCCTTTGGAGATGATGCACTGGATACCCCAGTGCTTGGGATCCTCCATGCCGCTCTCCATGCCTTCCAGCAGATAGCCGTGGCTGATCGAGGCGATCATGTCGTCCAGGCTGTCGTTACCGGAGTCGAAAACGGTATTTGTCATACGGGTATAGACCTTGTGTTCATAATTCTGGCGTTTTCCGTTGCCGGTCGGTTCTACGCCGAGACGAAGCGCGGACAGCGCGTCGCAGATTCCGGTCTTCAGGATCCCGTGGTCGATCTCGATCACGTCACCGGCCGGAGTGCCTTCATCATCGAACGCAAAGCCGGTGACCGATTCGGCGCAAAGCGCACCTTCATGCATCGTCACCAGGTCCGATCCGACCCGCTTGCCGATATATTCCTGACCCAGAGCACGGTTCTTCACGAACATATCCATCTCGACCCCATGTCCGAAGGCTTCATGGGCGATCAGGCCGGTCACGTTCGGCGCCGTGATGATATCATATTCGCCAGGTTCGATCCGCCCGGAAGAAAGCAGGTCTTTCATATGACGGATACTGACTTCCAGCTTTTCTTCCAGCCCGTCGAAGATCTCCATGCCGCCGAGCCCGCTGACGCCTTCATAGGAGAACTTGGTGGTCTCCTCATTCGCGGCGATCAGTACCGCCGTCCCTTCCGCGTAGACATAGCTCTGCCGCAGGTACTGGTTCGGGGTGATAAACATCTTGCAGATATGCGTGCACTGCGCGCTCATACTGCAGTCCAGCACACCTTCCATGGAATTCCTTCCCCGTTCGGAAAGCTCAGTCAGCCGTTCCACATATTCAGCGACATTGGCTTCTTCCGGAAGGATCTTTGCTTCTTTTTCCACCAGCAGCACACGCGGTTCATCCTTCAGGGTGGGCGTCGTATAGACTGTGGTTTCGGTCCGTTTCAGAAGCTCCATCTGACGGTTCACTTCATTACGGATGATATCCGCCATCTGCCTGACATAATCCAGCCTGCGCTCGGCCGTCGGGAACAAAGCCTCTTCCAGATCGAGATCATTGAAGGCATATTCGCTGTAAAGTCCGTTCTGATGTACGCGCACGACATTGCCGCGTTCGGTGGTCATCGTCTCGGAGGAGACGGACTTGGACCGTCCGGAGATCCGGATATTGAGCCCGACACTGTCCGTGCTCAGGATACTGACATAGTTATAGGTTTTTGACAGCTCCCTGCTCAGTTCACGAAAGAACTGCGCGAGGCGCGTCAGATAGGGTGAAAACTTCGCTTTCATTTTCGCCTCCTTGAGTTGATGGAGCCATTATACTACCATTCTGACGACTCGGCAAGTCTCACGGATTTCTCTCGCCAAAATGCCTCCCACTATGGTATAATGGTTTTATCAACCTGTCGAGGAGGCTCCCATGCTTTCTTTTCCCAAATGGCCGATCGCCGATGAGTCGGATCTTCAACTGGTCCGGGAAGCGGATATCCGGGACCGGTCACGTCCGATGTCCAAACGGTTTGCTGACGCATTCCGTGACTTTACCAAAGCGCCGTATGTGCTGCCCGTCGCGAACGGGACTGTCAGCCTGGAACTGATCCTTACCGCGCTTAGCGTAGGTCCCGGCGATGAGGTCATCCTTCCGCCCTATACGTTTATCGCTACCTTCTCTTCCATCGTCTATACTGGCGCGACGCCGGTCTTCGCGGATATCGAGCCCGATACCTATAACCTGTCTCCCGAGGAGACGGAGAAGAGAATTACTTCAAAAACCAAAGCCATCGTAGCGGTCGCTGTCGCGGGGCGACCGTTTGATCTGGATGCTTTTGAAAAACTGGCGAAAGACAAAGGCCTGTTTCTCATTGTCGATGCCGCGCAAGCAGTCGGTTCCACCTGGAACGGCCGCGATATAGCGACCTATGGCACCTGCGCTTCCTTCTCGTGTCAGAACACCAAAAACCTGACCTGCGGGGAAGGTGGTATCATCACGACCTCGGATGAAAATCTTTATCAGAAACTGTGCAGTATGGTCGCTAAGAAAGAACACCGCCTGAACGAGATCTCCTGCGCCTTACTCATAAGCCAGCTTGCACGTCTGCCGCAGCAGATGGCCAAACGTGCCCAAAGCGCCCGTTATCTGAACGAAGGCCTCAGCAGTTGCCGCCTTGTTCAGCCCATGAAGCAGGATCCCCGGATCACACTGGACGCCTTTCATCTTTTTGTCCTGCGGACCCAGATGGAAGAACTGGATAAAGTCGGAAGGACTCGTAAAGATCTGATCCGCGACGCCCGTGAGCTTGGTCTTCCACTGCTGGCAGGTTATGAGCCACTCTACCGTCTGCCTTCAGTCCAGTCGGCCACGACCAGAAAACTGATCCAGACGGATATCGACCTTTCACCGCTACCCGTCTGTGAACGCGCATCCTATGAAGAAGGTCTCTGGTTGGAGCAATTCACGCTGCTCAGTGAAAAGGAAACTCTGGACCAGATCCTGCAGATCTTCGAAACGCTCGAAAGGAGGTACTTCGCATGAACGAGGAAAGACTGGAAAGCATCCTCACCTCCGGCGTCTGGGGTACCTGCGGACCCATCGAAAAACTGGCGACAAAAAAACTCTGTGACAAACTCAGCGAACCCGGCCGTCCGGTATTTACCGTTCTCACCTATTCCTATTCCGCCGCTGAAGAAATTCTCTCTATTGCAAAACGCATGGGGCTTATAAGTGAAGATGATCCCGCCTATCCAATGGACTTTGGATTTGCCGGCGCTGTTGTTACACCCAGTGTGTCTCTTTATGAATTCTTTTACCAGATTCACCACTGCGGCCACCGGCCTGGGATCGGTGCGACGGTCGACCTGTCCGAAGAAACCATCGTCGGTGGAGATATGCGGATCACCGAATGGCAGGCCGGTGAACTTCTGGAAAGTCTCGAACAACTGTAACCCAAGCAAAACTATATACAGGAGGAAACATTTATGTGGAACAACTTCAACACAGGTGATTACTCGGGAATGATCGCCGAAACCATTGCCTTCAAGGGACATGACGGCAAGCAGGTCCGCGCGTATTATTCCCATCCGATCACAAACAAGCTCACACCCGGCATCGTGCTCATCCCGCATATGCCCGGATGGGACGAATGGTGCCGCGAAACATCCCGCCGTTTCACCGAGCATGGCTACAGTGTCATGTGCCCGGATATCTATCAGGATGCCGGTACCGGTACACCGTCTGAAGTCGCCATGAAATGCCGTGAGGCAGGCGGTGCCTATGACAGCACCGTCATGGCCGATACCGCGGGCTGCCTGGACTTTCTGAAAGGTCAGCCACAGTCTAACGGCAAAGTCGGCGTCATTGGCATGTGCTCCGGAGGACGTCACGCTTTCCTGGCTGCCTGCACCGTTCCCGGTTTTGACGCGGTCGTCGACTGCTGGGGCGGCGGCGTGGTCGCGCCAAAGGAGTCCCTGAGTCCGCAGCGTCCTGTCGCTCCGATCGACTACACTGAGCAGCTTCAGATCCCACTTCTGGGCATCTTCGGAAATGAAGATTTCTCTCCCACGAAAGAGGATGTGAATGTCCTGGAGGAACGCCTGAAAGCTTGTGGCAAGGACTACGAGTTCCACCGCTACGAAGGCGCCGGCCACGGCATCTGGTACTATGACAAGCCCATGTACCGGCAGGAACAGGCCATGGACAGCTTTAACTAGACCATCGCCTTTTTTGACAAACATCTGAAATGAGTGGCCGCCCGTTTGTCGTCATGGCCAAGCCCATTGGCTCGGCCTGCAACATGCAGTGCGCTTACTGCTACTATCTTCACGCAGGAAATGAAAAGACCTCATCGCCCGTCATGAGTGATGAGGTCTTGGATTCGTTTATCAAAAAATATATCCTCTCCTGCCCCGGTCCGGTCATCTCGTTTACCTGGCACGGCGGGGAGCCCACACTTGCCGGCCTTTCCTTCTATGAGAAGGCCCTCGCGCTCCAGCAGAAATACCTTGCTAAGCGTGAAGGCTGTGAGATCTGGAACAATCTTCAGACCAACGGGCTCCTGCTGGATGATGCATGGTGCACCTTTCTCGCGAAACATCATTTTGACGTAGGGATCAGCATTGACGGAACGAAACTCTGCCATGACACCTATCGGAAGGATCCTCTTGGGAACGACACCTACGAGAAGACCGCGGCCGCGATCGAGCGTCTTAAAGCCGCCGGTATCCGGCCGGATCTTCTCTGTACCGTCAATGCTATGACCGCTGTCCACGGAAAAGAAGTCTACAAAGCCCTCAGAGATTTCGATACCGGCTGGATGCAGTTCATCCCGATCGTCGTCCATACGAAGGCCGGGATCTCGCCCGAATCCGTGACACCGGAAGCCTATGGCGAATTCCTGAAAGATGTCTTCGCCGAATGGTTCTTCCATGATCTTGGCCGCACGGAAGTTCAGCTGTTCTCGGAAATGAGCCTTGCTCTGGCCGGGGAAAAGCCGAATCTCTGTATGCTCGGAAAAACCTGCGGCAATGTCCTGATCGTTGAAAAGGACGGCGGTATCTACAGCTGCGATCATTTTGTGGATCCGAAGCATCGCATTGGCTCTGTTCTGACCGACGACTTTCAGGAAGTGCTCTCTTCGGATTTCCAGGCAGAATTCGGTCTTTCCAAGGAAGCAAACCTGACCGGCGAATGCCGGAAGTGCCCTTACCTTTCCCTGTGCGGAGGCGCCTGCCCTAAGGATCGCTCCGCGAAGTCGAAAGACGGCGAGGACGGCCAGTATTTCCTCTGTCCGGGACTTTATGCCTTCTTCGACTATGCGGTTCCCCATCTAAAGCGAGCCATGCAGCTATCGAGAGAAAAGAAAAATCCCTCCCAGATGATGGAGATCCTCATCCGGGAGGAACGAAAGAAATACCAAATGGTCGGCCGCAACGACCCCTGTCCCTGCGGCTCCGGCCGAAAATACAAACAGTGCTGCCTGCGGCTAATGCCGTAGGCAGTTTTCTTTAGATCCAGTTAAGTGAATGAAGTACATTGAATACTGCATTTTCAAAATCTTCATCCGAATCGTATAGTCCCAAATAATCGTTACATTTATCCAGAACCTGATAAACGTTAGTAGTATTCGCAATCCGGAATTCCTGTCCCCATAATCCAAAAAAGACTTTGTCAGAATCTTCACCGGCATAGATTGTCACTGTATTGGATTCTAAAACTACAGGTGAATCTACAACAGATAATAAACCTGTTCGGAGAACAATCTTTTTACAGTTTTCGGTAACATCATTTCCGCCTGTATCGAAGATCTGATAACTCACAACCTCATTTGTCCAGCTTTTATATACTCCATTATCTTTATAGAGAGTTCTTTCTGTCTCTACATCGATCGTATACCCTGCCGGAAGCCCGTCAACGGAATAATAAATATACCCTTCAGGAATGCCGTCCCAATTGAAACTGCCTGTTTTAGCTTTAATGACGATAGTGTCAATATAGATGTCCAGTATACCCAGTTTGTCTGTGATGTGGCAGTTGTTCTGGTTTTCATTTCCCCATGTGATGGAATAGGTATTGTCCTTCTTTCCCACTTCGCTGTTCGAGCCTGTCGCCGTGAAGTAGATCGGGTTGTTTTGCTCGATCTCTATATAGATTCCTTGTTCATCAGTTTTTGAGATCAGGACAGGGTCATCTTGTCCGGCTACGACCTGATAAACCTTTACCTCACTGTTTGTCAGCGGAGTCGTAATGCTTTCATCATAGGCCCGTTCGGCAGAACCGGTTTCCACGATCAGTTCGATGGGAGCGATCACGAGAGAAGGCTCGTTACATGTGATCTGATAATTGGAAGCCTGGCTCCCTGAAAGCGTTGGTGTGGCAGTAAGCGTATAGGTGCCAGCGTCTTTTCCGCCGCCGGTAACGGTCACATTGACCTTTTCACCGGTATACAGTTCAAAGGTATAGAGACCGGCCAGATCGTTCCCATCGATCGCCTGCCCTTCGTAGAGTGTGAGGGTTTCATCTTTATGAGGCCCGTTCAGATATGTCAATGTCATGCCGCCTGCTTCTGCAGTATACGGAATGCCGCAGTAAACGAGCTGACCTTCCAGTGCCCATACAGCACTCATCTTCAACGGTTCTATCTTCAAGGTGCCGAGCTGTTCTGTGATCGTATAGTTCTCCGCTTTGGTAGTGCCCCATTCGATCGAATAACTGTTCGTCACAGAGCCAGCATTTATAAGGCTGGCAGATGTCAGCGTAGCTGTCTCTCCGTTCACAAGACCGGTGATGGAAGCCGCTGCTGTCAGAGGTGTTCCGTCATAGACCTTCGAGGCAGATCCTGTCGTGACTGTAAGCGGTGCTTTGTTCACGGTCAGCGTACTATTCCTGGTACTGATATTCTTGAAGAATGAAGTGACCTCGGTGCTTTCTGGATCGAAGATCGTATAGGAACTGATGCTGATGGTGCTGGCACCGGCGTCTGTCTGGCTTCCTGTTGTTGTAAAGCTGTATGTATAACCTTCAGGTAGACCGGTGACCTTCACCTCCGCACTCTTCAGCGGTTTGCCGTCATACGTCTTGCTTGCGGGCTGCAGTTCAAAGACGATCGCATCCGTGGATTCAAAGACTTCCAAAGTACCCAGAACGGCCTTGATCGTATAGTTTTCTTTGTTTACCGTTCCCCAGTCGACCGTATAGGTGTTCTCTGTTTTTCCTTTATTCTTGATCGTACCGCTGGTTGTCACCTTCACGATCTTCTTATCTGCTTCTGCCAGTCCGCTGACTGCCACCTCCTGACACGTCAGCTCGTTTCCGTCATAAGGTTTGGACGAACTGCCGGTCATGATCACCAGCTCGATCGGCTGGATCTTCATTTCGCCATCCTTGGTCGAAACCTGGAAGTCTCCCTCTTTTTCGGAAGGAACCTGAGCTGTCAGACTGACCTTATACGTTCCGGCATCCTTTCCGCCGCCGGTGGCTGTCACTGTGATCTGATCGCCCGTAAACAGGCTAAACACGAAGTTGTTTTGACTATCTACAGACGCAGAGAGTGTGTCTCCCGTTTGAGGTCCGTTCAGATATTTCATTACGGCTATACCATTTGTAGGATCCTGCTGATAGCCATTATAGTCAAAGCTGCCGGTCCACGAAGTCTCGATCTTCAGTGCTTCCACAGTCAGTGTTCCGCTGACTTTCGTGATCTTTGAGATACTGGAAGTTACATCTGTTCCGCCCGCGTCGAAGATCTTGCAGGAACTGATCACGTTCATGCTTGACCCTACATCCGTCTGAGTTCCTGAAGTTGTCGCAGTGAAGGTATACCCGTTCGGCAGGCCTTCAGCTGTGACATCGCTGTTTGTTAACGCATTACCGTCATAGACCTTGGTGGCCGAAGCAGCTGTCAGGGTAACTTCGATCTTTGTGTCCTTATTAGGATCTTCCTCTTCCGTCTGCTCAGCCGCAGTCACCTTCAGTATTCCGGGGAATTCAATGACTGTATAATTCTTTGACCTGGCCGTTCCCCAGGCGATCGTGAATTTGTTTTCGCTTTGTCCGATAGCCGTCTGGCTGCCGGTCGTGGTGACTGTAATATTCGGATCCAAAGTGACCTGTACGAAAGTGATCTCTTCCGAGCCCAGCGTACTGCTGAAATATTCCGTAATCTCATTATTCAGATAGGTCTCTATATTGACGCAGTCCTGAATGATTTCAGGTACAACAGAAGACTTCAGGGAACCAACCAACCCACGGAGCGTCTCTGTATCCCATTTTGCCTGCTCGCATGCCGGAGTTATCATTTCCTCGTGTATTTGATAAGTCCGCAGAACGGCTTCCGGAAGATTCTGTAACAATACATTCTCGGTATGGTAATCGATGACTCCTAAAGTGTCCAGGCCGATCGTCATTTTTTTGCCTGCTGTCAGTTCTGCCTGGCTGATCTCGCCTGTCGATGGATCTATGCACTGGACAAGCACTTTACCGCATATCCCGTACAGGACCTGGAATTCAGAATTGCTCACGACGACAGCATAGTTCATCGCACTGAGTTCTTCATAGGTTTTCCCCTGTACGTCAGCTTTCCCCACTTTAATGACAGCTTCCTTGTTTGTCAGCGGTGTTCCGTCGTAGACCTTCGAACTGCTGCCGGTCCAGACAGTCAGCGTTGCAGGCAATACGATCAGTTTGCCACTCACCGTTTCTATATTCGTGAAAAGATTCGTTACGTCATTATTGGCGGAATCATAGATCTTATAGTCGTCAGCGACTTTATTGTCCGATTCTCCGGCATCGGTCCGGCTGCCTGTTGTCATCGCGCTGCACGTGTATCCTGCCGGAAGCCCGTAAACCATGACTTTCGTGGCAGTCAGCGCCTTTCCGTCATAGACTTTGCTGGCGCTCTGAGCGACGAGAGTAACCGGCTCGTCCCATGTCGTGGGAATGAAGTCTCCGCCTCCTTCTGATATATGTTCCTTCAGTTCATCATTCTTATTCACCTGATCCTGTACAAACTGCGGCGCAGTCTGCATTTGAAAAACACCCATTTCCGCTAATAGCGTAACGCGGCCCTCTGTTAAGAGTCTCAGCTCATTTCCCATTGGTATATCCTGTACGGCGTTCTCGCCTGTCTCTTTCGGGAACGTGGCCTGGGTACTTCCCTCCATAACGCCCAGGTGGATTTCTCGTTTTAGATGTGCCGGATCAGGCATGGACATGGCTTTCTCTATTACTCTCGCATAGAGGGATGTCCCCCGAATATCGATGTCCATGGAGAAAGCATGGATGACCAGTGTTTCATCCTCTGCGAGTTTTCTCCTGACATCTAAGAGGATCTGGCCTACTTCCAGTGTCACATCGGTATGGTGGTCAGCTGATGTGATCTGTGTCCGGGTATTTTCATCCAGGTACAGTGTCGTATCCGCGTCCAGTGCGATCTTGACCGTGGATCCTTTTCCGGTGATCAGTGTTTCCTGACTGCTGATACTGTCCCCTGCCTTTAATGTCCTGGTATTTCCTTCGGCATCTTCTGCCTGCAGTTTTCCTTCCAGGCTTAAGATGGTATACTGCTCTGCTTCTGCTTCTTCCGCTTGTGATCCCTCCGATGACTCCTCAGGTATTTCTTCCGCTGCTTTGTTCGTGCAGCTTGTACATCCCGACATGGAAGCGATCAGAGAAACGATCAGAAGAAATACTATACCTTTCTTCCATATGGATTTCATCATGGTATAATCCTCCCTCGCGATTCTTATCTGTATAAAAGGATGGTCAAATGCCCATGCGGTATTCTATCATTTTTGCTCACCATTTGCAACCGGCTCACTTACGACCAGACCAAGCGACGTCGCGTTGATCGCGAGCGCCAGCCGGTTCTTGTACCCGGATTTATCCATCAGATTCTGGATGTGCCGTTTGACAGTGTTGACAGAAATGAACAGATGCTGCGCGATCTCCTCGTTCGTCGCGCCGGACGTCAGTTCCCGGAGCACATCGAGTTCGCGCTCCGTCAGATCCTGTCTGGTCACCTTGCCGAACTGGACCATTGGCGCGTCCGAGGGATAAACCGATTCACCGGCCATCGTCCGGTCCATGATCTCGATCAGCGGTTCCTCGCTGTATTCCTTGTACCAGAAGCTTTCGATCCCGGCTGCTTTCGCACGTTTTTCCCAGGTAGCCTCCGCCATGGAAGTGACCAGGATGATCTTCACCTTCGGGAATCTCTTTTTGATCTGTTCTGCCGCAGAAAGTCCGTCCATCCCATAGCGCATCACGATATCCATGATCACCAGATCCACCGGATGCTGTTCCAGATAACTGATCGCCAGATCCGCCGCCGGCAAGGAACGGACAAGCTCATACCGAAGCGACGTTTTGATATGCATCTCAAAGAATCCACGCGCTACATTCTGGTCGTCTACTACGACTACTTTCACCTTTTCATTCATTCCAGCACCTCATTACTCTGTATCATTTCAGACCGGGGATCGTCAGCTCTACCGCGAAGGCCGATTTCGTTTCCACCTGCATGGTAGCTGACATATCGGATGCCATCCGGCGAAGATTCAGAAGCCCGCCACTCTCGCGGACAGGTCCATCCGCAGGAAGTCCGTTGTTTTCCAGTCTTACTTTCCAGCCGCCGGCACCGTTTTCCAGCGGCATGATCGTCACATAAAGCACATCACCGTGTCCGTGTTTCGCTGTATTAGCGGCGCATTCACGTATCGCGTAGCCGATCAGCTTTCTTGCCCGCTCTTCTGAAGGAAAGCTTCCCTGCGAGGAGATCCGGACGCCAATCGCCTGCGCGAGCCCTGCCGCTTCTTCGATCGGATCTTCCGGTTCCTCCGCCTCTTCCGCCTCACGAAGAAGGAACTGGTTCGTCTGCCGGAGCATCTCCAGAAGCGCCGCCGCATCCACATTCTCCGGATGCTCCAGATAATACCGGGCTGTCAGGAGCGCGTGACCCACCTGGTCATGGACGATCCGTCTGGCGTTCAGGATCTCTTCCGAACGGATCGTTTGCGCCGCCAGCTGCTGATAATTCTTCATTCGGTTCTGATATTCCCGAAGCTGTGCGTTTTTCTCCCGGATATCTTCGATCGCCTGAAATCGCTCGGTAACATCCGTGGCCAGCATCTGGACATATTCCTGTTTTTCGATCGACAGAAGGTCCCGGCTGAACATGATCACATCATCATCTTCCTCCGAGCGGATCAGCACATGTCCTTCGCTGACCTCTCCGGCCGTTGCCACACTGACCCAGAAACGACGTGCGTCGCTTAACGTCTCACCCGTCAGTTCTTCACACAGATCGTTCATCTGCACATTACTCATCTGCACTGTTCCGTCCGGCTGTGCGATCAGGATCCCTGCCGGCAGCAGATCGATCGTTTCCTTGATCGAGGCTTCTGTCAGATGAGAGCGCATATACGCTCTTGCATTCAGAAACGCCAGGAACAGATAGATAAACAGAATCATCACAAAAGCCAGATACACGGCCCATGGGATCCGATATAAAAGATCGACCAGCTGATTTGGCTGCTTATCAAACACATACGAACGGTCCGAGAGGATCGTCAGAACGACGAAGCCCAGCAGGAAAAGGATTGCCATAGGCACATACACTCTTTTGGTCCGATGGAGCCGAAAACTCAGGATCATCAGATACAGCTGGCCAGTCAGATAGATCAGAAGCAGGAACTGGATCAGATGATGCAGCCATTGTCCCACAAATAATCCGATCGGGGTCATCTCATCACCTCCCCGATCAACCGGACGAAGAGGATCCCTTCCTCCAGTTTGATATCGACCGGCACCCTGGCTTCCGGGATGGATATCATCTCATCCAGGTCGCAGCTCATCCGGATCCCGACCGGAGAAACCGCGATCACGAGCTGTGTGATCCGATCCCGCAGGATATCGAGCGCCATGGAGAAGGTATCATAAAGACGAAGCGCCATGAAGCTGTTGATCATCCCATCGGACGCATTTTCCGGAGACTGGCCCGGAACACTTTCCCGGCAGTCCACTGTCGCTTCGATCCCCAGATACTGAAGATACCTGGCGGATTCTTCCAGAGCCAGTTCCAGCTCCCTCAGTTCTATTTCACTCTCCTGTGTAGCCAGCAGCGTCAGATTCGTTTTGCGCTTGACGAACGCGTGATCGACCGCCAGATACGCGATCTTTTTCCTGAGATCCGGATCATCCGCTTCAAGGTTTTCCAGCTGTTCCCGGATCTTTCGCTGATCCGGTACGAGTTCTTCTGCGACGATCCCGTAAATACGGTTTCGAAGCTCGATCCGGTCCTGCTTCTCCCGGAGCCGCTGCTCCGCCTGGATCAGGTCGTTCTCCGTAGCCAGCGTTTCATGGATCTCCTCCAGCTGAGACCTGAGCCGGCCCACCTCACGGACATCCTCGATCCAGAAAGCATACCCTGCCTGGATCTTGCGTCCCATCAGCCTAATATCCGGCGTCGGAAATACCGGCTGATCCAGTGACCGGATCAATTGTTCGCGGGATATCGAATACTGCCAGGCGGCCTGATAGCACGGCACAAAGTTCTGATCCGTGATCAGAGTCGGTAGGCTCATCTTCTCTAAGAACAGATCATATCGGCTGTTATAAGGGAAAAGCCGCAGCCGGATACAGTTTTCCCAGATCGCCATCATACCGAAAACATGTACCTCATAGGTCTGATACAGGACAGGGATACCGGCCTGTTTCAAATATGGCGGTGAAAGCTGAAGAAACGCGTAGAGAAGCGGAAGGATCACGAGCGACGCGATCGTTCGCCACGACCTGGTCGTCAGCGCGTACCGGAACGTGATCAAAAGCCCATACAGATACAGGACGATCATTCCTCCATAGATGACATAGAATCCAAAACCGTATGTATAAGAATCCGATCTCGATGCCAGGACCTGTCCCGCCGGCTTCCAGACGAAATAAGTCAGATCATTGGTAAGGACCAGCAGCATCAATGAGATCAGTATGATGATCAGAAGGATCTGCTGGATCTTCCGCCGGCGGCTTCCCAGCGTTTCGACAGCCGTCATCGCGAACATCCCCGGGATCACCAGGATCGGTATATAGCCGAGATACCAGAGCCACCGATCCAATATATCCGAACTGTTATACCGGTACTTGACGGTCCGGATCAGGATCAGCACCAGCATACATCCCGCGGCGACAAAGGTATAGATCCGCGCTTGTGTCGGCAGCAGCCGGTACCGGACGGAAATCGTCCAGAACATAACAAGCCCGAGGTAGATCATCGTGATCACCGAGAAAAGAAAAGACGCCGCAAAAAAGCTGTCGGTGATCCCTTCAAATATATGGAGGATGCCTGCCAGAAGGAAAAGACAGACAAAAACCGTGGTATTCCTGGTCAGATCCTTTTCCTGATGATCCATCTGCCTTCCTCCTTTCCTGCTTTCCTGCTGCTATCATAGCATAAGAAAAAGGGACAAACAATTGTCCCTTTTGGTGATCTTTGGTTTTTCAGTTGTTTATTTCTCGAACTTGACGGTCTCACCGGTCTCGTAGGACTTAAAGCAGGCTTCCATGACCCGCAGGACACGCAGCGCGTGTTCCTGGGTAACGATCTGCTCGGCTTCGCCGTTGCAGACTTCTGCGAAGTTCTTGTACAGTTCATTATGGTCGAATTCCACTTTCGGAAGCGGAAGCTCTTCCACTGACTTACCACCCGTACGGGGTGCCATCGTCTTGGTCAGTCCGGCACCGGCCAGGATCGGTGTGGTATCCTTCTCATCCCAGCTGTTCAGACGGACCATCCGTCCCTGCAGTTTCCAGTTGAGGATCTCAGCGCTGCCCATATCGCCATAGATGCACCACAGCGGTTCGTTCACGAAGTGACAGGTACCAACTTCCAGATTGACTCTGAGACCGCTTTCGAAGGTGAGGGTCACCTGGATACCGTCATCGCATTCCGGGTTGGTGATATAGGAAAGATCGCAGTAGATCTTGGTGATCTTCTCACCTTTCATCATCGCGACGATACGATCGATGATATGTACGCCCCAGTCCATCATCATGCCGCCGCCATACGCCTTAACGCCGCGCCAGTCGCCGGGGATCCCGCGGGAACCCATGACTTTGCATTTGATGTTGAATACGTTGCCGATCAGTTTTTCTTCATAGATCTTTTTAATGATCAGATAATCTTCGTCCCACTCACGGTTCTGACGGGGATAGAAGACTTTGCCGGTCTCTTTGGATACAGCCATGACTTCCAGGAGTTCATTGGAATCGAGCATGACCGGTTTTTCACAGAGAACATGCTTTCCGGCACGCATTGCCTGGATAGCTTCTTCTTTATGCAGATGGTTCGGAGTCGCGATCAGGATGGCATCTACCGTGGGATCAGCCAGCATCGTTTCATAGTCGGGATAAACATACATGCCAAACCCTCTGGCCCATTCCTGGCGTGCGGGATCGATATCCACGATACCGGCCAGTTCCAGCATCTTGGAGATATCTGTCGTCGCAGGGCTGTCAAATCCCGGAACATGCGCGTCTTTGACGAAATAGATCGCGTTGCCTGTTCCGCTGAAGATCGCGACCGCGTGTCCGCCGCCCATACCGCCGCAGCCTACAATACCGATACGAATCTTTTTACCCATGATACTTCCCTTTCGAAAAGAAAATTATTGTTTCATCGGAAACTTATTAAAGATGTTTTAAAAATGTCCCAAAGAGAATAATATCGTAAATCTGCCAAAAAGTCAAGCCCTGTTCCTGCGCTTTTTTATATTTCCTTGTTGTCATGCTCTTTCAGGTATTCCATAGCGATCGCCGCGTGCAGTGCCGCGCCGACCTCCAGCCCTTCCTCCGCGGGAAGAAAATGATCCGAATGGAGAGGATAAGGGCTCCCGGCGCCGATATGATAAAAACAGCCGGAGCCGCATTCTTCCACGAAGAAACCAAAGTCTTCAGAGATCATCTTGGGTTCATCGATCATTACGACGTGATCTTTTCCCAGGAGCGAGACCGCTGTTTTCTCACACAGCTTTGTTTCCGGATCCGTATTGACGATACCGCTGCCAGGCTGGTTGAGGACCAGCTCGATCCTTGTACCTGCTTCATCGGAGATCCTGTTAAGCTTCTCCTTCAGCGCATCAAGCAATTTTGCCCGGCTGTCCCGGCCGAGCGTTCGAATGATCCCATGAAACTCGGCGTAATCCGCGACGATGTTGCGCACGGTGCCTGCTCTGATCGCGCCTATGCTGACGGCGCTCTTTTCCGGCAGCAGGATCTCGGGAAGTTTCAAAAGTTCCGGGATCATTTTGCAGGAAGCTTCGATCGCATCGATACCAAGTTCCCTGGTCGCTCCATGAGCGCTTTTCCCGTGGACAAAAACATCCATCGAATCAGAAGCCGCGTAAAACTTGCCGTAACGGATCCCGATCTGACCGGCCGGGATGGCAGGATCCACATGAGCGCCGAATACTGCGCTGACATTTTCCATGCACCCTTCTCTGATCATTCTTTGGGCTCCGCCGTCTCCTTCCTCATCCGGCTGGAAGAAGAACCGTAGCGTGCCCGGCAGTTCGTCCCTGTGATCTGCCAGAAGCCGGGCCGCGCCGAGAAGCGCTGTCGTATGCACATCATGTCCACAGGCGTGCATCATCCCCGGTACTTCAGAAGAGAAATCACAGCCGGTCCGTTCCTGAACCGGCAGCGCATCCATGTCCGCGCGCAGCGCAACGACTGGACCATCCTTCTTTCCGACAAGTTCTCCTATGATGGCCGTTCCAAGCACACGTCTGGTCTTGATGCCAAGGTTCTGAAGATACTCTTCTACCAGGGCAGAAGTCTTATATTCCCGGTTGCCGATCTCCGGATGACGGTGGATCGTTTTCCTGATCTTCCTCAATTCTTCCGCGATGCCGGCTGCTTCTTCCTTCCAGTTGATCATACTCATCGTTTTTGCTGAAACTCCTGATCGATATCGAATGTAGCGAACAGATCCTTCAGTTCTTCCGGACGCCGGATCTGTTTCAGCTTTCCGTCCTTTTGCAGCAGATACTCTCCGCAGCGGGTCCGTCCGTTATAGTTGTAGCCCATTGACCGGCCATGTGCGCCGGAATCGCCGATCACCAGAAGATCGCCGATCTCTACCTTCGGCAGTTTGCGGTCGATGGCGAATTTATCGTTGTTCTCGCACAGCTGGCCGACCACGTCCACCACGGGATCGTCTTCTGACGGTATCTTACCGAGTACCCGGATCTCGTGATAGGCTCCGTACATAGCCGGACGCATCATGTCACAGGCTGAAGCATCTACCCCGACATACTCCTTATAGATATGTTTGAGCCCGACGACCTTTGTCAGCAGATATCCGTGCGGCCCGGTGATGTAGCGTCCCATTTCCGTACAAAGGGCCGGCTCCATCCCGGCCGCTTTCAGGATACGGTCGTAAAGTTCATGTACTTTTTCTCCGATCCGCAGGATATCCACAGGTTTTTCTTCCGGTCGGTAAGGGATGCCGATCCCGCCGGAAAGGTCGATGAACGACAGCGTGATCCCTGTCTTCTCACGGATCTCCAGCGCCAGAGGGAAAAGCTCCTCACACAGTTTGGGATAATAGGTCTCGTCCAGCGAACAGCTCTGAAGAAACGCATGAAGACCGAACTTTTTCACGCCCAGCTCTTTCAGTTTCCGATAAGCTTCCAGAAGCTGCTCTTTCATCATCCCGTATTTGGAATCAAAGAGATGTCCCATGATGGCGTTGCTCATTGCGAACTGCCCGGGGTTGTAACGGCAGCAGATCGTATCGGGAATCGGCAGCCCTTCTTCACGCAGGGCCGCGTCCATCTGATCGACCTGCGTCAGGTCATCGAGATTGATGATCCCGCCAAGTTTTGCCGCGTGTACATATTCTTCCGGTTCTGTCTCGTTGGAAGATAAAACGATCCACTCCCCGACGATCCCTGACCGACGACTGAGTTCCAGTTCTGTCACAGACGCGCAGTCCGTTCCGCATCCAAGGCTTTTCAAAAGCCGAAGTATGGCCGGCACCGGCGCTGCCTTGACCGCGAAATACTCACGGAATCCTTTGTTCCAGGCAAAAGCCTGCTGCACGTTTGCCACGGTTTCCCGTATCCCCTGCTCGTCATAGATGAGCATAGGTGTGGGATAGATTTCCGTATAAGCTCTTGCCTCTTCCAGACTAAACGGCAGTTCTTTTCTCATAGTGTCCTGAGCGCCTCTTCCAGTGCGGTTTTCTGACTGGTCCCTTCATCTTTGATCTTGATCACTTTTGCCGGACATCCGGCGACGACCACATTCTCCGGTACGTCTTTTGTGACGATCGCGCCGGCGGCGACGACGGCTCCTTTGCCCACATGTACGCCTTCGATGACGACCGCGTTCGCGCCGACAAGCACGTTATCCTCAATAACGACAGGCGTCGCGGAAGCGGGCTCGATCACACCGGCCAGCACAGCGCCGGCGCCGATATGGCAGTTCTTTCCGACCGTTGCCCGACCGCCCAGTACAGCGCCCATATCGATCATGGTCCCTTCACCGATGACCGCGCCGATATTGATCACAGCCCCCATCATAATGACGGCCTTGCTTCCGATCGTGACCTGTTCGCGGATGATGGCGCCCGGTTCGATCCTCGCGTCGATCTCTTTCAGGTCCAGCATGGGGATCGCGCTGTTGCGGCGGTCGTTCTCGATCACAAGGTCTTCGATCCTGTCTTTGTTCGTCTCGATGATTCCCGAAAGATCTTTCCAGTCTCCGAAGACGATCTTGTCGCCTGTTCCGAAGACTTTCGCCTTATCACCGAAATCGATCGGTTCTTTTTCTTTCAGATACAGTTTGACAGGCGTTTTCTTTTCAGCTTCGGCAATGTAGCGGATAATTTCCTGTGCGTTCATCAAATTCATGGCCCTCTTTTCTTTAGGACTTTAAAATGGTAAATCTCATGATAACACAAATCGCCGGTCAATGCTATCGCACTAACCGACGATTTTTCATGTGTTTTCTGCCTTATTGCATTTCATAACTCACAAAGGCGAACCGTTTGGAGTCTGCTGCCCAGGAGTTGACGTTGATACTTCCCTGCCCGCCGAAGAAGGAAAGGAGACGGCGGCGGTTCGATCCGTCGGAATCCATCAGCCACAGCTCGACCTGCATGTTCGGTAGGTGCTCGTAGGGTGAAAGGTGTCCGACATGATAAGCAATATTGACGACTTTCTTTCCGTCCGGCGACACATGACCGAACCAGTTGTTAAGCTCCTCGAAAGTCATCTGTGTCTGCTCGGATCCGTCTCTTTTCATCCTCCAGACCTGCATCAGACCCGTACGGGTCGAAATAAACCAGATATACTCCCCGTCCGGCGAATATTCCGGACCATCGTTAAAGCCTTCGAACGTCAGGCGTTTTTCCGTTCCGCTGCCGTCCGCCGGGATGGTATAGATATCCACATGCCGTTCCCCATCGACCTGGCGGAAAGCGCAGTAAGTAAGTTCCTTGCAGTCCGGGCTCCATCCGTGAAGAAAGCTCGGCCCTTCGGGGGTGATCTGTTTGGCGACGCCTGTCGCAAACGGGATCGTGTAGATCAGGGATGTCCAGCCTTTTCCGCCGCGCGGTCCATGGCTCACCGCCACGCCCGATCCGTCCGCCGCCAGCACATGGTCGTTGTTGCAGTTATCGCATTCTCCGGTCTCGATGAGGCGCTCGCTGCCGTCTTTCATACTGTAGGCATACAGATGTCCTTCGCTGTTGTAGATCAGTTCATCTGTCGCAGCGAGCCAGTTGGGGGCTTCGATCGTCTTGTCGTAGGATCTCAGGGTAGTGATCTCCCCTGTTTCGATATTCATCACGTTCAGATAACTCTTGTTTTTGCGCCCTTGTCCTAATCTCGCCATCTGGTCTACGATCTCATTCATTTCTTCAAAGAGATCGCCGCTAAACTGATCCTGGTCCACGATATGCGGCAGTCCGTGCGCACGGGAGATCTCGAAGCATCCTCTCAGGTCGACAGCTCCCTTGCCTATAACGACCGGCTGCTTATCTTCGGAGAAATCCTTATAATGGATAGATGCAGTCCGGTACAGATTCCGTTTGATCAGCGCGATCTCGTCTTCGCCCGCGTAATGGACCCAGCCGGCGTCCACCTGCGCGTAGACACGGTTCTGACAAAGATCCAGGAGGTATTCATACGCTGTCTTTCCGCCTATCTTCGTTTCGATGTCCGTGGCTTCGTTATGAATCAGCAGTTTCGCGCCTGCCTTGGCGATCTCATCCGCTACGGTCATATATTCCATCGATGCTTTCTGAAGAGAAAGATCATTCAGTTCCCTCGGAGATTTTACTACGATATAACGGATCCCGTATTTCTCGCAGAACTCTTTGATGTATTCGGCTTTCCCTGCAAGGTTTCCTGCAAAGAAATGGACCGAAATGATCCCGAGCCCCATCTCTTTGATCTTCGGATACAGTGCTTCGAATGTTTCCACCGGCCAGATCGCCTTTTCCAGCCCCGGGATGGGATCGATGGCCACACAGGGTTCGATCAGCGCATACCCCATGTCTTTCAGCTTTTTCAGGGTCTCTTCCGTCCCCAAAGGACTGTTGAAACAAATACCGAACAGTTGAGCTCCAAGAATCATTTCGTGCCTCCTTTTCTGCTGCTTTTCTGATTACTTAAAGGTCATTCCCTTATCCGCCAGTGCTTTCAGCAGGACTTCTGACGGTTTAACTTCGACCCAGCGGCCTTCTTTCGCGCTCTTCAGACACGCTTCCACGATCCGAACGATATAATCCGCTTCCGTGAAGGTAGCGTAGTTGACTTCCGCGCCTCTTAAGGTCCGGTAGAACTCGCTGATCGTATTCTTCAGCGCGTCCGCCCATCCTACGGAATGGCCGGAAGAAAGCTGCGCATAGCGAACTACATCTCCGCTCACCATATCCGGACCCGCGAAGCGTACGATATTACCGATCTGACGATGGTTGATATCCAGCTTGTCCGCGTATTCCTGCTGCCAGGTCATGGAATAGTTAGAGCCGTCCACATCGACCTGAAGATCGTTTTTATGTCCGCCCGCGACCTGCGACAGAGTCACCTGACCTTTGGTACCGTCATCGAATTCAACAATGACAAAAGCGGAATCCTCTGAGGAGATATCTACCAGTTCATATTCATCCGGCGCTGCCGTCTCAAAAGTTTTTACCTGCTTCAGAGGCTTTTTGCGCTGTGGGATCACTGTCTGCATATCGCACAGTACTTTAACGATCTTATGTCCGGTCACATACTGAACGGTATCAAACCAATGGGAACCGATATCCGCGATCGTCCGGGATACGCCGCCAAGCGCGGGAACCACACGCCAGTTATAATCCGTATCATACATCATCCAGTCCTGCAGATAGTGACCGCGGACCGCATAGACCTTGCCGACAGGACCAAGCGGATCATTGATCTCTCCGTGGATCCGCTCATGCATTTCACGGACCATCGCGTTCTGTCGATAGTTGAAGTTTACACCAGCTTTGGTTCCCTTTTCAACTACCAATCGTGCCAATTCTTCCGTTTCCCGGCTGTTCATACCCAGCGGCTTCTCACAGTACGCATAGGCGCCAAATTCGATCACGTCCTTCGCGATCTGGAAATGAGTATTGTTAGGCGTGCAAATGTGCACAACGTCCGGTTTTTCCTTTTCCAGCATTTCCTTATAATCAGTATACCATGCAGGGATCGCCTGCTCCTCCGCCAGTTTCTTCGCGGATGCCTCAAACATCTCGGAGATAGCTACGATCTGTGTTCCGGGGATCCGGCGGATCGCTTCCATATGCTGCTTTCCGATAAATCCTCCACCAATAACGGCTACACGTAAAGTTTCCATGATCAGACCTCCTGTAGAAAGATTGAATGATTTTTTGTTCGTTCTATTGATTATATTCTATCATTCTAACATAGAATCAATCTATCATATTTATTCGATTTATGTTATAATCGTCACATCAATTCAAAGGAGCCATCTTCATGCCAAATCTTGAAAAACAGCTTCGGTATATGGAATATGTACAGCGGGAAGCAGGAGTCAGGCACCAGAGCACGGAAGAAGACAACCGGATCTGGGAACTGATCAAGGCCGGTGATCTTCGGTCAGTCGACGCACTGCGATACAACATGGAACACCACCTGGCAGGCACGACCTCCAAAGATCCTCTTCGAAACGCCAAGTATATCCTGGTCGCCGTTTGTACGCTGGCCGGGCGGGCTGCCATGTCAGCCGGGATGGAACCCGAACGTTCCAATACCGCCAGCGACCTTTTTATCCAGCGGGCGGATGTGATGGATGATATTGAGCAGATCGATCAGCTGATGATCGAAGTTGTCCGCTTCTATACGATGGAAGTCGCCGCCCTGGATAAGAAATCGGTGTTTTCCCTGAATGTGAGCCGAGCGCTGGACTATATCTATCTGCACCTGCATGAACCCATCACCGTAGAAGAGGTCGCAAACGCTGTCGGCATCAGCCGAGGGTACTTTTCTTCTCTTTTCAAGCAGGAGCTGGGAATAGGTGTTGCTGAATACATTCTGAGCAAACGAATGGAAGCCGCGCGCAACATGCTTCGGTATTCGGATATGTCCTATGCGGAGATCAGTCAGGTTCTGGCTTTCAGCTCCCAGAGCCACTTTATCGCTGTTTTCAAGAAAGCTAACGGATGTACACCGAAAGAATACCGGATGAGGGAAGCACAATGACAAAACGATTTGACTGGAAAGACTTTCTGAAACGCCTGGCTGTCATCGCCATTCCCGTAGCTCTGCAAAATCTCCTCACGACCACCGCCAGTATGCTCGATACCATGATGGTCGCCCCGCTGGGTGAACTGTCTGTCGGTGCGCTCGGACTTTGCGCGCAGTTTTCCTCTCTGATGTTTTCCTGTTACTGGGGTTTTGTCGGAGGAGGCGGCCTGTTCTTCGCGCAGTACTGGGGTTCGAAGGAGGATGACGGTATTGAGCGCTCCTATGGTGTTACCCTCTGCTTCATGATGTTCGTGGCAGTCACCTTTGCCTCACTGGCACTATTCGCGCCGGAACTGATGATGCGGCTGTATACCGACAAGGAATCGATCCGCGTGATCGGTGTCAAGTATCTGCGGATCGTCGGATTTGCCTATATCTTCCAGGTCCTTTCGATGTGTATGAGCGTCCTGCTTCGTTCTACCGAGCGCGTACGCATCCCACTTTACGCTTCCATCGCGTCCGTCGCGACCAACCTCTTCCTGAATTATGTACTGATCTTCGGACGTTTGGGATTTCCCGCGCTGGGTATCCAGGGTGCGGCCATCGCAACGGTCGCCGCGGCCGTGGTGAATGCGGCTGTCATCTATATCATATGTGCTGTCAAAAAATATCCGTATCTGTTCCGGATCCGCGGGCACTTCCGCTGGAATTTGCCGTTTATCAAGCTTTATCTGAAAAAATGTTTCCCGATCATCTGCAATGAACTGCTGATCGGTATCGGCAACATGGTCATCAATATCACTTTAGGCCGCCAGCCGGAGTATGTCATAGCGGCAGTCGCTGTCTTCCGCACACTGGAAGGTCTGGTCATCGGTTTCTTTGCCGGATTCACGAACGCCGCTTCCATCCTGGTCGGCAAGCTTGTCGGCGCGGGCGAACTGGACACGGCCTACGAACGGGCCAAACGGCTGGTCTATCTCTGCAGCAGTGTGATTTTCTGCGTCGGACTCATCATATTTGCTTTCCATAAGCCTATTCTTACGGCCATGAGCCTTTCCGGACCGTCCTATGAAGCCGGAACGATCATTCTGGCCATCTATCTGTTCGTTTCTATCATCCGTATGGGCAACTGGATCCACAACGATACCTACCGTTCCGCCGGTGACGCCGTTTATGGGACTGTGCTGGAAATCGTTTTCATGTACGTCATGCTGATGCCGGCTGTCCTTTTATCCGGTTTCGTCTTCCACGCGCCATACTGGGTCGTATTCCTGTGCTGCTATATCGATGAGCCCATCCGGTATTTCCTGATGCAGCGGCACCTTTACTCCGGCAAGTGGATCAAACCGGTCACGGATGTCGGCAAAGCCACTCTGCCCGCGTTCATGGAAAAGCGGAAAAAGACAGCATAGTTATCTTTCCCTGTATTCTTTGGGTGAGCAGCCGTAGCGCTCCCGGAAAGTTCGGTAGAAATAACTGCTGTTCTCGTACCCGATCAATTCAATGATCCGATCCACGGACAGCGCTGTGTTGCTCAAAAGATAATCCGCCTGCTGCAGCTTCCGGGTCTGGAGCAGTTCTTTAAAATTCTTTCCCAGCCGCCTTTTGATCAGGCGGCTGATATAGTATGTGGGCTGATGAAGCATCCCGCTGATCTCCGCCAGTGTACCGGACTGGTAATGATGATCTACATAGTCCAGCACGGAAAAAACCAGGCTCTGCTCTGTCTGAGCCGGGTCGCTCCGACTGATCGAATCTGCAAATCGGGACAGGTTCATAAGGAGAAGCCCCATGGATGTCTGGTTGATGGTATCCATCATAGGCGTATGGCCGATCAGGGTCCAGAGCATGTTTTCGATGAGGTTCTCCACCGGAACGATCCCTTTGGCTTTAATATGAAGGTAATCCGTGAGCTGGTTCTCGCCGGAGAGCGAACTTATCAAAAAGTCCCTCAGCAGGTTTTCCCGCTCGATCATGGAGATCGGACGATCGAAGAATTCCGGAAGGATCAGGAAGTTGACCGCGATATCCTTATCTCCGGCAGGCAGGATCTCATGTGAAGCCTGCTGATTCAGGAACAGAAGATCGCCTTCTTCCAGCACGATCTTCGTCTTTTTATTGATAATATGGGTAATACTCCCGGCGCACATATAGACGAGTTCCACATAGTTGTGCCGGTGACTTGGAAAATAGACGAACCGGGTATGCGGCCGGATCTCGATCAGCTTTCCCTTTTCCAGCAGAAGCCTCGAATCGATGACAAAATCGCGGCCTGTCGTATAAAGTTCCTGATGGATCTCGGTATCTCCGGCAAGGATCTCCCTCTCTTCCGGCGTGATCTCACTGAGCTTTTCCAATAATTCTTCTCGCATATGACGCCCTCCCCTGTTTCTGGATCCTACTATACCATACTCTGCCACGAAGTGCAAATAAGGTCCCTCATCTTTCTCGATGAGGACCTTTCTTTTTATTTCCGGGCGAAGTAAAATGGCATCGAGAAGTTTAAAGGAGGACATCTATGTCAAAATACTATCTCGCGATCGATATCGGTGCTTCTTCCGGACGACATATCCTCGGTTCGGTCCAGGATGGCAAGATCGTATTGGAAGAGGTATTCCGCTTTGATAACAAACAGCTGACCAAAAACGGCCATGTCTGCTGGGATACCGATAACCTCTGGAATGGGATCCTTGGCGGCCTGAAGGCCTGCGGCGCTCTCGGAAAGATTCCCGAAACCATCGGGATCGACACCTGGGGCGTAGATTATGTATTGCTCGATGAAAATGACCAGATGGTGGGCGATGCCGTCGCATACCGTGACAGCCGGACCGAAGGCATGGACCAGGTCGTTGACGGGATCATTTCTCCCCAGGCACTGTATGAGCGGACCGGTATCCAGAAGCAGCTTTTCAACACCATCTACCAGCTTACGGCATTGAAACAGGAATCTCCGGATCAGCTTTGCAAGGCTTCCAGCCTGCTCTTCATCCCTGACTATTTCGGATTCCTTCTGACCGGCGTCAGGAAACAGGAATATACCATCGCGTCCACATCCGGTCTGGTGAATGCTTCCGCCAAGACCTGGGACATGGATCTGATCGAAAAGCTGGGACTTCCTTCCGGCCTGTTCGGCGAACTCTCTATGCCCGGGACTGTGGTAGGACCTCTTTTACCTGAAATCCAGGAACAGGTTGGTTTTGCTTCTACCCTCATCCTTCCCGCTACGCACGACACCGGTTCCGCCTACCTTGCGGTCCCGGCCCGGGATGATCAGGCTGTCTATCTTTCCAGCGGTACCTGGAGCCTGCTGGGTGTAGAAAACGATGTGCCTGTCACCAGCGATGAAAGCCGCGCTTCCAACTTTACCAACGAAGGCGGTGCCTGGTACCGCTACCGCTTCCTCCAGAATATCATGGGACTGTGGATGATCCAGTCGGTACGCCGCGAACTGAACGGGACCGCGTATGTCGCCGGTCACATCAGCAAATATGCTTCTGATAAAAAATGGAGCTTCCCGGATCTGATCGAAGCCGCGAAACAGGCAGAGGATTTCCCGTCCGTCGTGGATGTGAACGACGACCGGTTCCTGGCGCCTGAAAGCATGATCGATGCGATCAAAGACTATTGCCTCGAATCAAATCTGCCTGTTCCCGAGACCGTCCCGCAGATCATGCAGTGCATCTATAAAAGCCTGGCCGGATGTTATAAGCAGGCCATTGAAGGCCTCAGCAAGCTTACCGGAAAGACCTACACCAGCATCAATATCGTCGGCGGCGGCTGCCAGGATATGTATCTCAACCGGATGACCGCTCACTCGGCCGGCCTGCCGGTATTCGCAGGCCCTGTGGAAGGAACAGCGATCGGCAATCTCATCGTCCAGATGATCCGTGACAGTATCTTTAAAGATCTGACTGACGCCAGAGCTGCCATAAAAGCAAGTTTTGATATTAAAGAAATTTCAGAATAAAACATCAGGAGGTATCCCATGTTAGTTGAAACCAAAGCCAAAGTCGGTGTATTCGCCATCGCGCTGGGCGCTTACCTGCCCCAGTTCCCTACGCTCGTTCCCGAGTTCGAAGGCCAGTATGACGCATTCAAAAAGACTCTGCCCGAGACGGTCGAGCTGATCGACGGCGGCATCGTCACCACCAAGGAAAAAGCCATGGAAGCCGGTGACAAATTCCGCGCCGCGGACGTGGATCTGGTCATCCTGCAGATGCTGACCTATGCGACTTCCTATAACATGCTTCCGGTCGTCCGTGATCTGGATGTACCGGTCGTGATCGTGAATGTACAGAAGAAAAAAGCACCGGACTACGCGAATACCGATACCGCTACCTGGCTGGGCGAGCTCTACGCCTGCGGCGCGGTCGGTGAGATGGTCGCGGATCTGGAACGTGCCGGCAAGCGTCACGCGGTCATCACCGGTGTGGTCGAAGGCGGAGATCCCGGTGTGCAGGCGGAGATCGAAGACTGGTGTAAAGCCGCGCAGGTGCGCCGTCGTTTCCGTGATACCAACCTGGCACAGATCGGCCGTCCGTATCCGGGCATGATGGATCTGTATATCGATGAAACCAATCTTTATCATCGCATGTGGCTCTATACCAAGCAGTTCGATTGGGAGAAAATGTGGGCGATCGCCGACAACATCACCGATGAAAAAGCGATCCGCGCCAAGGCGCAGGACATCCTGGACACCTTCGAGATCGAAGGCGGCGGCACCGTCGAAAAAGTCTGGGATATGGCGAAGTACGTGGTCGCTTTCGAGCAGTGGGTCAAAGATGAGAAGCTTGGCTTTGTCGCTTCCCACTATGACGGATTCGCGCAGGGCATTGCCGGCAAGCTTGATTCCATGCTGATCCCCGCGTTCTCCATGCTGATCAAGCAGGGGACCGCCTGTGCCGTGGAAGGCGATATCAAAGTCGCCATGGCCATGAGTATTCTCAAAACCATCTCCGGGATGGGACAGCTTTCCGAGATGTATTCCATTGATTTTAATGAAGACATTTGTATCATCGGCCATTCCGGTTCCGGAGACGCGGACATCTCCAAAGCCAAAAAGCCTACCATGAAGATCGTGCCTGTTTTCCACGGCAAAACCGGCGGCGGCTATCTGACACAGTTCTATCCGGCATCCGGTCCGGTCACCTACTTAGGCATCACGCAGGATAAGGACGGCCATTTCAAGTTCGTCGTCGCGGAAGGCGTCAACGAAGACGGACCGATCTTTACCTTCGGCGACACCAACATGCGCACCCGCTTTACGATCGGCGCCCGTGAATTCGTGAACCGCTGGTCCGAAGCCGGTCCCACGCATCATATGGCCGCCGCGTCCGGACGTCATATCGATACGATTCTGAAAGTCGCGAAGATCTTTAATGTACCCGTCGATGTGATCACAAGGTAAAATCAGGAGGAATGAGAAAATGAAAGTTTTAGATGCTGAATTTGTCAAAGGCTTTATGCAGATGGCGGAAGACGGCTGGCAGAAAGGCTGGCATGAAAGAAACGGCGGCAACCTCTCCTACCGCATCCGCCCCGAAGAGATTGAATCCGTCAAAGAAGAACTCGATCCCGGTGAATGGATCAGCACGAAGACCGAAGTACCGCTCCTGGGCGGTGAGTATTTCCTGATCACCGGCACGGGCCGTTATTTCCAGAACGTCATCCGCAAACCCGCAGAATCCTTTGGTATCATCGAGCTGGATGAGACCGGCGCCAACTACCGTATCTGCTGGGGTCTGGAGAACGGCGGACGTCCCACCAGTGAGATCCCCACCCACCTGATGAACCATGAAGTGAAATTCCGCGTGACAGACGGTGCGCATCGCGTCATCTATCACTGCCATCCGGTCAATACGATCGCTCTGACCTTTCTCCTTCCTCTTACCGATGAAGCTTTCACCCGTGAGATCTGGGAGATGATGACGGAATGCCCGGTCATCTTCCCGACCGGTATCGGCGTGGTTCCGTGGATGGTTCCCGGCGGACGCGCGATCGGTGTGGAGACTTCCAAACTGATGGAACAGTATGACGTCGCGATCTGGGCACATCACGGCATGTTCTGCTCCGGTCCTGATTTCGACACGACCTTCGGTCTGATGCACACTGTCGAAAAGGCTGCGGAGACCCTGGTCAAAGTGATCTCCATGACCGGCGGAAAGAAACTTCAGACCATCACCCCACAGGACTTCCGCGATCTGGCTGTTGACTTCAATCTGACCTTGCCGGAGAAGTTCCTGTACGAAAAAGAGTAAACAATCATTTTCCAGAAGAACACAAAAGCGGGAGCTCTATGACTGAACTCCCGTTTTTGTTATGCAAACATATATCCATGCAAAGCATGCTTAAACCAAATCAGTAAATGTTTTACGGTAATTCCACGTCTTTCCCGGTACTCAGATCTCTCAGATGAAAGCTGGTGGATGTGTCTTTGATATCATTATAACCGATCGTGACGCCGTACTTTTCCGATACATCCAGTGCTTTATCTCCAAAACCATAAACATAGTGATAGTGCGGATGTGCATCTTCGACCAGTTTTGGCTTTCGTCCTGCCACCCACTTTTCATCCTGCAGAAGATAGGCATTCTCTTCTATCTTTTTGATCGTACTTCCGGAAGGCATGGCCTTTGTCTTCTTTTTGTCACCGGACCCTTTGATATAAGAATCTTCCCAAAGACCGCTTTGCAGCTTTCCTATCCAGGTTTCCACGACCTTTCCTTTTTTCATCACGGCAAACCAGAATACATTTCCTTTACCGCCGAGGGCATGATCCACATCATTCTGATACGCCTGGTAAAACTCAAAGCCCTGGTTTTCATCCACCAGTTTAACAAAGCGTTCATCCGACATATTTCCCCTCCCTACTGTGCTTCCAGACCTTTCATGATCTGACTCAGTTCTGAATCGGATTTTTCCTGAAGTTCGTTCGCCGCGTAAAACCTGGTCAGAAGTGTCGCGACGGCTTTCCCGTTATAGGTAAATACAAAATCGTAGTAGCCTGGGTTATGATCCTCCGGATTGAGGTAGAAGGATGCGTAAGCGTCCGCCTCATCTCCGGAGACTTCCGCATACGCAGCCAAACCTTTCATCTCCTCGGAAAACTTCATTTTTTCATACTGGCTTTGATCCTCGTTATGAACAAATACCCAGACACAAAGCTTGGATTTATCACCGGATACTTCGGGATAGATCTCTACCCATTCATCCAGCTCAAAGATACAGCGAATTCCCTCCGCTGCTGCTTTCTTCTCGTTGAATTCTGTGCTTCCGGCAAGATTCCCGCTGATCCGAAGACTTTTCAGAACCGGTTCTTCCCCTTCTTTCAGTCCGACCATATACAGCTTGCCGGGAAGACGAGCCTCTTCCGTCTGACTGCCAGTCGTCGCTTCTTCTGTAGTTTCCTTGGTTTCCTTCTTGCTGCAGGCCGTCAGGGTGATCAGCATGACGACGACCAGCAGCCAGCAAATGGTTTGCTTCATAATCATCATTCCTCCTTTGATGGGTCGAATTCTTCTTCTACACTATAATCAACGGTATCGGAAAAGTGCCACCATTCTCCCGAATAGGGTTCAAATCCGGCGTCGATCATGACATTTTCCAGCAGAAGGGCATTGATCGTCTCTATATCCGTGCAGTCGGAATAGTCACGATCCGCACGATAGGAGAAATCGTCAAACCCTGTCGGCATCTCCACCTCGCCTCCGTCAAGCGTTATGATGGTCAGGTCCACGGTGTTCCCACAACTGTGCAATGAGTAGCCTGTGATGGGATTAGCGACATACCGCGGATCCGGACAGACATCCCAGAGGACATACTGTGCCGAAACCGGACGAAACGCGTCCCAGATCAGAAGCCTGTAGCCCATCTCCTTCAAAGCTTCCTGTGCCTCAGCCAGTTTTTTCACTGTGCCGTAACGCAGGTATGCTTCCGTGAAATCATAAATGACCGCTCCGGTAAAGTTCTGATCGGTCGCGTACATGAGCATCACTTCTATATCAGGGATATAGTCTTTCACCCTTACGAAATCTTCGTCATCCGGCTCTTTGGCAGGCTCTTCCGGTTCCTCTGTCGACTCTTCAGACGGCTCTTCGCTGTCTTCCGTTTCGACGCTTGAGTCTGTCTCGATCGCAGGTACTTTCTTTCCTTCTCTGACCTCTGAATCCTCTTCCGGCGGTTCGGAAATGTCCTGGATGGACGATTCTTCTTCCTGCGACTCAGAGACTTCAGAAATCCCCTTTTCCACAGGCTGACTGCTTATCTCGTCGATCTCATCAGCTGTTTTATGGCAGCCTGTCGCAAGGATCAGTATCAATCCTGCTGAAAGCCATATCGCAATCAACTTCAAAAGCCTTCTGCGCATCAGTTGAAAATCACCTCTGAGATCAGCGTGTCTTCGAATTCCGTTCCCTTATAGACACTCTGTATGTAGATCGTCACACTCGTGGCATAATGTACTGGATCAAAGGTCAACACCTGGGACTTCATCACATCCTCAAATGGAACAAGCACGCTGTTCACACCGTCCGGTCCGTCAAAGACGATCAACAGTTCCTTAGGTCGTGAGTTTTCGGCAAAGAGCTTCTCGCTCTTATGGTAGCCGGCATAGATCTCCATCTTCTGGATATAATAACTGCCGTCAAACTCCACCTTCACCCATTCGTTTTCACCATATCCGTCCACGCCTTCACACCAGGCATTTTCGAGCGAGCCGTCGCAGATCATCGCACCGGAATGATCGAGCCCGAGATTGGATTCGTCCAGTTCGGAAGAGGATGTGATCTTCACGATCGTCGGAGATACGAACTCGACAGGGGCAGAAGTTTCTGGCTCAGAAGCTTCCGGTTGCGATGTCTCCACTGTCTCAGAAGACTCTGGTTCTGATGACTCTACAGTCTCTGAAGATTCAGCCTGTGACTCTTCCACCAGTTGCGAAGACTCAGGCTGCGATTCTTCCACCGGCGGCGTCTCCTCAACAGCTTCAGACTCCGATGCTCCACCACTGATCAATGATTCTGCCTCACTGCGCAGCTTCTCGACCTGTTCGTCGCGGATCCTGGATAATTCTTCCCTGGGAAGATTGGCAAAGAGTGAGTCATGCATCGCATTGAACCTTTTGTTCTGCGGCATATATCCACCGCACCGTTTGACCATTCTTTCATCGGTCCCGTACAGCATCAGATATAGAGAATACCCGTCGCAAACATCCATTTCAGGGTCCGGATCGAGCAGATAAAGCTCTTCCCGATCGATCGCATTTTCAATGTTCTGATATTGCTCGTCCGTCAGGCTCACTGTAGCGATCAGACCCCAGTCTTCCGCGGAATAGTTTTCGACTTTTGTCGGCATATAGACCAGCACGGTATGATCCGTACAGATGATCAGCTCTGCACTGAGGCAGTCATAATATTCGCCCCAGCTGCTCCCGCCGTAATAGGTGCCCACGAAATACTTTGAAGAGAACTCCGGAACCTCGATTACTTCGTCTCCGCTGCTCTCTTCTTCCTTTTCTATATCTTTTCCTTTATCTCTGTCTTCGATTCCGTCCGTTTTCATACATCCCGCGGAAAAGATCATCAGCAGGACGAGGAAAAGAATAAACCATGTCTTCTTCATACAAATATCGCCTTTCAAAACAGCAGATATGTAAAAAACTCTTTGCTGTTAATCATTGTAAACCGAAACGGAAGCGATAGTCAATGAAAAAGTCAGAATACACGACATTCCGTCCGGTTGATTTTGCTTTGTTACTTCGCTATAATCAAAGAACAATCTGCCCTAAAAAGGATCTGAAATGAAACGATTAACGACTTACATTCGCCCGTATAAAAAAGAATGCGTGATCGCGCCGCTTCTGAAATGTATGGAAGCGCTGGTCGACCTGTTTGTCCCACTGTGTATGGCGGACCTTGTCGATATCGGTATCCATGGAAACAACGTGCCTTACATCTGGCGGATCGGACTGATTCTGTTCGGTCTGGCACTTCTGGGGCTTGCGTTCTCCGTCATCGCCCAGTGGTTCGCGGCCAAAGCCGCTACCGGCTTCGCGGCCGGACTTCGCAGGGATACCTTCCATCATATCCAGACTCTCTCCTTCTCGAGCGCGGATCAGATCGGCACAGACACACTGATCACCCGTCTTACCTCCGATATCAATCAGACGCAGACCGGTATCAACATGGGGCTTCGCCTGCTCCTTCGTTCTCCGTTTATCGTCTTCGGTGCGATGATCATGGCGTTTCGGGTCGATGTACCGTCCGCCTGGATCTTCGCGGTCACGATCCCTGTCCTGGCGATCATCGTTTACGGGATCATGTGGATCACGATCCCGCTCTACAAAAAAGTACAGACGCAGCTGGACAGTGTCGTCTCTTCCACCCGAGAGAATCTGACCGGTGTGCGTGTCATCCGTGCTTTCCGGCTGCAGGAACAGGAACGAAGAAGTTTCGAAGAAAAGACTGACCTTCTGACGATCGCTTCGGAAAAAGTCGGGCGATTCTCCGCGCTGACCAATCCGCTGACCTACGTCATCATCAACCTGGCGACCGCCTATCTGATCTATCAGGGCGCTCTGCGGGTCAACATAGGCTCTCTGACGCAGGGACAGGTCATCGCGCTTTTGAACTACATGGCACAAATCCTGGTCGAACTGGTCAAGCTGGCGAATCTGATCGTTACTCTTACCAAAGCCGTCGCCAGTGCCGGCCGTGTGGAAGCGATCCTGCTGACCGAAAGTGACATGAAAGACGGAACAGAAGGCTTTCCGGAGGATACGACGGTTCGGTTTGACCATGTTTCTTTCACTTATAGGGCGGCCAGCGAAGAATCCCTGACAGATATCTCGTTCTGTGCCAGGCCCGGTGAAACGATCGGTATCATCGGCGGTACCGGAAGCGGTAAGACTTCGCTCGTGAATCTGATCCCAAGATTCTACGACGCGACCAACGGGCGGATCACGGTCGGCGGGAAAGATATCCGGAGCCTCAAACTATCCGGCATTCGTTCCTCCATCGCGTCCGTACTTCAGAAAGCGCTCCTCTTCCGCGGTACGATCCGGGATAACATGCACTTTGGCCTTCCCTGCGCCTCCGATGAAGAGATCTGGGATGCGCTGGAGGCTGCACAGGCCGCGGAGTTCGTCCGGACGAAGCCTGATCTTCTGGACGCGCCGGTCGAACAGGGCGGGCGCAACCTCTCGGGCGGTCAGCGCCAGCGTCTGACGATCGCACGGGCGCTCGTTCGAAAGCCGAAGATCCTGATCCTTGATGATTCCGCGTCGGCGCTGGACTTTGCCACCGACGCGGCGCTGCGTCACGCGATCAAAGAACTGCCCGATCATCCTACGACGTTCATCGTTTCTCAAAGGGTCTCTTCCATCATGTACGCGGATCAGATCCTTGTACTCGATCGAGGTGCTCTGGTCGGGAAGGGAACGCATGAAGAACTGCTGCGCACCTGCCATATCTACCGCGAGATCTACGAGACACAGATCCGGAAAGAATCAGAAGGAAAGGAGGAGGCGGTGAAATCATGAATAAGCCCGGCAATGAAAAACAGATCATGAAAAAAGTCCTGAAGTACGTGCACCGGCATCTGCCGCTGGTCATCATCTCGATCCTTTTCGCCGCTTTTGTCGTAGCGCTCACGCTTTACCTGCCGATCCTGCAGGGCCGCGCCATCGATAGGATCATCGGTAAAGGACAGGTCGATCTAACCGGTCTTGTCCGGATCCTGCTGATTATGGGCGGGACAGCCCTTGTCACCGGATTTTTACAGTGGCTGCAGAATATCATCAACAACCGGGTCACCTTCCGTGTCGTCAAAAGCCTTCGGGATGACGCGTTCCGGAAGATCGAGACTCTTCCCCTTTCCTATCTGGATGCGCATCCGTCCGGCGATATCGTCAGCCGGGTGATCGCCGATGCCGATCAGTTCTCTGATGGGCTGCTGATGGGCTTCACTCAGCTGTTTTCCGGCGTCCTGATGATCCTGGGAACGCTTGTCTTCATGTTCTCCATCAGCTGGCAGGTCGCGGTCCTGGTCGTAGTCCTGACGCCGGTCTCTCTCTTTGTCGCCAAGTACATCGCGGAGCATACCTATCAGCATTTCAGAAAGCAAAGTGAGATCCGCGGAAAACAGACCGCGCTCATCGATGAGATGGTCGGCGGTCAGAAGGTCGTGCAGGCCTACGGGCAGGAAGTGATCGTCCAGGCCAGATTTGACGAGATCAACGAGGATCTTCAGAAAAGCTCTCTCAAGGCAGTGTTTTTCAGTTCTCTGACAAATCCTGTCACACGTTTCGTCAACTCGCTCGTCTATGCCGCTTCCGGTACGCTTGGCGCGTTTATGGTGCTTCGGGGCCATATCAGTGTGGGCCAGCTTTCCGCTGTTCTGTCCTATGCCAATCAGTATTCCAAGCCGTTCAACGAGATCAGCAGCGTGGTCACGGAGCTGCAGAACGCCATCGCCTGCGCCGGAAGGCTCCTCGAACTGATCGAACTAAGCAGTGAAAAGGCAGATCCTGCTCCCGCGAAAGAAATCAAAGATTTCACAGGCAAGGTCGATATCGATCATGTGGACTTTTCCTATGTGCCGGAGCGACCGCTCATCCGGGATTTCAATCTGCATGTCCATCCGGGTCAGAAGGTGGCGATCGTCGGTCCCACCGGCTGTGGCAAGACGACCCTGATCAATCTGCTGATGCGCTTCTATGACGTCAGATCCGGCGATATTGCCATAGAGGATACCAGCATCTATGATATAACACGTAATAATCTTCGCCGTGGTTTCGGTATGGTGCTCCAGGACACCTGGATCAAAGAAGCTTCCGCCCGGGAGAACATCGCCATGGGTCGGCCCGATGCCACGGAGGAAGAGATCATAGCCGCGGCCAAAGCTGCCCACGCGGATTCCTTTATCCGCCGGCTGCCGCATGGATACGATACGATCCTTCATGACGGTTCGGACCTCAGTCAGGGACAAAGGCAGCTGCTTTGTATCGCCCGTGTCATGCTGGCGCTGCCGCCGATGCTGATCCTGGATGAGGCTACCAGTTCCATCGATACACGTACGGAAATGCAGATCCAGCAGAGCTTCGACGCGCTGACCAAAGACCGTACCAGTTTTGTCGTAGCACACCGTCTCTCCACGATCCGTACCGCTGATGTGATCCTGGTCATGAGGGACGGCAATATCGTCGAGACCGGTACCCATCAGTCGCTTCTTGAAAAGGGCGGTTTCTATGCCAATCTGTATAACAGCCAGTTTGCCAGGAGTTGATTTTTGGAGGAACTCACAAGCGAATTTCCTCCCCGGATATGGTAAACTATGAAGGTAATTTTATCCCCACTACAGAGGAGGAACTATGTTCGATTTTCAGGAAATTGTGAAGGTTGATCCGGAGATCGCCGAACTCATTCAAAAAGAAGAACAGCGTCAGGAAGACCGCGTGGAGCTGATCGCTTCGGAAAATTTCGTTTCCAAAGCTGTCATGGCTGCCATGGGTTCTCCCCTGACCAATAAATATGCCGAAGGTTATCCCGGCAAACGTTATTATGGCGGATGCGACTATGTCGATCAGGTCGAGACACTGGCCATCGAGCGTGCCAAAGAGCTCTTCGGAGCCGAATATGTCAATGTTCAGCCGCATTCCGGCTCTCAGGCCAACTTTGCGGTTTATCAGGCCTTTTTAAAGCCCGGTGATACGATCCTCGGCATGAGCCTGGCCGCGGGCGGTCATCTCACCCATGGCGCTTCTGTCAATGTTTCCGGTCGTTCCTACAATGCGGTCGCTTACGGCGTGGACAAGGAAACCGGCTGCATCGATTACGATGAAGTCCGCCGGATCGCTCATGAATGCAAGCCTCAGATCATCGTGGCCGGAGCCAGCGCTTATTCCCGTACGATCGATTTTGCAGAGTTCCGTAAGATCGCGGACGAAGTCGGTGCCATGTTCATGGTAGATATGGCTCATATCGCCGGCCTGGTAGCGGCAGGCTATCATCCGAATCCCCTGCCCTATGCTGATGTGGTCACCACCACGACTCATAAGACCCTGCGCGGCCCGAGAGGCGGCATGATCCTTACAAACAACGAGGAATACGCGAAAGCGATCGACAAGTCGATCTTCCCCGGCACCCAGGGCGGTCCTCTCTGCCATGTGATCGCCGCCAAGGCTGTCTGCTTCAAGGAAGCGCTGGATCCTTCCTTTAAGAAATATCAGAAGCAGATCATCCGCAATGCTTCCGCTCTGTCTGCGGCACTGAAAGAACGCGGATTTGACATCGTCTCCGGCGGTACCGACAATCACGTCATGCTGGTCGACCTTCGTCCGAAGGGCATCACCGGCAAACGTGCCGAAAAACGACTGGAGCGCGTGTTCATTACCTGCAACAAGAATGCCATCCCCTTCGATCCCGAAAAACCGACCGTCACTTCCGGTATCCGTCTGGGAACACCGGCTGTCACGACCCGTGGAATGAAAGAAGCGGACATGAACATCATCGCGGAAGTCATCGACAACGTCCTCTCCGCCAATGCGGACGACAAAGAGACCTTCACGAAGATCATCGAAGATAATCGGGAAATAATCAAAGGTCTCTTAGAAAGATATCCATTATATCGTTAATCGTTAGCAGAAAATCTGGAGATATACATAGAAAAAGGCCCCATTGGGTGTCTTCTCAGCGAGTTCGCGAAGTGTGCCGAGCCTGAGAAGGCGCCCATGGGGCCTTTTGTTTTATGAATTTCTTTTAGATCTTCCCTGATGTGCCGCCGTGAACTCCGCCACCGCCGCCACCGGATGGTCTGGACGTTGTCGGACGGTTGGTGTTCTGCTGCTGTTGCTGTCTGGGTACTCTTGTTACCTGTGAATACAGATACTGCTCTCTGGCGTCTACGATCTGCAGGCTGTTCGAACGCACATAATTTCTGGCACCCTGCTGCTGATGGACGGATGTCAGCGCCGCTTTCTGGCCGCCGGTCCCGATCCATCCGGCGATCGCGCCGACAGCGGCTGCGATAGGCGCCCAGATGGGATTATGCTTTTTCTCGGTCGCTACCGGCTCACTATAATGCTGCAGATAATAATCCGCACCGGAGCCAAAGGTCAAGATGGCATTCATATAGTCTCCGCTCTTCAGATACGGAGCGACCTGTGAGATCAGTTCATTGCATTCATAGTCAGAGAATACGCTGTAAGCATAGCCGCCTGTCGAGAACGCATATTCGCTTTCATCGATCGCGAACAGAAGAACGATACCGTTATTCGTCGAGCCGAATCCGACATTCGCATCGAAGTATTTATCCGCGGCATCCGCGGCTGACTCACCGTTCAGCGACTGCTTTAATACGAAGACGACGTCACACTGATTGTTTTGGCTGTACTCAGCCAGTTTCGAGTTCAGTTCCTGGATCTGGTCCTGACTGAGCGAGCCGGATTCATCGACCACATAGACAGATGCGGCGGAAGAACTCATCGCGCCGAAGATCGATACGCTTAAGATCAGCGCGACCAGCAGCGCAAGGATAGAACGAACATTCAGTCTTTTCATCTTTCATCCCTCCTTACAGCAGCTGGAAGAGCCAGGAGGCTCCGTATACGAGCGCTGCCGCGATGCCCGCGATCAGGCCCCATTTTTTCCAGTAGAGTTTCTTGTCCATGGGCAGATCACCGACGAATTTACCGGTCTGTCCGTTCATGGCAAACGTATATTTCTTGTTGTCCCATGTCGTATTCAGAAGCCATACCGGATACAGCACGTATTTCGCTACACCGTTCATCAGCTGGATGCTCGAGTACTCATTCGCGACAGAAGCATAACCCTGTCCCTGCACCGTCTGATCGAAGGCCTGCTGCGTCGACTGTTTGATCCGCTCATTCGCGCGGTTCACCGTCGTCTCTTTATCGACATCGTACTTGTCCGCCAGATATCCGGCCAGATACGCTGTCTGGAAAGGAACGGCTTCATTGAAATTGAAGGGTTCGATGGATTCCATCAGCGTGTCGTCCAGCTTGGATGATCCGTCGACCGGTACATGGTCGAAGCCCAGATATCCGCCGCGGATGACCTGGAAATAACCGGTCTCCGTATAGACCCACTGAGGATCGGACCAGGTACGGGTCTTGGTCGCCTTGTAGCGCATCTTCGCGCTGGCGTCCGCATCGAACACCCAGTACGGGACATAAAGGCCTTTGATCTCGTCGATATGGTTTTCGTCCTTGAAAACGGCAGGAAGCAGCTTTTTCGTCGCAAGATGTTTCTTAAGCGCGTTTTTCGCCGCCTGCTTGTCGAGTTTGAACGGAATGATATAGTCCGGTTTCAGATGGCCGCTGAAGTTGCCCATCATCATGACGGGATTTCCGCAGTACGGGCAGCTGGTGGCCGCTGTATTCGCGTCGCCGACGATCTCACCGCCGCATGATTTGCATACATATACACGAAGTCCGGAAGCTTCCCCCTCTGTCCATTCGGATCCGGGTTCGCTCTGCCACTCCATGCTGTCCGGAGAATCTGTCGCGAGCTCCTGGTCGTACGACTGCAGCGTCTGAAGATCGAATTCGGTATCACAGTAGGGACATTTCATTTTCTGAAGCGTACTGTTCCATTCGATCGCGCCGCCGCAGCAAGGACATTTATATTGAAGTAGTCCTGCCATAGATTGCTGTCTCCTTATCCAATCTTTCTAATAAAGAAGGACCGGGCTGCCTAAGCAGCCTGGTCCTCACTGGTGTCTGAATGATCAGCCTAACTTAGCTCCGCATTCCGGGCAGAATTTGCCGAGAACTCCATCAGCCGGGGTGTATCCGCAGTTCGGGCAGCTGGCCACTGGTTTCGCTTTACCGCAGTTCATACAGAACTTACCGGTATTCTGGGTGCCGCAGTCCGGGCAGGTCCATGTGCCAGCGGGAGCGGGCTGCGGTTTGCCGCAGTTCATGCAGAACTTGCCGGTATTCTGAGTACCGCATTCACAGGTCCATCCAGCTGCAGGAGCCTGACCCATCGGGGCTGCGCCGGGAGCCGGCTGAGCCGCCTGCTGCTGATACTGAGGCTGCTGCTGACCCATCGCGTAAAGGTTCTGCGCGTTCATGCCGCCCATACCGCCGGCATTCATCGCCATGCCCATGCCAGGGAATCCGGTCATAGCGCAAGCGGAGTTGCCGGCTGCGGCTTTCATCGCGTCGGCCTGAGCACCGACCAGCGTAGCGCCTGCCATGGTGGGATCTTTAAGCATTGCGGTCCTCTGCGCCTGTTTGATCAGTTCCTGATCTTCCTCAGGCAGCGTGACGGAACCAAGCGCGACAGAAACGACCTGCAGACCGCGAAGGTTGCCCCATTTCTCGGACAGCTCACTGTTCAGAGCGGCTTCGAGTTCGGTGTTGTGGGTGACGATCTGGTTCGGACGAAGTTCCAGCTCGGAAAGTCTTCCGAAGGAAGGCTGCAGCGCGCTGACGAACTCAGGTTTCAGCTGGGTATCGATCTTGTCACGGGTATATTCCTGGGTGACATTGCCGCAGACGTTGGTGTAGAAAAGCAGCGGGTTCGCGATCCGGTAGCTGTATACGCCGGAGCAGCGAACGGAAACATCGATGTCCAGTCCGATCTTGGAATCTACAACACGGAAAGGAATGGGATTCGGGGTACCGAATTTGTTGTTGATGATCTCTTTGGTGTTGAAGTAGTAAACTCTCTGATCTTTGCCGGTGTCGCCGCCATAGGTGAAACGCTTGCCGATCTCTTTGAAGGTCTGTTTAATAGATTCTCCAAGAGAACCTGCGAAGATGCTGGGCTCCAGAGAGGTATCATACGTGAACTGACCGGGCTCCGCGCAAACTTCCACGATCTTGCCGTTTTCAACGATGATCATACACTGACCGTCATTGACCACGATACCGGAACCGTTGGAAATAACGTTATCAGAACCTTTGGTATTGGAGGAACGGTTGCCGATTCTCTTCTGGCCCTTGGTAACGAGAACGTTCTCGTCCATGGAATCACAGTAGAAGAACTCTTTCCACTGATCGGCAAGAACGCCGCCGACAGAACCGACAAGTGCAGAAATAAGACCCATAGTGAATCTCCTTTCAAAACATAGAAATTGTGGTGATTCAAATATAGCATCTTCCCATGGTCAAGTCAAGAAAAACCGCCTCATACAAAAGAGTGATATTTTGCTCATATTGACAGAAAGAAAACGGCTATGCTACAATTAAGGATGCAATACAGTTCCATATCATTTCATTATCATATTGACGGAGGATACAAATCATGAGCAAACCCATCGTACTGGTGGTCATGGACGGTGTCGGCGAGACTCCCGAGACCCTTGGCAACATGGTGCTCCGGGCCAATACCCCTACCCTTGACTGGTTCAAGGAGAACTGCCCCTGGCAGACGATCAAGGCACACGGCGGCGCTGTCGGCCTGCCGAGCGACGACGATATGGGCAACAGCGAAGTCGGTCACAACGCGCTTGGCTGCGGTCAGATCTACTCTCAGGGCGCCAAACTGGTGAATGAATCCATCGAATCCGGTTCCATCTATCAGAGCGAGACCTGGAAGGATCTGGTCGGCTCTGTGGTCGAAAAGGGTACCGCGCTTCACTTTATCGGTCTTCTCTCCGATGGCAACGTTCATTCGAACATCAGTCATCTTTTCGCGATGCTGAAAGAGGCAAAGGCAGAAGGCGTCAAACGTGCCAGAGTCCATATTCTTCTGGATGGCCGTGACGTTCCTGCTACCAGCGCCCCGGAATACATTAAGAAACTCGAAAATGTCCTTTCCGAACTGAATGACGCTTCCTTCGACGGAAAGATCGCCTCCGGCGGCGGCCGTATGTGTATTACCATGGACCGTTATCAGGCCAACTGGCCGATGGTCAAAGCCGGCTGGGACGTTCATGTACATGGTGACGGCCGTCAGTTCCCGTCTGCTCTGGAAGCCGTAGAGACCCTTCGCGCGGAGACCGGCGCCATCGATCAGGATCTTCCTGCTTTCGTCATTGCTGAGGACGGTAAACCTGTCGGTGCGATGCAGGACGGCGACAGTGTGATCCTCTACAACTTCCGCGGCGACCGTGCTCTGGAACTTTCCATGGCCTTCGACGGCGACGCTTCCTTTGACAAATTTGACCGCGGTTTCATTCCCGCAGTCAAATATGCCGGCATGCTCGAGTATGACGGCGATCTGAAGATCCCGCATCACTACCTGGTCAACCCGCCGCAGATCCGCGAGACACTGACGGAGCTTCTTGTCGCTCACGGTGTCAAGGAATATGCTGTTTCCGAGACGCAGAAATACGGTCATGTCAACTACTTCTGGAATGGCAACCGCTCCGGCAAGGTTTCCGAAGAACTGGAAGACTACTGCGAGATCCCGAGCGATGTCCGCTCCTTCGATGAGTGCCCCTGGATGAAAGCGACCGAGATCGCTGATAAAGTGATCGAAGCTATCCAGAGCCACCAGTACGGCTTTATCCGCTGCAATTTCCCGAACGGCGATATGGTCGGTCATACCGGAAGTCTGGATGCTACTGAGATCGCTGTGGAAAGTGTCGATCTGCAGCTGGCTCGCATCAAGAAAGTCGTTGATGAAGAAAACTGCATCCTGATCATCACCGCAGACCATGGCAACTCCGATCAGATGCTCGAGAAGAACAAAAAAGGCAAAGTGGAAGTTCGTACCGCACACAGCCTGAATCCCGTTCCGTTCATCATCTATGATAAAGATGAACGCCATGAGATGAAAGAAGGCGCTTTCGGACTCGCGAACGTCGCTCCTACCGTCGTCGGACTGATGGGGATCAAACCCTATGACAGCTGGGTCGAGAGCATGCTGAAATAAGCTGCGCTTTGTGAGCCAGAAACTGTGATTTTAAAAGAAGCCCTGTGAGATCACTACTGATCCCGCAGGGCTTTTCATATGTAATCGAACATGCGCTTTTATCTGTTGGCTAACCAGAAATCGACCGCCTGGTCGATCCAGCCTTCCGCGCTGGTATCTGTTGCAGGACCGACTCCGTGGGCAACCCCTGGGAAAATATGGCATTCAAAGGGGATCCCGTTTTCTTCCAGCGCCTTTGCCATGCGTTTGGTATTCTCCGGAGGTACCAGAGTATCCGCGTCACCGCACCAGATATAAGTTGCGGGATAATGCTCATCCACCTGTTTTTCTACACTGGTAAAATCAGTCAGTTCTTTACCGGCGTCGTCACCGATCAGGTTTTGCCTGGAACCGGCATGGGTCAGATCATTTTCCATAGTGATCACAGGATAGGACAGGATAAGGGTTGCCGGTTTTGGCAGATCGTATTTCACATAACCCATTGCTGTTGTCCCAAAGGAGGCCGTCAGATGGCCGCCGGCGGAAGCACCCCAGATAGAATACCCTTCTGTCTCGACCTGATAATCATAGGCGTGAGCAAAGATCTCGGTGATTGCCCTTGCGACATCCTTCTGCGGTGCCGGATATTTCGCCTTCTTACCGACCGAGTAATACAGAATGAAACAGGAAACACCTTTTTCATTCAGCTTTCTGGCGATCGGTACGCCTTCCATGAAACTGCAGACCATGGTATATCCGCCACCTGGAATGATCAGTGCGAATGGATGCTTTTTGTCATCTCTGAGCACAAAGCGGTCATCCAGTTTGTATGGATTATTCTTTTTAAAGATCAGACGTGCAATGTCCGCGAAGGACTGCTTCTTATCCATGTCAGGCGGCATCGTCTGCGCGGCAGTCTTTGCTTGTTTCGCGGTACTTTCTTCCTGTGCGGCTTGAGGTTTCAGTTCAAATTCCAGAAAATCGAAGGTTCCTTTTCCCCGGAAACTTAAGAACAGCGGGTATTTACCTTCCGGGAGTCTGGTTTCTGCCTGGAAATCCGTCCATTTTTTAGCCGGACTTAATTCGATCTCTCCCAGTACCGGTCCGTACTCTCCTGTCCTGATGAGCAATTTCCCTGTCGCTTTTCCTCGAACTTTTACCCGAATTAGCGTATTTCCCTGAAGATCGAAATACTTATAAGCCGCTACAAGACCGTCTTTCACGTTGGCGATATACTGTCTGGGAATCTGTCCGCCTTCTTCCGGCGAATGATCGGGCCCGTCCTGTGTGATAAAAGGATGCCGCATACCCATAGCCATCGGATGAGACCAGGTAGGCGTTACCTTTCCATACAGCCAGCAGGCGATAGAAGCCGGATAAACTCCCTCTCCGGAAAGCGGTCTGCCGTTTAAACCGCAGGAAGTGATCTCCACCTGCGGAATGCTGCCGTCTTCCAGGATCGTTACCTCTTCCGCGCAGCCCTGTCTGGAAAAGCTCGAGCGGTTCGTCTGACGGTGGTAGAAAATATAGTATTTACCGTTGATATATTCGAGTCCACCGTGATTATTGCCATAGCAGTTTCTCGGAATCTGATTGCCCTCAGGAAATACATCACAGTTACTGACCAGTACTCCCCCGAACTTCCATCCTCCATCCGGACGGTCGCTGATCGCGTAGCAAAGCTCATGACAGGAATTCGAAGAATAGACCAGATAATACTTTCCTCCGATCTTCCGGATAGAACTGGCTTCGAAGAAGGCATGACCTTCAAATCCGGTCCCCTCTTCCTCACCAAAGACAGGGAGCATCTTTTTAGGACCGACTTTTACTGTCATCATATCGTCATTCAGTTCCATGACGACAGATGCTTTCGGTTCCTTTCCGATCTGGCTCTTTGTTCTCGGTCCGTTACCTGAATAGAGATAGATCTTTCCGTCATCATCGATAAAAACACCTGGATCGAACTGAATGGTGTCACCAGGACGCTCTCCTATGATACCGCCGTCTTGATCCTTCACAAGCCCATAGAACTCATACGAGCCTGCCGGTGTCTCACAGACCGCCACACCGATCGACCGGATCTTGTCATCCGGACAGTAATACAGATAATACCGTCCGTCTTTGCCTCTTACCACATCAGGTGCCCACAGTTCGTGAGTCCCGTCCGCCATCCGGGGATCCTGCGTCTTTTTATAGATCACGCCTTCATAGCGCCAATCGGCAAGGTCTGTTACCGGGGCAGAATAACATACGTAGTCATTCAGGCAAAACTTTTTTCCGTCAAAACGATCATGGCTGCCGTAAACATACACTCTGTCTCCGAACACATGAGGTTCTCCGTCAGGGATATATTCATAATCGGGCAAATAAGGATTGAATGCCTGATTCATCATGCTTCTCCTCTATCCAGATATTGAACGTCACCGTGGGTGATACCCGCTTCGTTGAAGGTATCGACCCTGACACAGTAATTCTGTCCGGCGATCAATGCCCCTATTTTCTGGACACCGCTCTGCGCCTTCAGTTTTCCTGCCATGACCATATGGTTTAAGTACAGCTTGTCTTCATCCTGGCCAAACAGGATGTTGTATCCGACCACGTTTTCTTCTTCCGGGAGATGTACAGCCACTGCCATATCGATCTCATCGAGACGACGAAGGACATATTCCGCCTTTGCCGGTTTTTCCACAGGATCCTCATCCTGCAGGCCGAAGACCCGAAGGCCGGAAATGGCCGGGTTCTGTTCATAGGGGACTTTCATGTTGTAAAGCCGAAGGTATCGGATCTTCAGTCCTTCTTCCCGAACGACCAGGTCATGGGACAGATCCGTCGTCACATAACTTTTGTCTTCGATGACCTCAAATATCTCTCCATCCGCCGAACCGGAAAGTGTCCACTGGGTCGGCTGTACATGCTCATCGATATAACGCGGCTGGTCCCCTCCGGACAGCTTCCCCGGACAGGGAACATTCAGTTCTCCGTCCGCGAAATTGATCTGGATCGCACGAACGTCCATGACTTTCCCGAGGTCCAGCTTCAGCCATTCGTCCCGGCTGTTCCCTTCCGCCTGCCACCAGGTCCGGACATCTTCATCCACCGCTTTCTGTGGATCGGAGCCTTCCTTATAAGAAGAAGCAGTCATCTTTTTCTTATAGCTGAGCAGCATCCATTCGGGATCCTGCCAGAGTTCTTCGTCCGAAAGCGCATGAAAGGCCCGCCCTTCCGGCAGGCGCTGCGGCCAGTCGCCGTAGCGTGTATCGCAGACAAGGTCACCGTCCTTCGTATAGCCGGCGCGCCATAAACCCACACGGCGTTCAAAGTCATGATGCATGCTGATCCGCATCGTAGAAATATGCCACAGACGTTCATTCGTATCTTCCATGGTGGAACCATGCCCTGCTCCGGTGAAAAATCCGCCCGGTTTGTAGCTGAAAGGATTGGTTTTCGCCGGAACGAACGGTCCGAGCGGTCCCTCGCCGACATAGACCGCGTCCGCATAGGTATTATACTGAGTGCCGGGACAGGCATACTGCAGATAATACTTCCCTTCATGTTTGTTCATCCAGGCCCCTTCGATATAGGGCTTATCCGCAAACATCCCTTTGATGAGCGGCTTCAGCTTCCCAGGTACTAAAGCTGCCGGGATCTTCTGCTGCTTTATAAATGCCTGGTATTTTTCTTCGATCGCTTCGTCCGAAGCAGGCAGCAGTGCGTGATCATCCCCGACCCGCTCGAATCCCTTGCGAAAAGGATCCCCTTCGATCAAAGCCATATAATTCCCCATCGGATTGGAAACGGTCGCCCCATAGGGTTTCATGGTAAACGGATCCAGTTCCACTCCGTAGATCGGCGTCGTATTGGAGCAGCCCCAGTAGAAATAGATCCGGCCGTCATCATCCTGGAAGAGGTTCGGATCCCAGTAAGGGAACGTGCCGGGTATCTTTTCATACGGTCCGTTCAGGATATCCTGTGTCCGGTAACGATCACATTTCTCATTCCGCCGGGACGCGCAGAAATAGACCCACTCCTCTGTTTTCCAGCTGCCGTTCTCATCCCTGGTCGGCGCCTTGATCACCCGCACGTCCGGCGCGTAATCGTACAGCGGCATATCCGAAGGAAGCGGATAACTTTCCCAGTGTGCCAGGTCATCCGATACCCAGACAGATAGATTCATCGACGCAAAAACATAATAACGTCCCTTATAGCAGATCATAGACGGATCCGCCGCTTCACGGTTGATGCTCAGGGCATTTCCTTTACGACGGTCCTTGTTGAACTGGTAATGATAGTTGATATTGACAGGATTACAGTAATATGTCGCCATCTTCTCTTCCTCTCCTACAGATCATATTTCCCTTCACCCAGGGTAAGTTTTCTGCCGTCCGCCAGATGGACCTGCGCCGTTAATCCCTGCGGGATCTCCAGGTGATAGACAGCTTGTTTTTCCGTTTCAAAAGCTTTCCTCTCGTAATGCCACTGTGATACGATCCGTCCTTTGGGAGAATCATAGATCGCCTTGGCATATCCGAGCGACTGATCCGGATGCGGCCGGATCTCCAGTTTATCATGCCGGTAGCGGATGCCGCAGACGCCTTTGATCAGCCATCCGCTGATGGCTCCGTAGCTGTAATGGTTGAGTGAATCGTGGACTGTCCCGTCTTCCCGGATCCCGTCCCATGTCTCCCAGATCGTGGTCGCTCCTTTTTCTACCGCATAGAGCCAGCCCGGACATTCTTCCTGTAAAAGGAGTCGGTAAGCGGTGTCCGTATAGCCATGGTCCGCCAGGACTTCTGTCAGGAACGGAGTGGACAGGAATCCTGTATTCAGGTGATATCCGTTTGCCTTGACTTTTTCATTAAGGTCCGCGGCAGCCTGCGTTTCTTCCGGTGTATTCAGCAGATGGAAAGCGATCGGCCGGACATACTCGCACTGCCGTTCACTTACGATATGTCCTTCCTTCAACACCAGATTCCGGTAAGCTTTCCTCACCTGATAACCAAGATTCGTGTAATGCGCGGCATCCTTTTCTTCTCCGAGGATCTCGGCGATCTTCCCGAGCAGAAGTGCGGAATGCGCGTAGTACGCAGTCGCGACTTCTGGCTGTCCGTGAAGCGAGGCCTGTTTCATAGTCTCCATGACATTCGCGCCGGGTTCGCTCCATTCACCGTAGTCCATTCCTGTATCGATGATATATTTCCGATATGGATCCCTTCGGATCAGTTTCTGAACGCGGGTTTTCTTCGCCCGTTTTTCCAGAAAGTCCACCCACTTCTTCATCATCTCATAGTTGTCACGCAAAACCGTCTCATCACCGTAGACCTCATAGATCGCCCACGGTACCAGGGTGGAAGCGTCTCCCCATCCTACGGAGGCGGAGAACATCTCGCTGATCATCCCGGGCTTCCCGTTGGTCGGAGCGATATAGGCCATCTTTCCGTCTTGATGCTGGCAGAGGCGCACGTTCGCGAGCCATTTCTCCCAAACTTTCCGGCTGTTCATCAGGATCAGACCGGTCGGAGCGAATACGCCCGCGTCACCGGTCCAGCCGGCTCGTTCACGGGTAGGACAATCCGTGGGAATATCACAGAAGTTGCCTTTCATGCTCCAGATGCTGTTCCTAAACAGGCGATTGACTTTCGGCTCGCTGCATTCAAAGAAAGCTGTCTGTTCCATATCCGAATAGACCGCGACCGCTTCCACCCGAACATTTTCCATTGACAGATCCGTCTCGATCTTCGCGTACCGGAACCCGAACATGGAAAACCTCGGCTGATATACTTGGTCGCCGTCCTTGCAGATATATTCGATCTTCTGCGCGATACCGCCCGACTTGTTCCGATCTCCAGGCTGAAAATTCAGGATCGTGAAATTGCCGTTCTCATCCAGCGTTTCCCCGTGGATCAGCGTGACACGTTCCCCGCCACTTGCTCCGCTGATGCGCAGCCTCGTGAAACCTGCCAGGTTCTGGCCGAAATCGTAGACCCAGCTTCCGTCCGGTGTTTTGAAAAGATAGCCTTCTCTGCTTTCCTTCTCCCGCACAGGTAAGGTTTCCGTCGGTACCAGATTATCATATCCGAATCCGGCCTGTTTCAGACCTTTTCCCGGCTTTGGAGCCTTTGTCAGCTTTGTGGCCGGATGCCAGTTTGTGATCTCTTCCTTTCGCGCGTCATAGATTTCGCCGAGTTCCAGATCTGTCAGCCGGATGGGACCGTCCATCGATCCTTCCCATGTCTCATCCGTCAGGCAAACCGGTCGATCTTCGCTGTAAAGCTCCGCCAGAAGCGAAAGATCCGTCCCGAAAAGGTTCCGTGTTCCGTCGATGCCGTTATTTCCCCGATACCATCCGTCACCCAGGATCACGCTCCATTCATTTTCCCCGGGCACGAGCAGGTCCTGAACCTCATACTCCTGATACTGAAGCCGCTTGTCGTATTCGTCACAGCCGGGCGTCATCAGATCCTTTCCGATCCTCTGCCCGTTCAGCCATGCTTCATACAAACCGTGCGCCGTAATAAAGATCCTTGCTTTCTCCGGAACTTCTTCCAGTACAAAGCGCTTTCTCAGAAATCCCGCACCCGGCCGGGCTTCATCTTCCCGCTTCGGTTCTTCCGGTGTGATCCACCATGCGCTAAAACGATGTTTATCCATCTTCAGATCCTCTCGCTGAGCCACTTGCCACTGATCTCCATACTCTTGAGCGGCGACTTTTCGATCCAGTTTTTGTGTGTTTCCAGTATAGCTGCCTGTGCGCCAAGCTCTTTCGCCGTCTCAAGCAGTTTTTCCAATGGCATATTGCCTGTCCCAAGCTCTACGCTGTCCGATTTCAGAATGGGCGTCATGACCGGGCCATGCTGCCGGTTTCCGCGGTCCGTTACGTGCCAAAGCTTCATTCTGCTTCCCACCTTCTCCATCAGACGGACGACATCCACACCTGCTTCCGCCGGCCAGTAGGTATCGAGTTCAAAATTCACAAAGGCCGAATCGGTATGGGAAAGGATATAGTCATAGGCACAGAAATCATCTCCCTGCACCTTCAGAAATTCCGCATTGTGATTGTGATAAAGCAAAGTGATCCCTTCCGCTGCCAATGCGGCACCTGCGTTGTTCAGGTCCCTGCACAGTCCGTCCAGCGCTTCCCGGGAGGTATAATCAAAACGGTACATTCCCGTAATGACGATAAAGGATGTTCCAAAGCTTTTTGCTTCTTCCGCCGCATTTTCCGGATCCCGTTTCAAAGAGCCAAGGTCCGTATGAAGACTGATGACTTCCAGGTCCGCTTCCTTTACCAGCCTATGCCAGTCATAGCTGCCGCCTTTTCCAGAAGGCATTCCGGCTGCCCTGGTCAGTAAACGGACCAGAAAGGTAGTCTTGTGGATCTGGAAGCTGTTCAGTTCGATCCCGTCATATCCGGCGGCTTTGATTTTTCTGAGCGTTTCTAACGCAGTCTGCTCGGAACCGGTCACGGTCCCGAGCATGATCTGTTGGATTCCTTTTTTCATTTTTTGATCCCCTGCAGGATACGGTTGAGAGACTTGATGCTTTCCTCATCCGCTCCAGCCTGTGTCAGCAGACTGATCAGAGACATCCTTCCCAGCATCATCTTCAGAAGCGGATTGTCTTTTACGCTTTCCGCTACATCACCGCGGGACGCCGCCGCTTTTTCCATCATGGCATTCACCACAGCACCGGCCTGCGGATGAGCCTGCAGTTCCCCGAGCGTATCCTGGACGGAGAAGGCTTCCGGATCCAGTTCGTCCGAATCGAACCAGTTGGTGACCTGAGAAGCTTTGTTATAGATATAATCCGGATTCGGTTCGGAGACTTTTCGTATGATGATCCGGTCCGTCAGACTGCCGCTCTTTGCCTCGATCGTATGTTCGCCTGAGATCGGTACGGTAAATTCAAAGATACGGTTTCCCTGCTGCGTTTCAAACAGTTTCCCGTCGACATACAGGCTGACGTCCGGCTGATTCGAATAGACTTTGATCTTCGTTTCATCCTCGGCGCGGTCCGTATAGCGGCTTCCGCACAGGTGGACGAACGGCTCCTTTTTATTCCAGTAGGCTTTATACAGGTAGAATGCATCCTTCTTCAGCTTCCGGTCGAAGGTCACCAGCCCTTTCTGGTTCTCGCCGTGTTTGCCGCCTTCATCTCGGCCGTCGGCCGCGAAGTCGAACATATTCCACATATGAGTCCCCCACAGCCAGGGCCGTTCTTCGATCATGCGGAGGATATGCTCGTGATAAATACATTCGTATTCTTCCGTATAGTCTCCGCGCTGTGGATTTGAGGAGTGGAATGCTACATTCGTGTCCGCGCCGTATTCGGAAAAACCGATCGCCCGGTCCGGGAATTTCGCGTGATAGTCATCGAAGAAAGCTTCGTTCTGACTCAGTTCTCCCAGATACCATCCAAAATACAGGTTGTAACTGTTGACGTCCGGGATCTCCAGGATAGGGCTGTCCGTCTCGAGCATGAACACATTCGCCATAGTGGTCAGGCGGGTAGGATCCAGCCGGTGGCACAGGTCGTTAAGCATCCGATGGTTGTCAAGCATGCTTTCGTCGACCGCGCTGGCTGCCGTGATCTCGTTCGAAAGACCCCACACTGCGATCGAAGGATGATTGTAGTTCTGAACGATCAGCTCTTCCATCTGGGAAAGCGTGTTAGCGGTCCCGCCGGGCATATGCATCGTGATATACGGGATCTCTGCCCATATGACCATACCGGTCTCATCGCACAGATCATAAAATTCCTGCGCGTGCTGATAGTGCGCCAGACGGATCGTGTTGGCACCTGTCTCACAGATGAGTGCCATGTCTTCCTGATGTTCCTTCAGGCTGAGCGCGTTGCCAAGCCCTTTACGATCCTGGTGGCGGCATACGCCTCTCAGCGGATAAAGTCTTCCGTTCAGGAAAAAGCCTTCGGAAGTGATCTGATAGCTGCGGCAGCCATAGCGGGACATGATCTCGTCGCCGGAGTTGAGCGTAACTTTCATGGTATAAAGATAAGGATCGTCCAGACCGTCCCACAGACGGACCGGATCCAGGTGGAACTCGGCGGTCGCGTAGCTGTCTTCCACCGGGATCGTTACGCTCTGCCCGGCCGTTTCAAAGGTCGCGTACACGGTCTCTTCTCCCTTGTGTTCCACGTAGGCGGTCACCATCACGTCGCATGTCTTCTTCTCCAGATCCACCTTTGGGGTGATCCGAAGACCGCTGGTCCCCATATAGCCCAGCGCAAAGTGGACTGCCGGTACCTTGATCAGCCGGACGCTTCGGTAGATGCCGCCATAGAAGGTGAAGTCTGCCTTCTGAGGATACACTGTCTGGTTATCCTCGTTGGAGACGGCTGCATAAAGCATATGTGGAGCACCGTCCGCGAAGCGGGTCAGATCCGCCCGGAAACGGCTGTAGCCGCCTGCGTGGGTAAGGATCTTTTCTTCATCTATATACAGGTCGCAGCTCATCGCCGCGCCGTCGAACTCGATATACACTCTTCCGCCCGTTTCTGAAGGTGCCAGTTCCTCCGCGCTCAGCTGCCGGATATACCAGCAGGTGCCGCGGTAATAATCATTGCCGCCGTCCTGTCCGTCCACCGCGTTCCAGGTATGCGGAAGCACTACAGGTTGTGCCTGCAGAGCTGAAAGGGCCTTCGGCTCTTTTACAGAATCTTTTGTGAACCGCCAGCCTTCCAATAAAGAATACACTTTCCTTCCTTGTGTATCGACCATGATCCGTACCTCCAAATATCTGATTGATTACTGTCAGTATATCATAAGCCGGGTGAGTATGATAGAAACTATATGCGTTTGATAGAATATTTATGTCTTTGTCTCACCGGTCCCTGTCCGGTACTGTGTAGGCGTCATCCCATACAGCTTCCTGAACACTTTGACAAAGTAGTTATTGTCGAGATAACCCACGTAAGCAGAGATCTCCTGCACGGGCATATCACTGCTTTTGAGAAGAGATGCCGCCTCTTCACAGCGCAGAGTCGTGACATACTGGGAAATACTCATTCCGACTTCCTTTGAAAAAGTACGGGAGAGATGGGAAGGAGACATTCCGACGTGCTCCGCCAGCTGCGGCAGGCTCATATCCTGTGAATAGTTATGGCGCAGGGTATCAGCTGCTTTCCGAATCGGCGCGGAATAATTGCCCAGTCGGCTTCTGGCGCGGTCTACCGCTTCCGCAAGTTCGACACACATATTCCGTATGACCTGCATTTTTCTCATCGCAGTGGTTTCTGACAGCATTTTCTGCACAGCGCGCTGTGTGATCTCGTTGATCTCCACTACGGAAGCTCCGCCGTTTTCCGCTGCCTTCCTCGCCATCGTTCGCAGGATCGCCGCCGAGACATTGATATCCTGATAGATCGCGCTGGTATACCGTTTGTCCCGGACTCCGGCCGCAGCCATTTGGTCATGAGTGATCAGTACATGCTCCACATCGCCTTTTTCGATCGTACGCAGAAACTGATTCTCCAGTTCATATCGCATGTATACGCTGCTGTAGTCCAGACTTTCCTGATAATCCTGCGCAGGAAGACGGTGTGTATCCGGATAGTCATCGATACGGGCCAGATCGAGTGCCCCCATATCCGGTAAAAAGGCCTGACTGCACGCGAGGATCGCTTCGATTGCACGCGTCACGCTGCAAAGAGGAAATGTACTGTAATACAGGCGGATCGATTCCTCGTGAGAGCCTGGAAGACCGGCGGAAAGCATCAGCCGGCGTATGTGTTCCACGTCAAATTCCCTTCGGACAAAAGGGCCGATGATCATGGGCGTCCCATCCAGTAAAAAAAGCAGTAAGCAGATGCCCAGTCGATCCCTGAACTCATAAAGGATACCGGGTTTTATTCCCTGAACCAATGACTGCATGACATCCGCCTGGAACATTGGCTGCAGCGCCTGATGATAACAGTATTTTTCTTCTGTCATCTGAAGAAAAGACCGATCCGCATCGCAAACATTGACATGCAGCAGATTCTTCAATACGGAACAGAACAGTTCTCGATCCATTTTTTTCCCCTTAAAACTGACATATTTTTTCTAATACTAACATATCTTTTCTATCACCGCAAGTAGTTCCTGCAGTATGATAGAGTCACAAAAAAAGGAACGATAAACAGTAAACGGAGGAACCGAACATGGCAAAACAAAACACAGCCGAGCAGCAGACCAGCGGGATCCAGTACCGCCGGGCGAAAACATGGCACATCGCCCTGAGCCAGATGACAGGTATCATGCAGATGGCATTTTACGTGCTCCTGGGCTACGCCGCCTATATCGGCAATCTTGGCTTCGCGATCACCACTGCGCTGGTAGGCGTACTGATCACCATCTCACGTGTATTTGACAGCGTCACCGACCCGATCATCGCACTGCTGATCGAGAAATTCAATTCCAAACACGGCAAGATGCGCTTCTTCCTGTTCATCGGCTGGCTGTTCATGGCCGGTGCGACCACACTGATGTGCAACGTTTTTGCCGGAAAATTCAGTTTCGGTGCGGACGAAATGGTATCCAACCCGAAAGGCGTCCTTGTATTTATCCTGATCTATGCGCTGTATATTATCGGTTATACGTTCACAAGCTGCACCGGCGCGCTCACAGGCAACATCCTGACGAACGATCCGAAGCAGCGTCCGACCATCGGTGTCTGGTCTACGATCTATTCCTATCTTTCTCCCATGATCGTCGCCGGCGTCATGACGACGGTTCTGCTAAAAAAATTCGGTGTCCCCTTTGTCAATGAAGCAGGAAATACGGACTTCAACTGGACCGTTCAAGTATTCCAGATGTCCAACTTCCTCGTGATCGGTGTTTCTTTCATCGCTCTCGTCCTGACCTGCATCGGCCTTACGCCTTATGATAAGCCCGAAAACTTTGTAGGTATCAAAAAGAACCAGACGCCCACACTGAAAGAAATGTTCGCTCTCCTTAAGGAGAACAAAGAACTTGGCCGTTACATCGTAGCAGCCAGTTCCGACAAACTGGCTCAGACCGTCGGCGGTCAGTCTGTGATCGTCACCCTTCTTTACGGCGTACTTCTTGGTTCTATGATCGGCTCCTCGATCGTTTCCATCATCGCGATGCTTCCTTCGATCATTTTCGCGATCTTAGGCGCCAGGATGGCCGGTAAAAAAGGCAACAAAGTCGTCATGGTCAAATGGACCTGGGTCTGCATCTTCTGGAACATCGCTTTCACACTGTTCCTGTTGTTCGTCCCTGCCAAGAGTGCCGGCGGAATCGGTATTGCGCTCCTCCTGTTCTTCCTTCTGATGCTTGGCAACAACGCGCTCAAGATGATCGTTTCCACCGCGACCAACGCCATGCGTATGGATATCGTCGATTATGAACTGTACCGTTCCGGCAACTATCTGCCGGCTACAGTCAGCGCGGTCTACTCTTTCATCGATAAAATGATCAGCGCTCTCGCGCCGATGCTGGCCACACTGCTCATCGGACTCGTCGGCTATACCGGTTCACGGATCCCTCAGGGCACAGATGCACTGACTCCGGGCATCCGCATCATCACGGTCGTTCTGTTCTGCGGCTTCCCGATCCTCGGCTGGATCTGCACGCTGCTGGCTATGAAGAACTTCTCCCTGACGAAAGAGAAAATGGAAGAGATCCAGATCTCTATCGCTGCTCAGAAATCAGAAGCCGTCGAAGAAGCCTCCGAAGAATGATCCCTGCTCCGTACACTGTGCGCCTGCGTTTTTTCGCAGGCGCTTTTTTATTGCAAAAACCTATTTCAAGTGATAGAATCAGTCTTATATCAGACATATATGACAGAAAGGATCCTCCGGATCATGGCAAAACTGTATTTTAAATTCGGTGCGATGGGCTCATCCAAGACAGCTCAGGCGCTGATGACCAAATTCAATTATGAAGAAAAAGGCAAGAGCGTGCTGCTGATCAAACCGGCGACCGACACCCGGGACGATACCGTGGATGAAAACGGTAATGTCCATACGGTCGTGCGTTCACGGATCGGCCTGTTCCAGGAAGCGCTTGCCGTGGGTCCGTCTGTGGATATCCGTGAATTCTACCACCGGCAGAACGAACTGGTTCATCTTGATGTCGTCATTTGTGATGAATGCCAGTTCCTGACGCCCGATCAGGTCAGTCAGATGAAGGACCTCGCCGATCTGGACGACGTACCGGTACTCTGCTTCGGTCTTCGCGCGGATTTCCAGACAAAGCTTTTCCCCGGATCCAAGCGGCTCTTTGAGATCGCGGATTCCATCACGGAGATCAAATCTGTCTGTCGCTGCGGCAGAAAAGCGACCGTCAACGCCCGTTTCGACGATAACGGACAAATCATCGTCGAAGGCGCGCAGGTAGTCCTCGGCGGCAACGACCGCTATGAAGGACTGTGCTACAACTGTTATCGTAAACTGATCCGTGAAAGCGGACAAAAACTCATATATTAATATCCAAGGAGGTCATGATGGAACTGAAAGAGATTCTCTCAAAAGTCGACCATACCCTGCTCTCCCAATCCGCGACCTGGGATGATATCCGGGCGATCGTCGACGACGGCATCAAGTATGAAACGGCTTCTGTCTGTATTCCGGCATCCTATGTCAAACAGGCTGCCGAATACGCGAAGGGACGTGTCAAGATCTGCACGGTCATCGGGTTCCCGAACGGCTATTCCACCACGCCGGTCAAGGTTTTCGAGGCGGCAGACGCCATCGAAAACGGAGCGGACGAAGTCGATATGGTCATCAATATCGGCTGGCTGAAAGACAAACGCTACGAAGATCTTTTAAATGAGATCCGTGACATCAAAGCGGCCTGCGAGGATCATATCCTGAAGGTCATTATTGAGACCTGCCTGCTGACCGAAGAAGAAAAGATCAAAATGTGTGAGATCGTCTCCGCTTCCGGAGCCGATTATATCAAAACTTCCACCGGTTTCTCCACCGGCGGCGCTACCAAGGAAGATGTAGCGCTCTTCGCGAAGCACGTTGCCCCGCATGTGAAGATCAAAGCGGCCGGCGGCATCAGTTCTCTTCAGGACGCGGAAGATTTCGTGGCGCTCGGCGCGTCCAGACTCGGAACCAGCCGTATCGTCAAGATCGTCAAGGGTCTGGATACCGGATCCGGATATTAAACAGGAGGTAATTTTTCATGGCTCTTTATCCCACCCCTCACATCAACGCAAAGCCGGAAGACTTTGCTAAAACTGTCCTGATGCCCGGTGATCCGCTCCGTTCCAAATTCATCGCGGAGACTTTCCTGGAAAACCCGGTGCTGGTCAACAATGTCCGCGGCGTCAACGGCTATACCGGAAC